>NZ_JACBGN010000090.1 GCF_013401435.1 Streptomyces sp. BR123
AGAGACAGGCCATCGAGTGCGGGGGCCCCCGGCGCCGGCGGGCCCCCGCACTCGATGGCCGGGGCCGTGGCCGGGATGCCGGCCACCCCGGAGCTGCTCGCCAAGGTGGCGTCGCTGCCGCCCGCCGACGACGCGCCGGACGTCGACGAGGCGCGGGCCGCGGCCGCCGAGGACAGCTACAACCTGCGCCGCCTGCTGCGCGGCTTCTGGGCACCGCTCGCCGTCAGCCTCGGCCTGGTCGCCGCGGACGCGGGCGCCGGCCTGCTGCTGCCGGTCCTGATCCGGCACGGCATCGACCAGGGCGTGGAGCAGGCCGCGCTCGGGGCCGTCTGGGCGGCGTCGCTCCTCGCCCTCGCGGTGGTCCTCGGCCAATGGGCGGCCCAGTTCGCCGAGACCAGGATGACGGGCCGGACCGGTGAGCGCGTGCTGTATGCGCTCCGCGTGAAGATCTTCGCCCAGCTCCAGCGCCTCGGCCTCGACTACTACGAGCGCGAGCTGACCGGCAAGATCATGACGCGGATGACCACCGACGTCGATTCCCTGTCGACGTTCCTGCAGACCGGTCTGGTCACCGCCGTCGTCTCCGTCTTCACCTTCTTCGGGATCCTCGTCGCCCTGCTCGTCCTCGACGTCGAGCTCGCGCTGATCGTCTTCGCCACCCTGCCGGTGCTGGTCGTCGGCACGATCGTGTTCCGCCGCAAGTCGGTCGCCGCGTACGAGCTCGCCCGCGACCGGGTCAGCCTGGTCAACGCCGACCTCCAGGAGTCCGTCTCCGGGCTCCGCATCGTCCAGGCCTTCCGCCGCCAGGGCTCGGGCGCCGCCCGCTTCGCGGAGCGCAGCGACTCGTACCGCGAGGCGCGGGTGCGCGGCCAGTGGCTGATATCGGTCTACTTCCCGTTCGTGCAGCTGCTGTCCTCGGGCGCGGCGGCGGCCGTGCTGATCGTCGGTGCGGGCCGGGTCGAGGCGGGCACGCTGACCACCGGCGCGCTGGTGGCGTACCTGCTGTACATCGACCTGTTCTTCGCCCCCGTCCAGCAGCTCTCGCAGGTCTTCGACGGGTACCAGCAGGCGACCGTCTCCCTCGGCCGGATCCAGCAGCTGCTGCGCGAGCCGACCACGACGCCGCTGCCCGCCGACCCGCGCGGGGTGCGGGAGCCGATCGGCGAGATCGCCTTCGAGGACGTGCACTTCGCGTACGGCACGGCCGAGGAGCGCGGCGAGAAGGGCAGTGAGGCCCTGGCCGGAATCAGCCTGCGGATACCGGCGGGGCAGACCGTCGCGTTCGTCGGCGAGACCGGGGCCGGCAAGTCCACGCTGGTGAAGCTGGTGGCCCGGTTCTACGACCCGACCGGCGGCCGGGTCACGGCCGACGGCACCGACCTGCGGGAGCTCGACCTGACGGCGTTCCGCCGCCGGCTCGGGGTGGTCCCGCAGGAGCCGTACCTGTTCGCGGGGACGGTGCGCGACGCGATCGCGTACGGGCGGCCGGACGCGAGCGACGCGGAGGTCGAGGCGGCCGCCCGCGCGGTCGGCGCCCACGACATGATCGCCACCCTCGACGGCGGCTACCTGCACACCGTCGCCGAACGCGGCCGCAACCTCTCGGCCGGCCAGCGCCAGCTGATCGCCCTGGCCCGCGCGGAACTCGTCGACCCGGACGTGCTGCTGCTCGACGAGGCCACGGCCGCCCTCGACCTGGCCACCGAGGCCCAGGTCAACCAGGCCACGGACCGGCTCGCCGGGAAGCGCACCACCCTCGTGGTGGCGCACCGGCTGACCACGGCCGCGCGCGCCGACCGGGTCGTGGTCATGGACCGCGGCCGGGTGGTGGAGGACGGCACGCACGCCGAACTCCTCGCCCGCGGCGGGCGGTACGCCGTCCTGTGGCGGACGTTCCTCGGCGAGGACGAACGCGCCGCGGCCTGAACGGCCCCTCGGCCGGCGTCCGCCCTCCGCCCTCCGCCCTCTGCCCTCCGCCTCCAGGCCCCCCGGATCTTGCTGTGCGCAACCTTCCGGGGGGTTTGTGCGTCGTACGGACGTACGTATGACGCACATAAGTACGCGCAAGGGACCGGGGGCAGTGGGGTGCGCAGAGAGAAGAGGGGCGGCCGGGGGGCCGTCCGCGCGGGGATGTCGACGGCGGTGCTCGCGTTCTGCCTGGGGGGTCTGCTGGTGGCGCCGCCGGCCCGGGCCGCCGAGGGCGGCTGCGGTGGACAGCTCGTCAAGACGCTGCCGTTCCCCGCGGGGGAGGTGCGCGTCTTCAAGACCCGCACCCAGGCGTGTGCCGTCGCCTTCGCACGGGATCCCGGCACGCGCCGGCCGATGGCGGTGAGCATCCAGCCGCGGGGCGGGGTCCCGGTCCGCGACATCGGGCAGTTCACCCGATATGCCGGACCTGTTACCGTCGGCGCGATCAATCGCTGTGTGTATGTGAAGGGGGACATCGGAGTCGGGTCCGCCGAATCCGGCTGGATCCTGTGCTGAGCGCACGTCCCAACTGGGTCTGGTCAGCTGCGTGTTGGCCCCGCTAGGTTCACCTGCGACCGCAGTGAACTGAAGGGGAGGGTGAATGCGCAAGACGCTTGGCCGGCTGCTGCCGCTTGCCGTGCTGATCGGCACCATGGGCACGGCCGGTTTCACGGCTCAGGCAGCCACCGCCGCAGAGCCGGCCGCCGCAGCGCCGGCCACCGCCGGACAGGCCGCCGCCACGGACATCAAGGACCGGATCCTGGCGATCGAGGGCATGAGCCTGATCGAGGAGAAGCCGTACCCCGGCTACCGCTTCTTCGTGCTGAACTACGAGCAGCCGATCGACCACCGCCAGCCGGGGAAGGGCACCTTCAAGCAGCGCATCACCCTGCTGCACAAGGACGTCTCCCGGCCCACGGTGTTCTACACCTCGGGCTACAACGTCAACACCAACCCGCGCCGCGCCGAGCCGACGACGATCGTCGACGGCAACCAGGTGTCGATGGAGTACCGCTTCTTCAACCCGTCCCGCCCCGACCCGGCGGACTGGTCGAAGCTGGACATCTGGCAGGCGGCCAGCGACCAGCACCGCATCTTCACCGCGTTGAAGAAGCTCTACCCGAAGAACTGGCTCGCCACCGGCGCCAGCAAGGGCGGCATGACCGCGACGTACTACGAGCGCTTCTACCCGCGCGACATGGACGGCATCGTCGCGTACGTCGCGCCCAACGACGTCGTCAACAAGGAGGACTCGGCCTACGACCGGTTCTTCGCCAAGGTCGGCACCAAGGAGTGCCGCGACAGGCTGAACGGCGTCCAGCGCGAGGCGCTCGTGCGCCGCGAGCCGCTGGAGGCCAAGTACGAGGCCGCCGCCGCCCAGAACGGCTGGACCTTCAACACCGTCGGAACCCTCGACAAGGCGTACGAGGCCGTCGTCCTCGACTACGTGTGGGCGTTCTGGCAGTACAGCCTGCTGTCCGACTGCGGCACCGTCCCCGCGGACGCCAAGGCCGCGAGCGACCAGGAGATCTGGGACTCGATCGACGCGATCTCCGGCTTCTCGGCCTACGCCGACCAGGGCCTGGAGACGTACACGCCGTACTACTACCAGGCCGGCACACAGCTCGGATCGCCGGACATCAAGCAGCCGCACCTGAAGGGGCTGAGCCGGTACGGCTACCAGCCGCCGCGCAACTTCGTGCCGCGCGACATCCCGATGACCTTCCAGCCGGGGGCCATGGCGGACGTGGACAACTGGGTGAAGAACAACGCGAACCAGATGCTCTTCGTCTACGGGCAGAACGACCCGTGGGGTGCAGAACCGTTCCGCCTCGGGTACGGGGCCCGCGACAGCTACGTGATGACCGCGCCCGGTGCCAACCACGGGGCCAACGTCTCCAAGCTGCAGGAGGGCGAGAAGGCGCTGGCCACGCAGCGGATCCTGGAGTGGGCCGGGGTCGCCCCGACCGCCGCGGCCCTCGACGCGGGCCGGGCGGCGCCGCTGGCGAAGCCGGACGCCCAGCTCGACCGGCAGGACCTGGAGCGCGGGCAGCAGCTGCGGCCGTGACCGGTTCCCCCTGCGCCGCGCCGCGGGCCGGCGCGGGGCAGGGACGGCAGGGACCACCCGCGCCGCGGGCCGGCGTACGGATCAGCCGTACGCCAGCCCGTGGCCCAGCGGATAGCGGCCCGGCACCGGGACCGGCAGCCGGCCGACCGGCCGGGCCGCACCGGTGATCACCCGGGCCGCCGCCCGCATCTCCACGTCCGACCAGGTGTACGTGGCCAGCTCGGCCGCGCACTCCGGCAGCCGCGCCGGGTCGTAGGGGTTCCGCAGCGCCACCACGACCACCGGCACCCCGGTCGCCACCAGGTCCGCCACCAGCGTGCGCTGCGGGCTGTCCCCCTCCGGCACGTTGTGCGTGCACACCAGCACCGCCGCCTTGCCCCGGGCCGCCGCCACCGCCCGCTCGGACGGCACCGCCGTCGCCCGGCAGCCGAGGGCGGTCAGCTCCTTGGCCAGTACCACCGTCGGGGGGCCCGTCGTACCGCTGGGGGAGGCCGGGTCGGCCCCGGTGACCAGCAGTGCGGGCGCCGCCGCCGGGTCCAGCGGGAGCAGCTTCTGCGGATTGGCCAGCAGCGTCGTCGTACCCGCCGCGATCTCGTCCGCGGCGGTCAGGTGCGCCGTCGTGCCGACGGCCGCGTCCACCCGCCCCGCCGTGGTCTGCGGCCGGTCGAACAGGCCCCGGCGCGCCTTGAGTTCCAGGATCCGCAGCACCGACTCGGCGATCCGGGTCTGCGTCAGCTCGCCCGACTCCACCGCGGCGACCACGCTGCGGAACGCGAGCCCCAGGTCGGGCGCGTTCAGCAGCTGGTCGCAGCCCGCCTTCAGGGCGAGCACCGGCACCCGGTCGTCCCCGTACTTCTGGCGGACGCCTGCCATGTCGAGGGCGTCGGTGACCACCACCCCGCGGAAGCCGAGGCGTTCGCGCAGGATGCCCGTGACGATCGGCCGCGAGAGGGTCGCCGGGTCCCCCGAGGGATCGAGGGCGGGGAAGACGATGTGCGCCGTCATCACGGCGTCCACGCCCGCCTCCACCGCCGCACGGAACGGCGGCTCGTCCAGCTCCTCCCACCGGGCCCGGCTGTGCGTCATCACCGGCAGCCCGACGTGGCTGTCGGTCGCGGTGTCCCCGTGGCCGGGGAAGTGCTTGGCCGTCGCGGCCACCCCCGAGCCCTGGTAGCCGCGCACCTGGGCGGCGACCAGGGCGGCCACCGCCTTCGGGTCGGAGCCGAAGGACCGGACGCCGATCACCGGGTTGGCCGGGTTCACGTTCACGTCGGCCACCGGCGCGTAGTCCTGCCGGATGCCCATCGCGGCCAGTTCGGCGCCCGCGATGCGCGCCGCCCGCCGGGCCTCGGCGGTGGCCGACGCCTTGCCGCCGCGCGCACCCAGGGCCATCGCCCCGGGCAGCAGGGTCGCGGGCTTGCCGACCCGGGCCACCGCGCCGTGCTCCTGGTCGATGGAGAGCATCAGCGGGATACCGGCTCCCGTGGCCGAGGCCGCCTGCTGGAGGCCGGCCGACAGGTCGGCGATCTGCTGCGGGTTACGGGTGTTGCCGGCCCAGGAGAACAGGACGACCCCGCCGAGGTGGTAGCGGGAGATCAGCTCGGCGGCGGTGCGCACCCCGAACTGCGACAGGTTCTTCTCGGCGTCGGCCGGGTCGGGCCCGGTCGCGGAATGCCCGAAGGCCCGGGACACGAAGAGCTGCCCGACCTGCTCGGTCAGGCTCATCCCCGCCACCACGCGGCGCAGTTCGGCCAGGTCGGGGGCCGGGCCGGGGGCACGGTCGCCGGGGCGCGCATCCCCGCGGTGGGCACCCCCGGAGCCGCCGGGGGTGCCCGAGGGGCCGGAGGCGCCGGAGGGGGCGGTGGCGTCGGAGGAGCTGCCCAGGGCGTAGGAGACCGCTCCGGCGGCTGCGGCGGCGGCCACGGCGGCCGCGGTGAGCAGGGACCGGCGGGAGGCGTGGTTCGGCACGCGCCGGACGCTACTGCGCAGTCGCGCTCCCGCCGTCGAGGACACGTCGGGGGTCCCCCGGACGGGCCGATTCCGCTGCCGCCCAGTGCTCCTGCAGGGTGCGTACGGCCTCCGTGATCGCCGGCCGGCGGGCCGCCCCCGTCCGCCACAGGGCGTACAGCCTGCGTACGGGAGCCGGTTCGAGCGGCACGGCCACCGCGCCGGGCGGCAGCGCGCCGGTGCCCAGGCGGGGGACGACGGCCACCCCGAGCCCGGCCGCGACCAGGGCGACGATCGTGTGGTTCTCCTCGGCCACATGGGCGATGGCGGGTTCGAAGCCGGCCGTGCGCAGCGTCCGCACCAGCCAGTCGTGGCAGACCCGGCCGGGTGGCTGGCACACCCACCGCTGGCCGCCGAGGTCCGACCGGCGGATGACGGCCCGTGCGGTGAAGGGGTGGCCCTCGGGTACCACCAGGTCGCACGGGTCGTCCCCGATCACGGCCTGCTCGACGCCCTCGGGGGCGGGCAGCGGGGCGATGTCCCAGTCGTGGGCCACCGCCAGGTCGCTGACTCCGCGGGCCACGAGGTCCACCGACAG
Source organism: Streptomyces sp. BR123 (assembly GCF_013401435.1). Lineage (GTDB taxonomy): Bacteria > Actinomycetota > Actinomycetes > Streptomycetales > Streptomycetaceae > Streptomyces. The sequence continues at coordinate 6,582 of NZ_JACBGN010000090.1, forward strand.
GTGGGGGTCCACCTCCGTGAGGCGTACGTCCAGAGCGGGATGACGGCGTGCCAGGTCCGCCAGCACACCGGGCAGCAGACCGCGTGCCGCCGAGGCGAACGCCGCCACCGTGAGCAGTCCGCTCGGCTGCCCGCGGCGCTCCTCCAGGGTGGTCTCGGCCCGCTCCACGATCGCCAGCAACTCGCGGGCGGTACGGGCCAGGTGCCAGGCCTCCTCGGTCAGCGCGACCCCGCGCCCGCGCCGCTCCAGCAGCGTGGTGCGGGTCTCCCGTTCCAGCTTGGCGATCTGCTGGGAGACGGCCGAGGGCGTGTATCCGAGGGCGGCCGCCGCGCCCGCGACCGAGCCGTGGACGGAGACGGCGTGCAGGGCGCGCAGCCGGGACAGGTCGAGCATGCCCCAACCGTAAGCAATGCTTCATCCATTGCGGAAGAGATGCGCGCTGGTGGTACACGGTGGTGGCGCCGATGCTCGGAGCATGCGTCCAGTTCACACGGCTCTCGCCGTACTCGTCGCCGCCGTCTGGGGCGTCAACTTCGTGGTCATCCAGATCGGGCTCGGCCACTTCCCGCCGCTGCTGCTGTCCGCCCTGCGCTTCCTCGCCGCCGCCCTGCCCGCGGTGTTCTTCGTCGGGCGGCCGAAGGTCGCGTGGAAGTGGGTCCTCGGCGTCGGCGCCGCCCTCGGCATCGCCAAGTTCGGCCTCCTCTTCACGGGGATGGCCGCCGGCATGCCGGCGGGGCTGTCCTCCCTCGTCCTCCAGGTGCAGGCCGTCTTCACCGCCGTCCTCGCCGCCGCCGTGTTGCGGGAGCGGCCCGGCCCGGTCCGGCTGGCCGGCATGGCCGTCGCCCTCGCGGGGATCGCCGTGGCCGCCGCCGACGGGGGCGCCTCCGGGCCGGTGCTCGGCTTCACCCTGGTCGTCGCGGCCGCCGCCTGCTGGGGCGTGTCCAACGTGCTGACCCGCAAGGCGGCCCCGCCCGACGCCCTGAACTTCATGGTCTGGGTGTGCACCGTGCCCGTGCTGCCGCTGTTCGCGCTGTCGCTGCTGCTGGAGGGGCCCGAGCGGGACCTGGCCGCGCTGCGGGCCCTGGACTGGTCCGGGGTGGGCGTCATCGCCTACGTCGCCTGGATCTCCACCGTGTTCGGCTTCGGCGCCTGGGGGTACCTGCTGCGGCGCTACCCGGCCTCGGCCGTCGCCCCGTTCTCCCTGCTCGTGCCGGTGTTCGGGATGTCCTCGGCGGCTCTGGTGCTGGGCGAGAGCGTGTCGGGGCTGCGGTGGGTCGCGGCGGTGCTGCTGGTGGGCGGGGTCGCGCTGACCTCGCTGGCCCCGGCGCGGCAGCGGTCCGTCAGTGCGGGGAGCCGTCCTGCAGGGGCAGCCGCCAGTCCTGCCCCGTGAGGGTGACGCCGTACGAGTGGTGCGGCCGCTCGGCGACCAGCGTGAACCCGGCGCGCCGGTAGAGGGCGCGGGCGGAGGCCAGTACGTCGTTGGTCCACAGGACGAGCTCGCGGTAGCCGGCCGAGCGGGCGAACTCCACCACCGTGTCGACCAGCAGGCTGCCGATGCCGTGCCCGCGGCCCTCCGGCTCCACCAGCAGCAGGCGCAGCCGGGCCGTGCCGGGCGATGCGTCCTCGCGTACGCACATCACCGAGCCGGCCGGCCGTCCGTCCAGCTCGGCGATCCAGACGCGCTCCAGGTACGGGTCGTGGTCCTCGGCGAAGTCCGCGACGATACGGGCCACCAGGGCCTCGAAGTCCGTGTTCCAGCCGTACTCGGCGGCGTAGAGCGCGCCGTGCCGCTGCACGATCCAGCCCAGCTCGCCGGGCTCCGGGTCCCGCAGCCGTACCTGTCCGCCGGAAGTGTCCATGGCGCCCGAGGATAGCGCGCGGGCCTGGGCGAAACGCCTGGTTCGCGGCGGGCCGCGGGCACTGCGGAGGCGTCCGCAGCCCGCCCGAGGTAATGGAAACGCAAAGTTCCGATCGGGGGTGCAACCCCGGGGCGCGCAGGCGGGTCGTACGGTGCGTCGGCACTTCCGGGGTGGGATCCGGGGGGATCGGGAAGTCCGGCAAGGGAGGGGTAACCGTGGAGGGGGTCCGGCCGGGGAGGCCGGGTCCCCTTCTGGTGTTGCGGGTCCCGTTCCCGGGCGGGGCGTGGTTTTCCACAGGCCTGCCGGTCTTGTCCGAGGCGGACGGTAGCTTCGTGCCATGACAAGCAACGGGGCGGTGCAACCGGCAGTGGTCGAGGGGGTGCTGGAGCGCATCACCTACGCCAACGAGGAGAACGGCTACACGGTCGCCAGGGTCGACACCGGCCGCGGCAGCGGCGACCTGCTCACGGTCGTGGGCTCGCTGCTCGGCGCCCAGCCCGGCGAGTCACTGCGCATGGAGGGCCGCTGGGGCTCCCACCCCCAGTACGGCCGGCAGTTCAGTGTGGAGAACTACAGCACCATCCTTCCCGCCACCGTCCAGGGCATCCGCCGCTACCTCGGATCCGGCCTGATCAAGGGCATCGGCCCGAGGATCGCCGACCGGATCGTGGAGCACTTCGGCACCGACACCCTCGACGTCATCGAGGCCGAGCCGAAGCGGCTCATCGAGGTGCCCGGCCTCGGCCCCAAGCGGACGAAGATGATCGGCGCCGCCTGGGAGGAGCAGAAGGCCATCAAGGAGGTCATGGTCTTCCTCCAGGGCGTCGGCGTCTCCACCTCCATCGCCGTGCGCATCTACAAGAAGTACGCCGACGCCTCCATCTCGGTGGTGAAGAACCAGCCCTACCGGCTCGCCGCCGACGTCTGGGGCATCGGCTTCCTCACCGCGGACCGCATCGCGCAGGCCGTCGGCATACCGCACGACAGCCCCGACCGGGTCAAGGCCGGGCTCCAGTACGCCCTGTCCCAGTCCACCGACCAGGGTCACTGCTTCCTCCCCGAGGAGCGGCTCATCGCCGACGGGGTCAAGATGCTCCAGGTCGACACCGGGCTGGTCATCGAGTGCCTCGCCGAACTCGCCGCCGACCCGGAGGGCGTCGTACGGGAATCCGTGCCCGACCCCGAGGGCGGACCGGACGTCACCGCCGTCTACCTGGTGCCCTTCCACCGGGCCGAGCTGTCCCTGGTGGGCCAGCTGCGCCGGCTGCTGAACGCCGAGGACGACCGGATGGGCTCGTTCCGGCAGGTGGACTGGGAGAAGGCCTTGGGCTGGCTGGCCGGGCGCACCGGGGCCGACCTGGCACTCGAGCAGCGCGAGGCCGTCAAGCTGGCGCTGACCCGCAAGGTCGCCGTCCTCACCGGCGGACCCGGCTGCGGCAAGTCCTTCACCGTGCGCTCGATCGTGGAGCTGGCCCGGGCCAAGAAGGCCAAGGTCGTGCTCGCGGCGCCCACCGGCCGCGCCGCGAAACGGCTGTCGGAACTCACCGGCGCCGAGGCCTCCACCGTGCACCGGCTGCTGGAGCTCAAACCGGGCGGAGACGCAGCGTACGACCGGGACCGGCCGCTCGACGCCGACCTGGTCGTGGTCGACGAGGCCTCGATGCTGGACCTGCTGCTGGCGAACAAGCTGGTCAAGGCGGTGGCGCCGGGCGCCCACCTGCTGCTGGTCGGGGACGTGGACCAGCTGCCCTCGGTCGGCGCCGGCGAGGTCCTGCGCGATCTGCTGGCGGACGGCAGCCCCGTGCCCGCGGTCCGTCTGACCAGGATCTTCCGCCAGGCCCAGCAGTCGGGCGTGGTCACCAACGCGCACCGGATCAACACCGGCCTGCCGCCCCTGACCGACGGCCTGCCGGACTTCTTCCTCTTCCCCGAGGAGGACGGCGAGGAGGCGGGACGGCTGGCCGTGGACGTGGCCGCGCGCCGCGTCCCGGCCAGATTCGGCCTCGACCCGCGCCGCGACGTGCAGGTGCTCGCGCCCATGCACCGCGGCCCGGCCGGCGCGGGGAACCTCAACGGCCTGCTCCAGCAGGCCATCACCCCGGCCCGGCCGGACCTGCCCGAGAAGCGGTTCGGCGGCCGGGTCTTCCGGGTCGGAGACAAGGTCACCCAGATCCGGAACAACTACGAGAAGGGCGCGAACGGCGTCTTCAACGGAACGGTCGGCGTGGTCACCGCTCTTGACCTGGTCGAGCAGCGCCTGACGGTGCGGACGGAGGAAGATGAGGAGGTCGGGTACGAGTTCTCCGAGCTGGACGAGCTGGCGCACGCGTACGCGGTGACCATCCACCGGTCCCAGGGAAGCGAATACCCGGCGGTGGTGATCCCCGTCACCACCGGGGCTTGGATGATGCTCCAGCGCAACCTGCTCTACACGGCGGTGACGAGGGCGAAGAAGCTGGTCGTCCTGGTCGGGTCCCGAAAAGCCCTGGCCCAGGCGGTGCGTACGGTTTCCGCAGGCAGGAGGTTCACGGCGGTCGCCTCTAGGCTGTCCGGCCGCATACCGGCGGTAAACAAGGCCTAGGGTTTCCGCATTCGGCGCGGAGGGGGCAGGATAAGCAGGTTGACGGCACTCAGTGCCGCCAAAATGCCTTAGGCCGACCCCGAGTGCACTCTCCTGCGCCAGATGGGGGAAGGTAGAGGAAGTCAGGGCACCTCGAAGAAGAGGCACTACGTCGGTGAGGGATGACGTGAGCGACAACTCTGTAGTACTCCGGTACGCGGACGGTGAATACACCTACCCGGTGGTCGAGAGCACCGTCGGTGACCAGGGCTTCGACATCTCGAAGCTGAGGGCCCAGACGGGGCTCGTCACCTTGGACAGCGGCTACGGCAACACGGCCGCCTACAAGTCTGCGATCACCTACCTCGACGGTGAGCAGGGCATCCTGCGCTACCGCGGCTACCCGATCGAGCAGCTGGCGGAGCGCTCGACCTTCATCGAGGTCGCGTACCTGCTGATCAACGGTGAGCTGCCGACCGTCGACCAGCTCGCGTCGTTCCGCAACGAGATCACCCAGCACACCCTGCTGCACGAGGACGTCAAGCGGTTCTACGACGGCTTCCCGCGTGACGCGCACCCGATGGCCATGCTGTCCTCCGTGGTCAGCGCGCTGTCGACGTTCTACCAGGACAGCCACAACCCGTTCGACGAGAAGCAGCGCAACCTCTCGACGATCCGCCTGCTGGCCAAGCTGCCCACGATCGCGGCCTACGCGTACAAGAAGTCGGTCGGCCACCCGGTCGTCTACCCGCGCAACGACCTCGGCTACGTCGAGAACTTCCTGCGCATGACCTTCTCCGTGCCGGCCCAGGAGTACGAGCTCGACCCGGTCGTGGTCTCCGCGCTCGACAAGCTGCTGATCCTGCACGCGGACCACGAGCAGAACTGCTCCACCTCCACGGTCCGCCTGGTCGGCTCCTCGCAGGCGAACATGTTCGCCTCGATCTCCGCCGGCATCTCGGCCCTGTGGGGCCCGCTGCACGGTGGCGCCAACCAGTCCGTGCTGGAGATGCTGGAGGGCATCCAGCGCAACGGCGGCGACGTGGACTCCTTCATCCGCAAGGTGAAGAACAAGGAGGACGGCGTCCGCCTGATGGGCTTCGGCCACCGCGTATACAAGAGCTTCGACCCCCGCGCGAAGATCATCAAGGCTGCGGCGCACGATGTCCTCTCCGCCCTCGGCAAGTCCGACGAGCTGCTCGACATCGCCCTGAAGCTCGAAGAGCACGCGCTCTCCGACGACTACTTCGTCCAGCGCAACCTGTACCCGAACGTGGACTTCTACACGGGTCTGATCTACCGCGCCATGGGCTTCCCGACCGAGATGTTCACCGTGCTCTTCGCGCTCGGCCGCCTGCCCGGCTGGATCGCCCAGTGGCACGAGATGATCAAGGAGCCGGGTTCCCGCATCGGCCGCCCGCGCCAGATCTACACGGGTGTCGTCGAGCGCGACTTCGTGCCGGTCGAGGCCCGCTGACCCCAGCGGCCCCGATCCGACGGGCCGGCCCTGCGCGGCCGGCCCCGTCCGGCGGCCGACCCGGTCGGCTTCCGGTCCCGGAACAGCGGAAAGCGCCCCGCCGTCGATCCCCCCACGGGTCGACGGACGGGGCGCCTTCCTTTTCCCCGGCGCCGGATTCCCCCCACGGGATCCGAGCCGGGTGTCGGCGAGGAGCGCAGGCCGGGTGCGCTCCGGTGGGTGTCTGCCGGGACCCGTACGGGTCGGGAGGGCCGCTCAAAGCACCCCGTTGAGCACGCGTCCCGGCCGGCCGATGCCACGGATGTCCCCCAAGACCCCCGTCGAACGTCCCCCAAGACGTTCCGGCATCGCCCCATTAGACCCACTGCGGGGCCCAATGGTTACGTTGGCATCACTGTGATCTGCGTCTCCTGTGAAGGAAGTGTGCGCAGAGTGAGAAGAGGCGCCTCAGCGAAAGGATCGCAGACGCAGGCTGTTCGTCACCACGAAAACCGAGGAGAAAGCCATCGCGGCCCCCGCGATCATGGGGTTGAGCAGGCCGGCAGCGGCGAGCGGCAGCGCCGCCAGGTTGTAGCCGAAGGCCCAGAACAGGTTGCCCTTGATCGTGCCGAGGGTCCGGCGCGAGAGCCGGATCGCGTCGGCGGCGACCCGCAGGTCCCCGCGGACGAGGGTGAGGTCGCTCGCCTCGATGGCGGCGTCCGTACCGGTGCCCATGGCCAGCCCCAGGTCGGCCTGGGCGAGCGCGGCCGCGTCGTTCACGCCGTCGCCGACCATGGCGACCGTGCGCCCCTCGGCCTGCAGGCGGCGTACGACGTCGGCCTTGTCCTGGGGGAGGACCTCGGCGATCACCTCGTCGATGCCCACCTCGCGGGCCACCGTCTCGGCCACCGCCTTGTTGTCGCCGGTCAGCAGGACCGGCGTGAGGCCGAGCGCCCGCAGCCGGGACACCGCCTCCGCGCTGGTCTCCTTGACCGCGTCGGCCACCGTCAGGACCCCGCGCGCCGCGCCGTCCCAGGCCACGAGGACGGCGGTGCTGCCTGCGGCCTCGGCGGCTGCCTTGGCCTCGGCGAGGTCGGCCGGCAGGGTGATCGACCTCCCCCGAGGACCTCCGACGAGCTCCGGTCCGGGGGGTGCCCCCATGGCGAGCAGCCGGGGGCGGCCCACCAGGACCGCGTGGCCCTCCACGACGCCCTGGACGCCGAGGCCGGCGAGGTTCTCGAAGGACTCCGGCACCGGCAGGGCGCCGACGCGGTCGGCCGCCCCGGCGGCGACGGCCCGGGCGATCGGATGCTCGGAGGCGTGCTCCAGGGCGCCGGCGAGGCGCAGCAGCTCGGCCTCGTCCGTGCCCTTGGCGGGGTGGACGCCGGCCAGCGCCATCCGGCCCGTGGTGACCGTTCCGGTCTTGTCGAGGACGACGGTGTCGACGCGGCGGGTGGACTCCAGCACCTCGGGCCCCTTGATCAGGATGCCCAGCTGGGCGCCGCGCCCGGTGCCGACCATCAGCGCGGTCGGGGTGGCGAGACCCAGGGCGCAGGGGCAGGCGATGATCAGTACGGCCACCGCGGCGGTGAACGCGGCGGTGGCGTTGCTCGTGATCAGCAGCCAGGTGACCCAGGTGCCGAGGGCGAGGAGCAGGACGACGGGGACGAAGATCCCGGAGATCCGGTCGGCGAGCCGCTGCACCTCGGCCTTGCCGTTCTGCGCCTCCTCGACGAGCTTGGCCATGCGGGCCAGCTGGGTGTCGGCGCCGATCCGGGTGGCCTCGACGACGAGGCGGCCGGAGGCGTTGACGGTGGCGCCGGTGACGGAGTCGCCGATCCCGGTCTCCACCGGCACCGACTCGCCGGTCAGCATGGAGGCGTCCACGGCGGAGCTGCCCTCGACGACGGTGCCGTCGGTGGCGATCTTCTCGCCGGGGCGGACGACGAACCGGTCGCCGACCGCGAGGGCGCTCACGGGAATCCGCACCTCGCGGCCGTCGCGCAGCACGGCGACGTCCTTCGCTCCGAGCTCCATCAGGGCCTTCAGCGCGGCGCCCGCCTTGCGCTTCGAACGGGCCTCCAGGTAGCGGCCGAGCAGGATGAAGCTGACGACGCCGGCGGCGACCTCCAGGTAGATGGTGGAGGAGCCGTCGGTGCGGGAGATGTCGAAGTCGAAGCCGTGGCGCATGCCCGGCATGCCGGCGTGGCCGAAGAACAGGGCCCACAGGGACCAGGCGAAGGCGGCGAGGGTGCCGACGGAGACGAGGGTGTCCATGGTGGCGGCGCCGTGCCCGGCGTTGGTCCAGGCGGCTCGGTGGAAGGGCAGCGCGCCCCAGACGACCACGGGTGCGGCGAGCGTCAGCGAGAGCCACTGCCAGTTGTCGAACTGGAGGGCCGGGACCATGGCGAGCAGGATGACGGGCAGCGAGAGCGCGGCGCAGACCAGTAGCCGTTGGCGCAGGGCGGCCGTCTCGGGGTCCGCCGCCGACCGCTTCGGCGCCTCGGCTTCCGCTTCCGTTCCGGCCCCGGGCAGCGGGGCCGGCGGCGGGGGCTCCTCGGCGGTGTACCCGGTCCTGACGACGGTCGCGATCAGGTCGGCCACCGTGGTGGCGGTTCCGTAGGAGACCCGGGCCTTCTCGGTGGCGTAGTTCACCGTGGCGCTGACGCCGTCCATCCGGTTGAGCTTCTTCTCGATGCGGGCCGCGCAGGAGGCGCAGGTCATCCCGCCGATCGTCAGCTCGACCTCGGCGGTTTCGGCGGGCGCCGCCGCCATGGGTCCGTCGTGCACCGTACTGCTGCTGCCGGTACCGCTGCTCGTACTCGTGCTCGTGCTCGTGCTCATCATCCGGCTCCAAGGGGGTTCCGGGCCGTACGGTCCAGTATCAGCTGGAGGTACGGCCCGGTCGGGTGCTGCGGAGGTGCTGGAGGTACTGGAGGCTTGGCCGCGGAGGGCGGGAGGCCTCAGGCGCGGCCGGCGAACTCGTAGCCGGCCTCGTCCACGGCGGCGCGGACGTCCTCGTCGGCGAGCGGCGCCGCGGAGACCACGGTGACCTCGCCGGTCGCGGCGACGGCCTTGACCGAGGTGACGCCCGGCAGGGCGGAGAGCTCGGTGGTCACCGCGCCCTCGCAGTGGCCGCAGGTCATGCCCGTCACCTGGTAGACGGTGGTGGTCCGGGTGTCCGTCTCGGCGGTCATGTCGTTCTCCTCTTCGAAGGTGCGTCCGGTGCCTGCCGGAAGGGGGTGGCAGCGCGGGGCTGTCACTCCACGGTCCTCCCGACACTCGGAGACTATACCCCTAGGGGGTATGAATGCGAGAGGCGGGGGCGTTTTCCGGTACGGCGGAACCCTCGCCCGGGGGCGATCCCGGCCGGGAGGCGACCCTGCCCGGGGCCGGCGGTGCGGTCACGCGTCGCGGCGCCGGTTGCCGGGGCGGCGGGCCACCCAGGCCCGGATCGTGTCGGCGTACCAGTAGGGCTTGCCGCCCTCCACGTGGTCGGGCTCGGGAAGCAGCCCGTGCTTGCGGTACGAGCGCACCGAATCCGGCTGGACCCGGATGTGGGCGGCGATCTCCTTGTACGACCACAGCTGTCCGTCGCTCATCGGCGACACCTCCTCGTCCACGCGCGCAGGCCGGGCCGGGAGGCCGGCGGGGGAGCCCGGCGCGTGGACACAGACGATCTCTCGGGTTGTGTTGGGACAACGACGGAGCGTGAGGGCGGGGGAGGGTTGTCGAATGTCTGTGACGGAAAAACCGCACGATGCGGACATGTGTGATGCGCGGAGGGACTCCCGTGACGGGTGAGGCAGGGGTGCCCCCGGGCTCCGCCCGGGGGCACCCACCAGGCCCGCGCGCCACCACGCCCTTGTCCCCGGGGCCGCCCGTGCCTCGGGCACCGTGCGTCGGCGGGCAGCCCCGTGCGTCGGCCAGGCCCGTGCCTCGGGCAGCCCTGTGCGTCGGGCAGCCCTGTGCGTCGGGCGGGCCCCGCCGGCCGGGAGAGGTCCGCCGGGCAGGATGCCGTCGTCAGCGGTACAGGGCCGGCCGGTCCACCAGCTCCACCGGGGTCCGGACACCGCTGCGCCCGGCCGCGATCCCCGCCTCGCAGACGGCCGCCGCCGCGTAGCCGTCCCATGCGTCGGGCCCGGCCACCCGGCCCCGCACCGCCGCGGCCACCCACCGCCGCAGCTGGCGGTCGTACGCGTCGGCGAAGCGCACGGTGAAGTCCTGCGGGATCGCGCCGGACCGGGCCCCCGCCCGCCGGACGGTCATCGCCCGGACCTCGCCGATGGAGGCGCTGCCCGACTCGCCGACCGCCTCGCACCGGACCTCGTAGCCGAAGCCGCAGTTGACGAAGACCTCCACGTCGACGAGGGCCCCGCCCGAGGTCTCCATCAGGACGAAGCGGGGATCCTGCAGCTCCGCCGGGGCCGCCGAGGTCGGAGACGGGGAGAACACCGACACCGCGGTGACCTCCTGCCCCAGCAGCCAGCGGGTCGCATCGACCTCGTGCACCAGCGAGTCGTTGATCAGGCTGTCGCCGGTGAAGAAGGGCAGGGAGACGGCGTTGCGGTGCCGGCAGTGCAGGAACAGCGGCCGGCCGATCCCGCCCGTGTCCAGCAGTTCCTTGAGCTCCTCGTACTCCGCGTCGTGCCGTCGCATGAACCCGACCTGGACCAGGCGCCGGCCCAGCCGCTGCTCGGCCTCCATCACCCGCAGCGCCCCCGCCGAGTCCGGGGTCATCGGCTTCTCGCACAGCACCGGCAGCCTCCGCTCCAGGGCGAGCCCGATGGCCTCCTCGTGTGCGGCCCCGGGAGAGGCGATCAGGACGGCCTGCACCCCCGGCGCGGCGATCGCGCCCGCCGCGTCCGTGTGGGCGCTCGCCCCGTCCAGGCCGGCCGCGACCTCCTTGGCGCGGTCCCCGTCCGGGTCGGCGACGGCCGCCACCCGGGCCCCGCCGACCGTCCGCCCGATGCGGCGGACATGGTCGGCGCCCATCTTCCCGACCCCGATGACGGCGATGCCGAGCGTGCTCATGTCGTATACCTCCAGGCGGATGGTCAGCGGTCGGACGGCCGGCGGGCGGGTCGTCAGCGCTCAGGTGGTCAACGGGCGCCGCAGGAGCGCAGGTAGGCGCGGGTGCGGCGGGCGATCGGCAGCGGCCGGTCGGGCGGGCAGGGGTACATGTCCTGCTCCACGATGGCGAAGAGGTCCACGCCGAGCCGCTGGGCGGCGGCGAGCACGGGCTCCAGCTCGGGCACCCCGGCCGGCGGCTCGCACATCACCCCCCGGGCCACGGCCGGGCCGAACGGCAACTGCTCCGCGACGACTTCGGCGAGGATCCGCGGATCGACCTGCTTCAGGTGCAGGTAGCCGATCCGCTCTCCGAACGTCTCGATCGCCTGGACGCTGTCGCCGCCGCAGTACGCGTAGTGCCCGGTGTCCAGGCAGAGGGAGACCAGGTCCGGGTCGGTGGCGTCAAGGAAGCGGGCCACGTTCGCCGGGGTGTCGATGTGCGTGTCGGCATGCGGGTGGACCACGATCCGCAGCCCGTGGCGGTCCCGAACCTCCCGGCCCAGCCGGTCGGTCTGCTCGGTCAGTTCACGCCATTGCGCGGCACTGAGCTCCCGGTCCTCCAGCACCTTGCCCGTCTTGTCGTCCCGCCAGAACGAGGGGATGACGACCAGGTGCTCCGCGCCCATGGCCCGGGTCAGCGCCGCGATCCGCGACACGTGCTCCCAGGTCTCCTCCCACACGGCGGGCCCGTGATGGAGTCCGGTGAAGACCGTGCCCGCGCTGATGCGCAGACCCCGCCGTTCCGTCTCGTCGGCGAGGCGGGCGGGATCGGTGGGGAGGTAGCCGTACGGGCCGAGCTCGATCCACTCGTACCCGGCCGCGGCGACCTCGTCGAGGAAGCGTTCCCACGGGGTCTGCTGCGGATCGTCGGGAAACCAGACACCCCACGAATCCGGAGCCGAACCGACGCGGATACGGGTCAACGCGGACGGGGAGGACGTCATGACGGCCACCTTAGGGTGCGAGACGAGCGGGAGGACTTGCCTGTGACCACAGCGGAGGATGTCGTGTTCGACCTCATCACCATGGGGCGGATCGGGGTGGATCTCTACCCGCTCAGAACGGGCGTACCGCTCGCGGAGGCGGACGTCTTCGGGAAGTTCCTCGGCGGCTCGCCCGCGAACGTGGCCGTCGCCGGTGCCCGGCTGGGCCGGCGCACCGCGCTGATCAGCAGGACCGGCGCGGACCCGTTCGGCGAGTACCTTCGGGCAGAGCTGCGGCGGTTCGGGGTCGACGACCGCTGGGTGGCCGAAGTGGCCGCGTACCCCACCCCCTTGACGTTCTGCGAGATGTTCCCGCCGGACCGCTTCCCCCTGTACTTCTACCGCCTGCCGAAGGCGCCGGACCTGGAGATCGGGCCCGACGAACTGGACCGGGCCGCACTGCGGGCGGCGCGGGTGTTCTGGATGACGGGAACCGGCCTGAGTGCCCAGCCGAGCCGGGCCGCCACGCTGGCCGCGCTCGAAGCCCGGGCCAAGACCGGTATCACCGTCTTCGACCTGGACTGGCGGCCGATGCTGTGGGAGGAGGACCCGGCGAAGCCCTACGCGCGGGCCCTCGGCCTTGCCACGGTGGCCGTCGGCAACACGCAGGAGTGCGAGGTCGCGACCGGCGAGTCCGATCCGCACGCGGCGGCGCGGGCACTGCTGGCGGCCGGGGTCGAGCTGGCCGTGGTCAAGCGGGGCCCCGACGGCGTCCTGGCCGTGCACCGCGACGGGACCGTCGCCGAGGCCGCACCTCTGGAGGTGGAGGTGGTCAACGGGCTGGGCGCGGGCGACGCCTTCGGCGGCGCGCTGTGCCACGGCCTGCTGGCGGGCTGGGACCTGGCGCGCGTACTGCGGTATGCGAACGCCGCCGGGGCGATCGTCGCCTCCCGGCTGGCCTGCTCGCCGGCGATGCCGTTCCCCGCCGAGATCGAGGAGGTGCTGGCGTGACGGCCGTGGCCGACCACACCTTGCCGCACGCCCGGCTGCGCGTCCTGACCCTCGCCCCCGGCGGGACGTACGAGCACGAGGCGGGGGAGTGCGAGTGGATCGTCCTGCCGCTGGAGGGCTCCGCACGGGTCCGCTGCGAGCCGCCGGCCCCGGCCGCCGACGTCGCCTCTGCTGCCCCGGCCGCCTCGGTCGCCTCTGCTGCCCCGGCCGAGGCGCCAGGCAGGGCCGGCGGGACCCGGGCGGCCGACGCGGCAGGTGCGCCCGACGCGGCCCTCGTCTTCGAGCTGCACGGCCGGACGTCCGTCTTCGCGGCGGCCAGCGATTTCGCGTACCTGCCGCGCGGCAGCCGCGGCAGCATCACCGCCCCGCAGGGAGGGCGGTTCGCGCTGGCCGGCGCCGTGTGCGAGCGGGTGCTGCCCGCCCGGTACGGTCCGGCCGCCGACGTCCCCGTCGAACTGCGCGGCGCGGGCAGCTGCTCCCGCCAGGTCAACAACTTCGCCGCCGCCGACGCCTTCGACTGCGACCGGCTCATCGCGGTCGAGGTGCTCACCCCCGGCGGGAACTGGTCCTCGTACCCGCCGCACAAGCACGACGAGCACGACCCCGGCCGGGAGTCCCGCCTGGAGGAGGTCTACTACTACGAGATCGCCCCGCACGGAGGCACACCCGGCCTCGGGTACCAGCGTGTCAGCCCCTCCCCGGCCGGGAAGACCGACATCCTCGCCGAGGTGAGGACCGGCGACGCGGTGCTCATCCCGGACGGCTGGCACGGGCCGTCCATCGCCGCCCCCGGACACGACATGTACTACCTCAACGTGATGGCGGGACCGGACCGGGCACGGGAGTGGCTGATCCGCGACCACCCCGACCACTCCTGGATCCGGGACACCTGGCCCGGCCAGGACGTGGACCCCCGGCTGCCCTTCTACCGAGCGGAGGACGAGACCCGATGAGGCTCACCGTCGCCCAGGCCCTCGTCCGCTTCCTCACCCGCCAGTACACCGAGCGGGACGGCCGCCGCCACCGGCTGGTCGCGGCCACCTGGGGGATCTTCGGACACGGGAACGTCGCCGGCATCGGACAGGCCCTCCTGGAGACCGGCCGGCCCGACATGCCCTTCCTCCAGGGGCGCAACGAGCAGGCCATGGTGCACGCCGCCGTCGGCTACGCCCGCCAGAGCGGCCGGCTCTCCGCGCACGCCGTCACCACCTCCATCGGGCCGGGCGCCACCAACCTGGTCACCGGCGCCGCCCTCGCCACCATCAACCGGATCCCCGTCCTCCTGCTGCCCGGCGACACCTTCGCCACCCGGCCCGCCGACCCCGTCCTCCAGCAGCTCGAAGTGCCGTACGCGGGCGACGTGTCCGTCAACGACACCCTGCGGCCGGTCTCCCGCCACTTCGACCGGATCACCCGCCCCGAGGCCCTCGTCCCGGCCGCCCTCCAGGCCATGCGGGTCCTCGCCGACCCCGTCCAGACCGGCGCGGTGACCCTGGCCCTGCCGCAGGACGTCCAGACCGAGGCCCACGACTGGCCCGAGGAGTTCTTCGCCGAGCGGGTCTGGACCGTACGCCGTCCCCGGCCCGCGACGGCCGAGCTGCGGGCCGCCGCCGAGGCGGTGCGCGCCGCCCGCCGACCCCTGCTGATCGCCGGCGGCGGCATCCACCACAGCGCCGCCGAGGACGCCCTGCGCGACTTCGCGGAGGCCACCGGCATCCCCGTCGCCGCCACCCAGGCCGGCAAGGGGGCGCTGCGCCACGACCACCCCGCCGAGGTGGGAGCCGTCGGCCACACCGGCACCGCCACCGCCGACGACCTGGCCCGCGCCGCCGACCTGGTCATCGCCGCCGGCACCCGGCTGACCGACTTCACCACCGCCTCCTCCACCCTCTTCCAGGACCCGGGGGTCCGCTTCCTCGGCCTCAACCTCGACCCGTACGACGCGCACAAACAGGCCGCCCTGCCCCTGGTCGGCGACGCCCGCGAAAGCCTCGACGCCCTGCGCGCCGAGCTGGCCGGCCACCGGGTGGACCCCGCGTACGAGCAGACGTACCGCAAGGCCAAGACCTACTGGGAGGCCCTCGTCGACCAGGCCTTCCACGTCCCCGACGACACCGACCGCCCCACCCAGGCACAGGTCCTCGGAGCCCTCGACGCCCTGGTCGACGACACCGACGTGATCATCAATGCGGCCGGGTCGCTCCCCGGTGACCTGCACAAGCTCTGGCGGGCCCGCTCCCCGCACCAGTACCACGTCGAATACGGCTACTCCTGCATGGGCTACGAGATCCCGGCCGCCCTCGGCGTCGCCCTCGCCGACCCCGGCCGCCCGGTGTGGGCGCTCGTCGGCGACGGCTCGTACCTGATGAACCCCACCGAGATCGTCACCGCGGTGCAGGAGGGCGTCCCGATCAAGGTGGTGATCCTCGACAACCACGGCTACGCCTCCATCGGCGGCCTCTCCGACGCCGTCGGCGGCGAAGGGTTCGGCACCGCGTACCGCTTCCGGGCGGGCGACGGCTCGTACACCGGACCGCCCCTGCCGGTGGACCTGGCGGCCAACGCCGCCTCCCTCGGCATGGCCGTGATCCGCACCCACACCATCGGTGACCTGCGCAAAGCCCTCGCCGAGGCGCGGGAGGCAGACCATCCCACATGTGTCTACGCACAGACCCGAACACCCGACACTGTGTCGGGCCCGCCTCCGGCACAGGCGTGGTGGGATGTTCCTGTGGCCGAGACCGCGACCCGTGCGGCAGCGGTCCGGGCCCGCGAGGAGTACGACCGGCAAGCCGCTCAGCGACGTCGCCATCTGTGAAGGAGCAAAGGCAATGAAGACCGTCAACCACTGGATCGGTGGCAAGACCGTCGAGGGCGCGTCGGGCAACTACGGCCCGGTCACCGATCCGGCCACCGGCGAGGTCACCACCCAGGTCGCCCTCGCCTCGGCAGCCGAGGTCGACGCGGCCGTACAGATCGCCAAGGAGGCCTTCCGGACGTGGGGCCAGTCCTCGCTGGCCGCCCGCACCAAGGTGCTCTTCGCCTACCGGGCGCTGCTCGACGCGCACCGCGACGAGATCGCCGGACTGATCACCGCCGAGCACGGCAAGGTCCACTCGGACGCCCTCGGCGAGGTCGCGCGCGGCCTGGAGATCGTCGAGCTGGCCTGCGGGATCACCACGCAGCTCAAGGGCGAGCTGTCGACGTCCGTGTCGAACCGCGTCGACGTCGCCGCCATCCGCCAGCCGCTCGGCGTGGTCGCGGGCATCACCCCCTTCAACTTCCCGGCGATGGTGCCGATGTGGATGTTCCCGCTGGCCGTCGCCTGCGGCAACACCTTCGTCCTCAAGCCGAGCGAGAAGGACCCGTCGGCTGCGAACAGGCTGGCCGAGCTGGCCAGGGAAGCGGGCCTGCCGGACGGCGTGCTGAACGTGGTGCACGGCGACAAGGTCGCCGTCGACGCCCTGCTCGGGCACCCGGACGTGGCGGCCGTCTCCTTCGTCGGCTCCACCCCCATCGCCCGCTACATCCACACCACCGCCGCCGCCAACGGCAAGCGCGTCCAGGCCCTGGGCGGCGCCAAGAACCACATGCTGGTGCTTCCCGACGCCGACCTGGACGCCGCCGCCGACGCCGCGGTCTCGGCGGCCTACGGCTCGGCCGGCGAGCGCTGCATGGCGATCTCCGCGGTCGTGGCCGTCGGCTCCATCGGCGACGCCCTCGTCGAGAAGATCCGCGAACGCGCCGAGAAGATCAAGATCGGTCCGGGTGACGACCCCACGTCCGAGATGGGCCCGCTGATCACGGCCGCCCACCGCGACAAGGTCGCCTCGTACGTCAAGGGCGCCGCCGACCAGGGCGCCGAGGTCGTCCTCGACGGCACCGGGTACACGGTCGACGGCTACGAGAACGGCCACTGGATCGGCCTGTCCCTGCTCGACCACGTCCGCACCGACTCCGACGCCTACCGCGACGAGATCTTCGGCCCGGTCCTGTGCGTGCTGCGCACCGAGACCTACGAGGAGGGCGTGGCCCTCATCAACGACTCCCCGTTCGGCAACGGCACCGCGATCTTCACCCGGGACGGCGGCGCCGCCCGCCGCTTCCAACTGGAGGTCCAGGCGGGCATGGTCGGCGTCAACGTGCCGATCCCGGTGCCGGTGGGCTACCACTCCTTCGGCGGCTGGAAGGACTCCCTCTTCGGCGACCACCACATCTACGGCAACGACGGCATCCACTTCTACACCCGGGGCAAGGTCGTCACGACCCGCTGGCCCGACCCGTCCGAGGCCCCGGCAGGCGTGGACCTCGGCTTCCCCCGCAACCACTGACCGACCGGCGGGCGGTTCCCCATGCCACCCGCCCGCTGACGGAACCCGCCGCCCCGCGGAACCCCTCGCCGCCCTCACGGCCGGGGGTTCCGCGGTTCAGGGGGTCGGGGCCAGGCCCGGGG
>NZ_JACBGN010000091.1 GCF_013401435.1 Streptomyces sp. BR123
GGTACGGGGTCCGGGGTCCGGGGCCAGACGGGGACGGCCGGGCAGGGCCTGATCGCCCTACCCGACGGCGCCCGGTGGCGGGCAGTCGCGACAGCGGCCCGGTCCGGGTGCGCGGAAGGCGCGCTCGCAGCCGTCGCACGTCTGGAACGGGTCCGGCCGCAGGACCGGTCGCGGCGCCGGGGCTGCGGGCAGGTGCGGCGGCACGAGCGCGGCCAGCCGGTGGGCCAGCACTCCCGCGGGACTGCGGAGGCCGTCGGGGAGGTCTCTGGAGAGCATCAGCGCGACGGCTTCGGGCGCAGCCCCCCGCTCCAGCCAGACCGAGACGCCGGCCGCGAGCCGGTGCACGTCCCGTTCGGACAGCAGCAGCCGGGGATCGTACCGGCACAGGCCTGCGAGCAGCCCGAACGCGGTGGGATCGACCCGCGCACGAACCGGCGAGGGGCGCCCGCACTCGCCTTCGAGCCCGGGGTCCGGGCCGGGCTCCGACCCGGGCCCCGGCTCCCCCTCGGGCTCGGGCCCCGGCTCCCACTCCAGCTCGGGTTCCTGCCCGGGCTCCCCCTTGGGCTCCGGCTCCGGCTCGGGCACCTGCACGGGTTCACGGCCCGGCGACAACAGCGACGGCGGAACCGGGGTCAGAGGCGGCGGCGGGGACTGGGGCCGCTGCTGCCGGTACGCGGCGGCCTCCGGCGTGTTGTACGAGTAGGTGCGGGTGACGATTTGCCCGCCCGGCAGCCGCTCGACCCGCCGCTCCAGGTACCCGTGCCGCTCCAGCTCCCGCAGGGCCGCCGCGATCCTGGCCTCGCCCTCCGAGGATGGCTTGGCGAGCTCCTTGACGCCGACCGGGGAGCCGGGCGGCAGCGACTGGATGTACACGGCGATACCGCGTGCGGTGTACGAGAGTTCGTGATGCTGGGCGAGGCGGTTGCCGACCACCGTGAAGTGCGTCGTGTGCCGGACGTTGACGTGGATGACACCGGATCGGGGGGTCCCGGCGTGATTGCGGGACGAGGCGCGCGAGGCCGCGCTAAGCTGCTGAAGAGCCATGGGAAGTGTCGCTTACTTCCTGCTTGGTCAGGCCCTCGACCGGGATTGCCGTCCCGCCGGGGGCCGTCTCATGTCTGCTGTTGTCGGCCCGAGCATATGCCCGGCAACGGGCGGCGAATCCAGCCCGGTTGGCACAGTTCACCCGTCCGGGCGACGCGCCTCGCGCGCGCCTCGCGCGCCCCGCGCAGGGTCAGGTGAGGTGGGTCGGGTTGGTTGGTTCTCCTCCCAGGTCCTTTGGCTTTATGCGTCCCGGATCACCGGATCCCGGTGGCCCGCGATCCGGTACGACGGGGAGTGCGGCATCTGTCCGGCCTGTGTCCGGTCCTGTCGTGGCTGTCCAGGACTCCTGCCGGGCAGGCGGCGTGGGGAGATTCGGCTCGTCGGAGGTGGGCGCGCATGAGTGTGGGCAATGACGGTACGGAAGACGCCGGCTGGGACATCGATCCCGAGGACGAACAGGGCGTCGCGGTCCTGGCCGCACTGGGCCGCCAGCTTCGCGCCTGGCGGGAGGAAGCGGGGATGCGGGCCGTCGACTTCGGCAGGGCCATCGGGTACGGAGAGGACCTGATCCGCAAGGTCGAGGCGGGCAAGCGCATTCCGAGGCCCGAGTACCTCGACAAGGCAGACGAGGTACTGCGAGCGGGCGGGAAGATCACCGCCATGAAGGCGGACATGGAGCAGGTCCGCTACCCGAAGAAGGTGCGTGACCTCGCGAAGCTGGAGAGCCGTGCCGTCGAGATCGGCGTTTACAGCACACACGCCATACACGGACTGCTGCAAACGCCGGAGCACGCGCGGGCCCTCTTCGAGATGCGGCAGCCCGCGTACACGCAGGACGAGGTGGAGCGGTACACAGCCGCCCGCGTGGCTCGTCAGTCCGTCTTCGATCGGACCCCGGCACCGGCACTCAGCTTTGTGCACGAAGCATCAGCGCTACGCCGTCCCATTGGGGGCACAATGGTGTGGCGTCGCCAGCTCGAACACCTGCTGAAGGTAAGCGAGTTCCGCAACGTGACGCTCCAGGTCATGCCGAACAGCCGCGCAGCGCACGCCGGGATGGACGGTGGGATCGAGATTCTGAAGTTCGAGGACGGCACTGGCGTGGGGCGGTCAGAGGGAGCGTTCAATGGGCGTCCGATTTCGGATCCGAAGCGGCTCCGGATCCTTGACCTGCGTTATGGAATCATCCGGGCTGAGGCTCTCACGCCCCATGAGTCACGGGACTTCATCAAAGAACTGCTGGGAGAGACATGATCGACAATCCCGAGCTGGACTGGTTCAAGAGCAGCTACAGCAGCGGTAGCGAGGGCGACTCCTGCATCGAGGTGGCCGCCACCCCAACCAGGATTCACGTCCGCGACTCCAAGGACACCGCCATCCCCCACCTCGCCTTCGGCGCGGCCGCCTGGGCCGGGTTCGTCTTGTACGCCTCCGGCCGCTGAGCCGGTAGAACCGCGGCCCCCGCCACATGCGGGCGGGGGCTGCCGGTCGGCACGGGTTCAGATGCCGGCCTTGGCCATCGCCGTGCGGAGCTCCGCTTCCCGGTCGCCGTCGGAGCACTCCAGGCCGAACTGGATGATCTCCGCGACCATCTCGGTGGTCCCCGCGAGGAAGATCGAACCGCTGTCCACCCGGTAGAACCACGCCTCGTAGACGGGTGTCCCCTCGGCTGTCACGTCCCAGAGCTCGCAACCGTGCAGTACCGATTCTTCGTCGGACGTCTCCGAGGGGAGACGCTGCCCGGGCGACAGGTCCTCGCCGTCGTACGCCTCGCCGCACCGCCGGAGCTGTTCGATCTGGACGGGGGTGAGCTGGGCGAGGGACGTGATCTCCCGCCGGTTGGTGAAATCTGCCATGCGCGGAAGCTAGCAGGAGCCACCGACAGGGCGGCAGCGGGCTGCGGCACACACGGTCACGACGGAGAAGGACGCACTGCGATGACCTACGGACGCGAAAGCATCGACCTGCCCGAGGACCGGGGGTGTCTGCGCCGGGTGCTGGGGGTCCCGCTCGTGATCGTGCACCTGCTGAACGCCTTCTGCGTGTTCTCGGCCGTGGCGTTCGACCCGCAGGGCGAGTGGGACGACCGGGGGTACACCCGGATCGCCGCGGCCTGTTTCCTCGCCCTCTGCCTGAGCGTGCTCGGGCTGCTGATCACCGCCGTGCCGTCGGTCCGGCGAGCCATGGGGCTGTGGTGGTTCGCCCCGCCGCTGCTGCTCGGAGTGGTCGCGTACGCCCGCATGGCGACCCTGGAGCCGTGAGGTCAGCAAGACCGCAGCCCCGCCCGGGCGAGGCGTGCAGTCGGCCGTCTTGTCCAGGATTCCCTCGCGGGCCGCGACCACGACCGGGACAAGCTCCTGGCCAGCGCCGTTCGTAACCCGACACTTGGTATGCACGTTAACAGCGCGGTGCAGGCCGACGGAGGGGACCATCATGGCCAAGCCGAAGCGCGTGGCGATCTACGTCCGGATCAGCAAGGACCGCAAGGGGCAGGAGTTGGGCATCCAGCGGCAGGAACAGGCCTGCCGCGAACTGTGCGAACGGCTCGGGTGGGGCGTACACAAGGTCTACCCCGAGAACGACATGTCCGCATCGACCACCAGCAAGCGACAGCGAGCCGTCTACTCCGAGATGCTGCGCAACGCGCGCGACGGTCTGATCGACGGCATCGTCGTCTACTCGATCGACCGCTTGACGCGGCGGATCACTGAGCTGACCAGCTTCCTGGAGGAGCAGAAGGAGTACGGCTTCGCCTTCGCCACGACAGAGGGCGAGGACACCTCGACCGCGAGCGGCCGCATGATCCTGACGATCAAAGGCGCGGTCGCCCAGCAGGAGACCGAGCGCATGTCGGAGCGCGTGAACAGCTCTCTCCTGCAGCGCCGGGAGAGAGGCAAGCCGCATGCGGGAGGCCCGCGCGTCTTCGGATTCGAACCAGGGTCGAATTTCCAGCGGGTGGTACCCGAGGAAGTGGAGCTGATCCGGCGAGGATATCGGATGCTCATGGATCAGAGCCAGAAGACGCCGGGCGACGTGGCCCGCCTGTGGAACGAGACCGGCGCGCGCACCCCAGGCACTCAGACCATGTGGACGATCCAGAAGGTCAAGCGCGTGTATCGGTCCGAGCGTGTCGGAGGCATCGTCACCTACAAGGGCCAGGACATCGGTGACAGCATTTATCCCCACCCGCTGACGCGGGAGGAGTGGGAGAACGTCCAAGCCGTGCTCGACGGCCGGGCGACTCCTGCCGCCAAAGGCTCAGGCAAGCGGAAGCACCTCTACTCAGGGTTCCTCAAGTGCGGCAACTGCGGCTTAACGATGAGCGTTCAGTGGGCGACCATTCAAGGGCGCGCGTTCCGCCGGACTTTCTGCAACTCCAGTTCCGTGGGGCAGAACGGTCAGCTCGGCTGCGGCAAGGTCAGCCGCTCGTACGCGTGGATCGAGGAGCGTCTGAACGAGGTCACGGAGACCGCTCTCGGCAAGCGGCAGCCCCAGCCGCAAGCAGCCCCGACCGAATATCCGACCGCCGCAACCTCTGTCGTGGAGGAACGAATCCACGGCCTCCGGAGCCGTTGGAAGGGTGGGGAGATAGAAGACGAGGACTACTTTGACTCCCTGAAGCACCTGCGCGACCAACTACACGCGCTGCGCACACGTGAAGCGGCGGCGGCCATCCGGCGGTCCCGAACCGAGACCGATGTCCTGGCAGCCTGGCGCGACGACTCTGTGGAGAACCTCGAACGGCGCCGGACCATCGTGGCCAGCGTTATCAAGGAGGTGGCCGTCTTCAGCGTCGGCAGGGGACGGCGGAAGCCCCCGGAGATCACCTCCATCGAGGTCACACCGGTCGGCTCGGATCCGACTGGATCTGAGGACTGACCGCCCTCGCCCGGCCGGTGGCATGGACATCGGCGACAGGCGTTGACGACTCGGTTGACACCATCCTTTCGAGGCCGTATGGCGAAGCGCCCCAGACCGTCGCGGATCCGGGGCGCTTCTGTCGATGCAAGGTGCAGGTCTTACGCGGCGGCGGGGACTGCGACCTTCCGCTCGGCGCCGGTCGGTTCCGCGCTGTCGATCGGCGAGCCCGACGCGGAGTTGTACTTGTCCCGGTCGAGGATGTCCTCCCGCGCCGCCACGATCACAGGAGTTACGACTTGGCCGGCGACGTTGGTGGCGGTGCGCATCATGTCCAGGATCGGGTCGATGGCCATGAGCAGGCCGACGCCCTCCAGGGGGAGGCCCAGGGTGGACAGGGTGAGCGTCAGCATGACGGTGGCGCCGGTGAGGCCGGCCGTGGCGGCGGAGCCGACCACCGAGACGAAGGCGATGAGCAGGTAGTCGGTGATCGTCAGCTGCACGTCGAAGATCTGCGCGATGAAGATCGCGGCGAGCGCCGGGTAGATGGCGGCGCAGCCGTCCATCTTGGTGGTGGCGCCGAACGGCACGGCGAAGGAGGCGTACTCGCGGGGGACGCCGAGGCGCTCGGTGACCTTCTGGGTGACGGGCATGGTGCCGACGGAGGAGCGGGAGACGAAGGCGAGCTGGATCGCGGGCCAGGCACCCTTGAAGAACTGGATCGGGTTGACCTTGGCGACCGTGACGAGGAGCAGCGGGTAGACGCCGAACATCACGAGGGCGGAGCCGATGTAGACGTCGGCGGTGAAGGTCGCGTACTTGCCGATGAGTTCCCAGCCGTACGAGGCGATGGCGGTGCCGATGAGGCCGACGGTGCCGATGGGGGCGAGGCGGATGACCCACCACAGGGCCTTCTGCAGCAGCTGCAGGATCGATTCGGCAACGTTCAGGACCGGCTGGGCCTTGTCGCCGAGCTGGAGGGCGGCGATCCCGGCGACGGCGGCGAGGAAGACGATCTGAAGGACGTTCAGCTCGGTGAACGGGGTGACGATGTCCTTCGGCACGATGCCGGTCAGGAAGTCGATCCAGGAGCCGGTGCGCTTGGGCAGCTTGCCGTCCTGCGGGGTCAGGCCGGTGCCCGCGCCGGGGTTGGTGAGCAGGCCGATCGCGAGGCCGATGCCGACGGCGACCAGCGAGGTGATCATGAACCACAGCAGCGTGCGCGAGGCGAGGCGGGCGGCGTTGTTCACCTTCCGCAGGTTGGTGATGGACACCAGGATCGCGAAGAACACGAGCGGGGCGACGGCCAGCTTCAGCAGCTGGACGAAGATGTCGCCGACCTTCTCCAGGGTGGTGGCGAGCCAGCTGACGTCCTGGGTGCGGGCGAGCCAGCCGAACAGGACGCCGAGCACGAGACCGGTGACGATCTGGGCCCAGAACGGGAACTTGAAGGAGGCCTTGGCGGGGGCCTGAGGGGTCGCGGACACGAACACTCTCCGGGTGGGGGTAACGCGCAAAGAAGGAATAAGAAACGAGTGGGGTGCTGGACTCAGCGACAGCCGCAACAGGCCGCGGACGCGCGGCGGCAGAGGTCGACGTGCAGGCGCGCCACGAGCGGGATGCTCGCGGTCAGGTGGGGCGCAGCCGTGGTCAACATGTTCAACACGCTAACACTTTCTCTTTGAGGACCTCAAAGGTGCACTTTGAGGCAGAGCCGCACCGAACCCCCTACCCCGCCTGAGGGAAACGCCAAACGCCCCTGCACTCGGGGGTGTTCCCGGTACAGGGGCGCTTCGGCGCGCAAGACGCGCGCAAGACGTGTGAGGAAGGTAACCGGCGGGCGGCCGGGCGGATCCGTCAGGTCGGCCGCCGCCCGGCGGGCGGAGCCTGGCCCTATGAGCCGACGCGCGCGGCGTCGTCGGCCGCGTCCTCCTGCGAGCGGTTCGCGGCGAGCCGCTCCTTCGCGCCCGCGACGCGGCCGGCGATCTGCGTGGACATCTCGTCGCGCTGCTTGCGCAGCAGGACGAAGGACAGCGGGGCGGAGAGCACCAGGGCGAGCAGGACGACCCAGGCCGGGTTGGCGGCCCCGAGGCCCGCGGGCACCCAGCCCAGGTTGACCAGGACGGCGACGAGGACGAGGCATCCGACGAAGATGCCCAGGCGCATCGCGGTGTAGCGGATCGTGGCGCTCGGCTTGAAGGACACGGTGACCCCTTCTCTGTGTCGTCGGTCGTCGGTCGCCGGTCGGCGGTACGTCGTCGGCGTGCCGGTCCAGTGAAGCACGACCCCGGCGGGGGCCGTGCCGTCGGGGTCATCCACGGGCACGAGCCGCAGATCGGACACCCCGCACCCGTCCTCGCACCCCCCGCAGCGCCGGCCGCTCAGTGCAGCGGCAGCAGCATCGCGATGTCGTCGCGGTCGTCGCCCGGAGCCACCCGGATGGCGTCCGGTACCCGGCCGACCTCCTTGTAGCCGCAGGCGGCGTAGAAGTGCTCCAGCCCGAGGCCGCCCCGGCAGGTGAGCCGGACGGCCTCGATGCCGTCGAGGCCCCGCGCGGCGTCGGCGACGGCCTCCATCAGGGCGCGCCCGGCGCCCCGGCCCTGGAGGTCGGGGGCGACCATGACGGTGTAGGCCCAGACCCAGTGGGTCATCAGCCGGTGCGTGTTGAGC
The DNA here is from genome assembly GCF_013401435.1 of Streptomyces sp. BR123. Classification (GTDB taxonomy): domain Bacteria; phylum Actinomycetota; class Actinomycetes; order Streptomycetales; family Streptomycetaceae; genus Streptomyces. The sequence continues at coordinate 7,573 of NZ_JACBGN010000091.1, forward strand.
GCGAGGAAGGCGCAGGCGCGGACCCTTCCGTCCGCGTCACGGCCGACGACCAGGCGGTGGCGGCCCTCGGCCATGGCGACGAGGTGCTTGACCAGCTCGGGTCGGATGTCGTCCACCGTGACGGGGGGTACGAATCCGACGGCGCCGCCGGCATTGGACACGTCGGTCCACAGCTCGGCGATGCCGTTGCGCAGGGCGGGATCGACGACCGGATCGAAAGTGAAGGTAAGAGGCACATCCAGAGACTATCCCTTACCGACTCCGCGGGGCAACGACGAAAGGCCCCGATCCCGCAGAGGGACCAGGGCCTTCCTTCACGCTCACCGGATGCGGCGGACGCGGCGGCGCGGCGTCCACGCCGGCCGCGGGCGCCGCCTCAGACGCGCATGGCCTGCGGCGTCTCGCGCAGGTTCGCGTCCGGGCCGGGGTACTCCCGGATGACCTCGTAGCGGGTGTTGCGCTCGACGGGTCGGAAGCCCGCCTCGCGGATCAGCTCCAGCAGGTCGTCACGGCTCAGCTTGTTCGGGGTGCCGTAGTTGTCCGCGTCGTGCGTGATCTTGTACTCGACGACCGAGCCGTCCATGTCGTCCGCGCCGTGCTGGAGCGCCAGCTGGGCGGTCTGCACGCCGTGCATCACCCAGAAGACCTTCACGTGCTGCACGTTGTCGAAGAGCAGCCGCGAGACCGCGAAGGTCTTCAGCGCCTCGGCCCCCGTGGCCATCGTCGTCCGCGCCTGGAGGGTGTTGCGGACCTTGCCGTCCTTCATGTCCACGAAGTCGTGCTGGTACCGCAGCGGGATGAAGACCTGGAAGCCGCCGGTCTCGTCCTGGAGCTCGCGCAGCCGCAGCACGTGGTCCACGCGGTGGCGCGGCTCCTCGATGTGCCCGTACAGCATCGTGCTCGGGGTCTTGAGGCCCTTCTCGTGCGCGAGCCGGTGGATGCGCGACCAGTCCTCCCAGTGGGTGCGGTGGTCGACGATGTGCTGGCGGACCTCCCAGTCGAAGATCTCCGCGCCGCCGCCGGTGAGGGACTCCAGGCCGGCCTCGATCAGCTCGTCCAGGATGTCGGAGGCCGACATCCCGGAGATCGTCTCGAAATGGTGGATCTCGGTCGCCGTGAACGCCTTCAGCGAGACGTTCGGCAGCGCCTCCTTCAGCGCGGACAGCGAGCGCGGGTAGTAGCGCCACGGCAGGCTGGGGTGCAGGCCGTTGACGATGTGCAGCTCGGTGAGGTTGTCGTTCTCCATGGCCTTGGCCAGGCGCACGGCCTCTTCGATGCGCATCGTGTACGCGTCCTTCTCGCCCGGCTTGCGCTGGAACGAGCAGTAGGCGCACGAGGCGGTGCAGACGTTCGTCATGTTGAGGTGGCGGTTGACGTTGAAGTGGACGACGTCGCCGTTCTTCCGCGTGCGCACCTCGTGGGCGAGCGCCCCGAGCCAGGCCAGGTCGTCGGACTCGTAGAGGGCGATGCCGTCCTCACGGGTCAGCCGCTCGCCGGAGCGAACCTTCTCCTCCAGCTCACGCTTGAGCCCAGCGTCCATCGGCCGGTCGCCTCCTTGTTCGTCCTGTGCCTGTAGCGCCCCGCGTACCGGTTCGCGCACCGCGCTCCGCGTACTCCGCCCCGCACGGGAGCGCTCCTTGCCCAACCCCGCAACCGTACTCTTAGCGCTCTTCGGGCAGTTCCCCGACCCGGTTCTCCCACTTCGTGGAGAGCACGATCGTGGTACGGGTGCGCGAGACGCCCTTGGTGCCCGAGAGCTTCCGGATGATCCTCTCCAGGCCGTCCACGTCACTGGCGCGCACCTTGAGCATGTAGGAGTCGTCGCCGGCGATGAACCAGCAGTCCTCGATCTCCGCGAAGTCGCGCAGCCGCCGGGCCACGTCCTCGTGGTCGGCGGCGTCCGAGAGGGAGATGCCGATGAGCGCGGTGACGCCGAGGCCGAGGGAGGCCGCGTCGACGGTCGCGCGGTAGCCGGTGATGACGCCGGCCGACTCCAGCCTGTTGATCCGGTCGGTGACGCTCGGGCCGGACAGGCCGACGAGCCGGCCCAGCTCCGCGTACGAGGCGCGTCCGTTCTCCCGGAGTGCCTGGATGAGCTGCCTGTCCACCGCGTCCATATACCTGGAGCCTTCCTTCCAATGTTCGGCGATCCTGCGATTTTACGTATAGAATCAAAGGCGCACAGGGGTCAACACCCTGTGAATCTTTCAACAGATCAGTGACGATCTTCAGGAGTGGTTCACCCGTGTACACGATCGAGATGGCCTACGCGCACATGCGACAGCTCCAGGAGCTGGCCAACCGATCCCGCACCGACCAGCCCGCCGCCGCCTACCGCGTCGACCAGACCCGCAAGCCGCGCACCCGCGCCGCGAAGAAGCGCTAGTCACCGCTTGCCTCCGGGGGGCGGGAGCCTCCCCCGGCCACCGCCGGGCGGTGCCCCTTTCCGAGCTCCCCCTCCCACCGGCGGTACAGCCGGTGCGGCACCCCTGCCGCATCCAGCACCCGCCCAGCGACGAAGTCCACCAGGTCCTGGATGTGCGTCGCACCCGCATAGAACGCCGGAGAGGCGGGCAGAACGGTCGCGCCCGCCTCGTCCAGCGCCACCAGCGCCTTGAGCGTCTGCCCGTTCAGCGGGGTCTCCCGCACCGCGACCACCAGCCGCCGCCGCTCCTTGAGCATCACGCTCGCGGCCCGCTGCAGCAGGTCCTTCGACAGCCCGAGCGCCACTCCCGCCACACAGGCCGTGGACGCCGGCACGATCAGCATCCCCTTGGCGGGGTACGAGCCCGAGCTCGGGCCGGCCGCCAGGTCACCCGCGGGCCAGTACCGGATGTCGCCCTCCGCCACCTCGAACGTGCCCGGCTTCCCGTCCGCCCCGCGGGCCAGCCACTCCCGCAGGTCCTCGCGCCAGTGCGCGTCGCGGAAGGCGATGCCGGTCTCGTCCAACAGGGTGAGCCGTGAGGCCCGGCTCACCACGAGGTCCACACTCTCGCCCGCCGCCAGCAGCCCTCGGATCACCGAAGCCGCGTACGGCGTCCCGGAAGCCCCGGAAACCCCCACCACCCACGGGGTGCGCTTGCGCTCTGTCATAGCTCCGAGACTATCCGGCCACACCGGGCGGGCACTCGTTAAGGTGTGCCGGACGTTCCCCGGGGGAACGGTGCACCACACACAGGGGGCGAAGCAGATGAGCAGCAGCACGATCCAGCCGCAATGGAGCACGGCCGAGCGGGCCGGGGCCGCGGCCAAGCTGATGCTGGGGTGGGTGGCGCTGCTGTGGGTCCTGGAGGCCGTCGACTACGCCACCGGGCACGCCCTCGACCAGTACGGGGTCGTCGCCCGCGACCCGGACAGCCTGTCCGGCATCGTCACCGGGTCCTTCCTCCACTTCGGCTTCGACCACGTCGCCTCCAACAGCGTCCCGCTGCTGGTCCTCGGCTTCATCGCGGCCCTGTCCGGGATCCGCCGCTTCCTCGCGGTGTGCGGGATCATCATCCTGGCCGAGGGCGTCGGCACCTGGCTGATCTCCCCGCCGAACACCATGACCCTGGGCGCCTCCGGGGTCGTCTTCGGCCTCTTCGGCTACCTGTTGATACGCGGCTTCGTGGAGCGCAGGGTCCTCGGCGTCGCCGTGTCCCTGGGCGTGGCCGCCATCTGGGGCAGCACCATGCTCACCGGCATCCTCCCGATCCAGGAGGGCGTCAGCTGGCAGGGCCACCTCTGCGGCCTCGCCGCCGGCATCGCCACGGCGGTCCACCACCGCCGCCCCGCCCCGACCCGCCCGGCAGGTCCTCAGCTGATCAGCTGACGACGGAGGGGTCCACGGGCAGCCCGGAGGTGTCGACGGCGAGCTTGCCGATGCCGGTCTCGACGACGACGGTCCCGCCGTACGCGATGGTGTCCGTCCCTCGGTAGCCGTCGGGGCCCGGGTTCCAGAACATCACGCAGTGCGCCTTGTAGGGGTCGAAAACCAGGTAGTGCGGGATCCCGCGGCGGGCGTAGGCACGGGGCTTGACCTCGTAGTCGTTGTGGCGGCTGCTCGGCGAGACCACCTCGACGGCCAGTTCGATCAGGTCGGGCGAGTAGGCGCCGAGGTTCTTCGCCACTTCGGCTGCCGGGATCACGGCAAGGTCCGGGCAGAACTCGTTGTCGCCGTCGAAGGGGATCGCGACATCGCTGAGAAAGCCCCACTCATCGGACATCTGGGCCTTCAGCACACTCCACAGCTGCCAGATGGTGGCATTGTGGTGCGGCTTGAGCGGACTCATCACGATGGCGCCCTCGACAATCTCCATCCGGTAGCCCGGGAACATGTCCTCGAACCGGCTGAGCTGTGAGTGCAGGCGGTCGCTCTCCGAAACGGTCACGTCGGCCTCCCTGTCCATGCACTCGATGGTAGGCCGCACGCTACGCACCCGGGCAGATCGCGCACACCGTGATCCGGCCCGGCTCACTCCTTCGAGCTACAGGCTCAGGCCGCGCACCACGAGGTCCAGGAGGGCGCACACGAAGAGCACGATTCCGATGAAACCGTTCACCGTGAAGAAGGCGCGGTTCAGGCGGGAGAGGTCGTGCGGGGTGACGATGGTGTGCTCGTAGAGGAACGCGGCCACCACGACCACCAGGCCGATCCAGAACAGCACGCCCGCGTCGGTGGCCACCCCGTACCAGGCCAGCAGGGCCGTGGTGACGGCGTGGGCGCCGCGGGCGCCCCACAGGGCAGCCGGAACACCGAAGCGGGCCGGGACGGACTTGACGCCCTCCGCCCGGTCGGCGGCCACGTCCTGGCAGGCGAAGATCAGGTCGAAGCCGCCGATCCAGACGCCCACGGCCAGGCCCAGGATCACCGCGTCCCAGGACCAGGTCCCGGTGACCGCGAGCCAGGCCCCGACCGGGCCCATTGCCTGGGCCAGGCCCAGGATGGCGTGCGGGAAGTTCGTGAACCGCTTGCCGTACGGGTAGACCACCATCGGCACCACCGCGACGGGCGCCAGCATCAGGCACAGCGGGTTCAGCAGCGCCGCCGACCCGAGGAACACCACCAGGGCGATCCCGGCCCCGGTCCACGCCGAGCGCACGGACACCGCACCGGTGACCAGCTCCCGCCCCGCGGTGCGCGGGTTCCGGGCGTCGATCTCGCGGTCGATGATCCGGTTCGCGGCCATCGCGAAGGTCCGCAGCCCCACCATGCACACGGTGACGAGCAGCAGCTCCGTCCAGTGCATGCTGCGGTCGAGCCGGAACATCGCGGTCAGCGCGGCGATGTAGGCGAAGGGCAGCGCGAAGACGGAGTGCTCGATCATCACGAGCCGCAGGAACGCCCGCACCTTGCCGGGGGCCTGCGGCGCGGCGGGACCGGGACCGACGACCCCGTCGGCGGTGGTCATCATGCGAGGGTCCTCCGGAAGTCCTCCAGGTCCGCGAGCAGGTCCGCGGTCGCCACCGGGCCGGTGGTGAGGGTCCAGGCGGCCACCTCGTGGCCCTCGGGCGGGTTCACCCGGGCCGTGAAGGCCCAGCCGTCGCCCGCCGGGGCGCCGTCGAGGTGCAGTACGTCGCCGGCCTCCACGGTGAACGGCTCCGCGGCGGCAACGGCCGCCTGGAGCTGCTCGGCGAAGCCGTCGGCCTCGGTGTCGCGCAGGCCGGGCAGTTCGAAGCCGTCGCCTTCGCCGTCGTGCTCGGTGAGCAGGGCCCAGACGTTGCCGGGGCCGGCGAAATCCTCCGGGGAGACGCCTGCTTCCTGCGCCGCCCTGACGAGGTCCGGGTCGGACGGGTCGAGCTGCGGGCGCACCAGGGCGACGTACGCGGTGTCGTCGCCGATGAAGAGGGCCGGCCCGGCCATGGCGTCGGCGCTCACAGGCCGTACTCCTTCCAGCGGCGGTCGACGAGGGCCGCGGTCGCCGGGTCGGACTCGACCATGTCGGGCCAGCCGCCGTCGCGGGTGTAGCCCTCCTCGGGCAGCTTCTTCGTGGCGTCGATGCCGGCCTTGCCGCCCCAGAACTGCTGGTACGAGGCGTGGTCCAGGTGGTCCACCGGGCCTTCGACCACCGTCAGGTCGCGGGAGTAGTCGGTGTTGCCGAGCGCCCGCCAGGACACCTCGTGGAGGTCGTGGACGTCGCAGTCGGCGTCGACCACGATGATCAGCTTGGTCAGCGACATCATGTGGGCGCCCCAGATGGCGTGCATGACCTTCTGGGCGTGCTTCGGGTACTTCTTGTCGATGGAGACGATCGCGCAGTTGTGGAAGCCGCCCGACTCGGGCAGGTGGTAGTCCACGATGTCCGGCACGATGATCTTCAGCAGCGGCAGGAAGAACCGCTCGGTCGCCCGGCCCAGCGGCCCGTCCTCCGTCGGCGGCCGGCCGACCACGATCGACTGGAGCAGCGGCCGCTTCCGCATCGTGATGCAGTCGATCTTCAGCGCCGGGAAGGGCTCCTGCGGCGTGTAGAAGCCGGTGTGGTCGCCGAACGGGCCCTCGGGCAGCATCTCGCCCGGCTCCAGCCAGCCCTCGATCACGACCTCGGCGTTGGCCGGTACCTGGAGCGGGACCGTCTTGCAGTCGACCATCTCGATCCGCTTGCCGGCGACGAAGCCCGCGAAGAGGTACTCGTCGATGTCGCCCGGCAGCGGGGCCGTCGACGCGTACGTCACGGCCGGGGGGCAGCCGAACGCGATCGCGACCGGGAGGCGCTCGCCGCGCTTCGCGGCGACGGCGTAGTGGTTGCGGCTGTCCTTGTGGATCTGCCAGTGCATGCCGATGGTGCGCTTGTCGTGGCGCTGGAGGCGGTAGAGGCCCAGGTTGCGCACGCCCGTCTCCGGGTGCTTCGTGTGCGTCAGTCCCAGGTTGAAGAAGGAGCCGCCGTCCTTGGGCCAGGTGAAGAGGGCCGGCAGCCGGTCCAGGTCGACGTCGTCGCCGGTGAGGACGACCTCCTGGACGGGCGCGGCGTCGCCCTTCACCTTCCTCGGCGGGACGTGCACCATCGAGCCGAGCTTGCCGAAGGCCTCGCGGACGCCGACGAAGCCCTGCGGCAGCTCCGGCTTCAGCAGGCCGCCGATCTTGTCGCTGATCTCGCCGTACGACTTCAGCCCGAGGGCCTTGAGCAGGCGGCGGTCGGTGCCGAAGACGTTCATCGCCAGGGGCATGTCCGAGCCCTTGACGTTCTCGAAGAGGAGGGCCGGCCCGCCGGCCTTGTTCACTCTGTCGACGATCTCCCCGACTTCCAGGTACGGGTCGACTTCGGCCTTGATGCGCTTGAGGTCGCCCTCCCGCTCCAGAGCCCGGAGCAGCGAGCGGAGATCGTCGTAAGCCATAGGGGCCAGTATCCGTCACCGGATACGCTGGACCTGTCACCGGGGCCGTCGATGCGAACCCCGCCATTGCTCACAGGGGGCTGCTCCACATGATCCGGGCGCTGATGTACATCCTGCCGCTGGCGCTGACGATCTATGCGTTCATCGACTGCCTCAACACCCCCGAGGACGAGGCCAAGCACCTCCCCAAGGTCGTCTGGGTCATCATCATCCTGCTCTTCTGGATCGTCGGCCCGATCGTCTGGTTCGCCGCGGGCAAGATGCGCCGTCCTCCGGTGGGCGGCCGTACGCCCTCCGAGTGGCACCGCAACCACCGGCACGAGTGGGTCGCCCCCGACGACAACCCGGAGTTCCTCAACTCCCTCCGCGAGGAGAACAAGAAGGACGAGGCCCTCCTCAAGGACTGGGAGGCGGACCTGCGGCGCCGCGAGGAAGAGCTGAAGCGGCGCGAGCAGGGCGAGGACAAGGACAAGGGGCAGTCCTAGCGGGTGTCCCGCCGCGGCCTCAGTGGGGCGGGGCAGCCGATCGCCCCGGGCCCGGGGCCGTGGCCGTGGCCGTCAGCACGGCTTCCAGCCGCTCGAAGCGGTCATGCCAGACGGCCAGGCCGTGTGCGCAGTCGCTGTCGGAGCCGTGCCGGTCGTCGGTGAAGCGGACCAGCGTGGAGTCCGTGCCCAGCGGCTCCAGGTGGAAGCGGATCCGGTCGTTCTCGTCCACCGTGTACTCCGCGACCCGTTCGACGTCCCAGGCCGTGACCCGGCCCGAGACCGTCTCGTCCTCGTCGAGCCAGTGCAGGGTCACGGCCCCGCCCAGGTGCCGTTCCAGCACGTCCGCATCCGCGAGCCAGCGGCGCAGCCCCTCCGGCGTGGTCAGGGCCGGCCAGACCGTCTCGTAGGCGCACGGCAGGTGCGGCTCGAAGTGCAGCAGGTAGCGGTCGCCGCTCCGGCGCTCGCTGGTGCCTTGCGGTGTCGGCATGGCACCAGCGTCGCCCCGTAGGCGCGGCCGCGCACCTCGGGCCCAGGCCCGGGGTGCGCGGCCGCGCCTGTACGGAGGACCGGGGGCTCAGACGCCCGCGTACGAGTGCTTGCCGCTGAGCAGGATGTTCACGCCGTAGTAGTTCCAGATCCAGCAGGCGAAGGCGAAGAGGGCCAGATAGGCGGCCTTGCGGCCCTTCCAGCCGGCGGTCGCGCGGGCGTGCAGGTAGCTGGCGTACGCCACCCAGGTGACGAAGGACCAGACCTCCTTGGGGTCCCAGCCCCAGTAGCGGCCCCACGCGTCGCCCGCCCAGATGGCGCCCGCGATGATCGTGAACGTCCACAGCGGGAAGACGGCCGCGTTGATGCGGTACGAGAACTTGTCCAGCGAGGCCGCCGACGGGAAGCGCTCCAGGATCGAGGTGGCGATCTTCGAGGGGGTGCCGCCGGAGGCGAGCTTGGACTCGTAGGAGTCGCGCAGCAGGTACAGGACCGCGCCGGCCGCGCCGAGGTAGAAGACCGCACCGCAGAAGATCGCGGTGGAGACGTGGATCCACAGCCAGTAGGAATGCAGGGCCGGGACCAGCTGGTCGCTGTCGGTGTACAGCCAGGTGGTGGCGATGCCGAGGTCGAGCAGGACGGTGGTGACCAGGATCAGGCCCAGCCAGCGCACGTTCTTCTTCAGCGCGAGCAGGACCAGGTACGCGCCGACGGCCACCGTGGAGAAGGTGATCGAGAACTCGTACATGTTGCCCCAGGGGGCCCGCTGCACGGACAGGGCGCGGGCGACCACGCCCGCCGCCTCGATGAGGAAGCCGAGGACGGTCAGCGAGACCGCGATCCGGCCGTACAGGTCGCCCTCGGCGGTGCCGCCGGCGGCGCCGGGGCCGTCGGGGACGTCGCGGGTGCCGGGCGCGGACCGGGTGACGACCTTCGGCTTGTCGAGGACCGCGGTGCCCCCCTTGGAGCGGACCTGCACGGCGGGCGCGGCCGCGGCATCGTCCGCCGTGGCGGTCAGCGCGGCGGCCGTACGGGCCACCTTGCTGCGGCTGCCGAACGTCCACTCGGCGATGTGCGCGAGGAAGGCGAGCGTGTAGACCGCCATCGACGAATAGATCAGGTAGTTGCTGATCTGCGCCAGGTTCTCGTTGACTTCGGCTGCGAGCGGCGTCATCCGCGCTCTCCTTCGACGGTTTCCTTGACAGGTCGGTCGGGCGCGGTGGGCGCCTGGTCGTGCAGGGCGGCGGCCAGCTGCCCCAGCTCGTCCGGGACCTTCGCCGACTCGCTGCGGCCGAGTCCGGCCATCTCGACGACGGTGGTGCCGTCCTCGCCGCGCACGGCGCGGACCCAGACGCGGCGGCGCTGGATGAACAGCGACGCGGCCAGGCCGCCGATGGCGGCGACGGCTCCGGCGAGCGCGAGCCCGCTGCCGGGCTGGCGGGTGACGGAGAACGTGGCCCAGCGCTCGATGCCCTCGAACTTCACCACGCCCGCCCCGCCGGGCAGCTCCATGGTCTCGCCCGGCAGCAGCCGCTTCTTGAACAGCTGCCCGTTCTCGTCCTTGAACTCCTGCATCTTGGAGGTGTTCAGCTGGTACACGTTCTGCGGCAGGCCCGAGTCCACGCCCAGGCTGCCGTGGTAGGCGCTCAGCGCGAGGACGGGGAAGTCCGGCTCCGGGAACTGGGAGAGCATCGTGCCCTTGCCCTCGCCGGCGAAGGTCGGCACGAACATGGCGTTGAAGCCGAGCTGCTCCTGCTTGCCGTCCTTGTCGCGGTAGCCGTCGGTGACCTTGACCGCGCCGGAGGAGCTGAGGTTGTTGTCGAACGGCAGCATCGGCACGGCGTCCCGGAAGATCACCTTCCCGGCGGGGTCGGTGACCGAGACGACCGGCGCGTAGCCGTGGCCGAGGAGGTACACCTTGGCGCCGTCTACCTCCAACGGCTTGTTGACCTGGATCTCGCGCTTCTCCGGCGCACCGTCGGCGCCCTTGCTGAAGGTGACGTACGCCTTGAACTCGCGGGCCGTGCCCTTCTGCGGGCCGGACCTCTCGAAGGAGGCGTCGAACCGGTCGAGGGTGAAGGAGAACGGCGGCAGGTCGTCGGGGGAGAAGAAGCTGCCCGACTTGAAGTCGTCGTACTGGGTGAGCGTGTTCGAGAAGCCCTTGCCGCGCAGCACGAGCTTGCCGCCCTCGGACTTGAACAGCTGCCCCCAGGCGAAGGCCACCAGCATCACGATCAGCGCGACGTGGAAGACCAGGTTGCCGGCCTCGCGCAGGTAGCCCTTCTCGGCGGCGACCGAGGACGAGCCGGCCTCGGTACGGAACCGCCGGCCGCCCAGCAGTTTCCGGGCGTGCGCCAGGACCTCGTCGGGGGCCGTCCCGGTCCGCCAGGTCGTGTACGCGGGCATCCGGTCCAGGCGGCGGGGCGCGCCGGGCGGGCGGCCGGTGAGCTGGCCGACGAACTGCCAGCTGCGCGGGACGATGCAGCCGATCAGCGAGATGAACAGCAGCAGGTAGATCGCGGAGAACCACACCGAGCTGTACACGTCGAACAGCTGGAGCTTCTCGGCGACCGGAACCCAGAACTCGTTGTTCCGCTTCCACTCGGCCACCTTCATCGCGTCGACCTGCGTCTGCGGGATGAGGGAGCCCGGGATGGAGCCCAGGGACAGCAGGAAGAGCAGGATCAGCGCCACCCGCATCGAGGTGAGCTGCCGCCAGAACCAGCGGACCCAGCCGACCACGCCGATGCCGACGGGGCCGCCGGACTCCTCCTCGGGCGCGGTGGACAGCTGCGCGCCGGCGGCGGCCTCGGCGGAGTCCGCGGCGGCGGCCGGGTCGGCGACGGCGGAGTCCGGGGTGTCCTCGGACGGGTTCGACGCCTCCGTGGACGCCTTGTCGGTCGTACTCATGTGCGTGTAGTCCTCAGATCCCCACCGTGAAGCCTTGGGTCCAGCTCTGCATGTCGCTGACGATGCTGCTCCACAAGCCTGTGACGAGCAGCAGGCCGGTCAGGATCAGCATGCCGCCGCCGATGCGCATCACCCAGGCATAGTGCCGCTTCACCCAGCCGAACGCGCCGAGCGCCCTGCGGAACGCGACCGCGGCGAGGATGAACGGCAGACCCAGGCCCAGGCAGTACGCGACCGTCAGCAGCGCACCCCGCCCGGCACTGGCCTGGTCGAGGGAGAGCGTGCTGACGGCGGCCAGCGTCGGCCCCATGCACGGGGTCCAGCCGACCCCGAACAGCACGCCCAGCAGGGGCGCGCCCAGCAGGCCGCTGGCCGGCTTCCGGTGGAACCGGAACTCCCGCATCGTCAGCCCCGGGATCGCCCCCATGAAGAACAGGCCGAGCACGATCACCAGGCCGCCCATGACCCGGGAGATGATCTCCTTGTTGTCGAACAGGACACTGCCGAACTGTCCGAACAGCGCACCCGACGAGACGAACACCGCCGTGAACCCGAGGATGAACAGGCTCGCCCCGGCGACCATGCGCCCGCGCCGCGCCTCCGCGAGGTCGGCGCCGCTGATCCCGGTCACGTACGACAGGTAGCCCGGCACCAGCGGCAGCACGCACGGCGAGAAGAACGAGACCAGGCCGGCCAGCACCGAGATGGGCAGGGCCAGCAGCAGGGCACCGCTGAGGACCGTGGTGTTCACGCCGGCCTGCTCGGCGGCCAGGGTCAGGACAGGGGGGACCACGCGGTCACTGCTCCGCGAGCAGCGGGTCGATCATCGAACGCAGCTGCTCCTCGTTGACCGCGGCCAGCGTGCGGGCGGCGATCCGGCCCTCCTTGTCGAGGACGATCGTGGAGGGGATGGCCTGCGGGTTGAGGGTGCCCGCGGGGAAGCGGAGCATCAGCTTGCCGTCCGGGTCGTACAGGCTCGGGAAGGTGATCCCGTAGGTCTCCTCGAACGCGGCCGCGTTCTGCTTGCTGTTGTCGCGGGTGTTGATCCCGACGAAGGCGACCGGCTTGCCGGCGTCGGCGAGCTCCTTGGACACCTTCGCGAAGTACTTGGCCTCGTTCCGGCAGGGCGGGCACCAGGAACCCCACACGTTGAGGACGACGACCTTGCCCTTGAGGGCGGTGGTGTCGAGGCTCTCCCCGTCGACGGTCTCCCCGTCGAGCTTCGGCGCGGCCACCCGATCGGCCTGGGCGACGGTGGAGATGCCGCTCGGGCCCGTCACGTAGTTGCCGCCGCCCGATCCGGACGGCTTGCCGTCGGAGTCGGTGCACGCCGTGAGGGTCAGGGCGCCGACGGCGGTCACCGCGGTCAGCAGGAGGGCGCGGCCGCTGGTCGAGCGGCGGCGGGGGGCGCGGCCAATTCTCATGTGAAAAGTTTCGCATGAGCGATTTGCCGATCTTTCGCGCCCCCCGCGGGCGCTGACAAGCCCCTGGTCAGGCCAGGAACGGCCGGACGGCCGGAGACCCGGCGTCAGGCGCCGAACGCCTTCGACTTGCCCTTCACCGGCTTCGCCCCGGCCAGCAGGTGCGGCGGAACCAGGTCCCGGGCCGGTTCGCTGTAGCCCACCGACACCAGCTTGTCGCCCTGGAACGTGAACGACGTCAGCGAGGCCAGCGTGCACTGCCGGCGCCGCGGGTCGTGCCACAGCCGGCGCTTCTCCGCGAAGCTGCGCACGATCCAGATCGGCAGCTGGTGCGAGACCGCGACGGCCTCGTGGCCGCGGGCCGCGTCCCGCGCCGCCTCGATCGCGCTCATCATCCGGACGACCTGCTCCACGTACGGCTCGCCCCAGGACGGCTTGAACGGGTTCGTCAGGTGCTTCCAGTTGCCGGGCCTGCGCAGCGCGCCGTCACCGACGCCGAAGGTCTTGCCCTCGAAGACGTTCTCCGCCTCCAGCAGCCGCGCGTCGGTCGCCGCCTCCAGGCCGTGGATCCGGGCGACCGGCATCGCCGTCTCCTGCGCCCGCTCCAGCGGGGAGGACACGACGTACGTGACGTCCCGGTCCTTCAGGTGGTCGGCGACCCGCTCCGCCATGCGGCGGCCCAGCTCGGACAGGTGGTAGCCGGCGCGGCGGCCGTAGAGGACACCGTCCGGGTTGTGCACCTCGCCGTGGCGCATCAGGTGGACGACGGTGATGTCGCTCATGCCCCGGCCTCCGGCTGCGCCTGCGCCGCGGCGCGGGCGGCGGCGGGCAGTGCCGCCGCGATCCGCTCGACGGCCGCCTCGTCGTGGGCGGTGGAGACGAACCACGACTCGAACGCCGACGGCGGCAGGTAGACGCCCTGCGACAGCATCGAGTGGAAGAACGCGTTGAAGCGGAAGGCCTCCTGCGTCTTCGCGTCGTCGTAGTTGCGGACCGGCTCCTCGGTGAAGAAGACGGAGAACATGTTGGACGCGGTCTGCAGCCGGTGGGCGACGCCCTCCTTGGCGAGCGCGTCCGTGACCAGGCCCTGGATCTCCGCGGACACCGCGTTCACCTTGTCGTACGCGGCCTCGTCGAGCAGGCGCAGCTGCGCCAGGCCGGCGGCCGTGGCGACCGGGTTCCCGGAGAGCGTGCCCGCCTGGTAGACCGGGCCGGCCGGGGCCAGGTGGCCCATCACGTCGGCGCGGCCGCCGAACGCCGCCGCCGGGAAGCCGCCGCCCATGACCTTGCCGAACGTCATCAGGTCGGGCTTGACGCCGTCGACCCCGTACCAGCCGGCCCGCGACGTGCGGAAGCCCGTCATGACCTCGTCGGAGATGTACAGGGCGCCGTTCTCCCGGCACACGTCGGCGAGCCCCTGGTTGAAGCCCTCGGCAGGCGTCACCACGCCCATGTTGCCGGGCGCGGCCTCGGTGATCACACAGGCGATCTCACCGGGGTGCGCGGCGAACGCCGACCGCACCGCTTCGAGGTCGTTGTAGGGGAGCACGATCGTGTCGCCGGCCTGCGCGCCGGTGACACCGGGCGTGTCCGGCAGTGCGAAAGTCGCCAAACCGGAACCGGCGGCGGCCAGCAGAGCGTCCACGTGCCCGTGGTAGCAGCCGGCGAACTTCACGACCTTCGACCTGCCCGTGAACCCGCGGGCCAGGCGGATCGCCGACATGGTCGCCTCCGTACCGGAGGACACCAGGCGGACCTGCTCGACGGGCTCGATACGGGCGACGATCTCCTCGGCGAGCGCGACCTCGCCCACGCCGGGCGTACCGAACGAGGTACCCCGTGCGACGGCGGCCTGGATCGCCTCGACGACGGCCGGGTGGGCGTGGCCGAGAATCATCGGCCCCCACGAGCAGACGAGGTCGACGTACTCGCGGCCGTCGGCATCGGTCAGGTACGGACCGGTACCGGACACCATGAACCTGGGCGTTCCCCCCACGGCGCGGAAGGCACGCACCGGAGAGTTCACGCCGCCAGGCGTCACGAGGGACGCACGGTCAAAGAGAGTCTGCGAGACTTTGGCTTCATACGGGTACGGGTAGCTCACACCAGCCATGGTCTCATCAGGCCGCGACCGACTTGCGGACGGGCGTTTCACCGCGCCGCCCGGGGGGAGGTCACTGCCATGATGATCGGGCTGCGTGGCGGGGCCCGCGCAGCCGTGACAGGCAAGACCAGTCGGGTGGAGATATGCAACGCGGTGGTGGACCGGGCGAGGGTACGGACGACCTCGACCCGAAGCGCGCCCGCGAAGCCCGCGAAGCCCGCCGCCGGGGCAGGCACCGCCGCCGGGCCGCGGACGCCGCCGAACCCGTGCCGGCACCGCCGGAGGACACGGACGACGACGCCCTGCCCAAGGGCCGCGGCATGGGCGTGACGTACAAGTACTTCGGCGCGCCCGACGGGGCGACCGCCGCCCGGGTCCCGGTGACGATGCGCCCGGAGGAGCTCGGCGGCGACGAGCTCGGCATGGGCGGCATGTTCACCAAGATCAAGCCGGAGACCATGGCCGCCATGGTCCTGACCGGCATCCAGGGGATACCCCTGCACAAGGTGCCGCCGCTGGAGCTGGTCGTCCTCCACCCCGACTACGCGGTGGTGAAGCTGCCGATGACGGTGGTCGACCCGCTGCGCGACATCGGCGAGGAATCGGTCGGCGCTGCCGCGTTCATCTGGTCGACGGTCCCCGACCGCAGCGGCCCCCGCGACGCGTTCAACGTCTACCAGTTGCTCCACGAATGGCAGGATTTCAGCCAGCGTCTCCACGAGGCCGGGCACCAGCCCTACTGCCTCGTCTGGCCCTGACCCCATCCCGCCGCCCGCGGCGGGCTCCGCACGGGAGCCCGCCCGGCCCCCTCCCGACCCCGTAAATCCGCCGCACGGGCCCGCCCCGCAATGGCATGCTGGCTTGCGTGAACGGACCCGGCATTCATCTCACCCTCGCGCCCGAACTGCGCCTCTTCGCCCCGCCCAGCCGCCGCGCCGACCGCGTGCCGACCCCCACGGACGGCGCCTCCAGCCTCGGCCACGTCGTCGAATCCGCCGGGGTCCCGCTCACCGAGGTCGGCCGGCTCCTCGTCGACGGCCACGAGGTACCCGTCTCGTACGTGCCGAGGGCCGGGCAGTCCGTCGAGGTGTTCGGCGTGGACCGTCCCCAGCAGATCGCCGGCGCCCCCCTCCGCTTCCTCCTCGACGTACACCTCGGCACACTCGCCCGCCGCCTGCGCCTGCTCGGCGTGGACGCCGCGTACGAGAGCGAGGACATCGGCGACCCCGCCCTCGCCACCCGCTCCGCCGACGAGCAGCGCGTCCTGCTCTCCCGCGACCGCGGACTGCTGCGGCGCCGCGAGATCTTCGCCGGGGCGTACGTCTACAGCGACAACCCCGACGAGCAGCTGCGCGACGTCCTCGGCCGCTTCGCCCCGCCCCTGTCGCCCTGGACACGCTGCACCGCGTGCAACGGCCCCCTGCGGGAGGCCGACAAGGAAAGCGTCGGCGACCGCCTGGAACGCGGCACGCACCGCTCGTACGACGTCTTCGCGCAGTGCACCGCGTGCGACCGCGTCTACTGGCGCGGCGCCCACCACGCCCGCCTGGAACGCATCGTCACGAACGCGGTCGAGGAATTCGGCGGCGTCGCCACCTCGTAACCCCGCCCCGGCTCACGAC
>NZ_JACBGN010000092.1 GCF_013401435.1 Streptomyces sp. BR123
CCGTCCCCGCTCCGGCCGCCGTCCCCGCTCCGGCCGCCGTCCCCGCTCCGGCCGCTGTCCCCGCTCCCGCCGCCGTCCCCGGTCCGTAGCAGGATCGCCACCGGCCGGCCCGCCAGCAGCTCCGCAGGCCGCACCCCGCCCTCGTACGGGGCCGGCGGCGGCGCGGCGCCGGGCGGCGGCGGCAGGACGGGCCTCCACCGCCCCGGCGGCAGGGGCAGGACGGTGTCCCGCCAGCCCCCGGCCCGGGCCAGCCGGAGCGAGAGCCGGGTCGCCACCGCGACCAGACCGCCCGGGCGGGCGAAGGCCAGACAGTGCCCGGCCGCCGGGCCGCGGGCGGCCAGCGCCGCGTACCCGGTGAACAGCTGCGGCCGGTCCCGCCGCAGCCGCAGCAGGGCGGCCGTCAGCTGGAGCTTCTCCTCCGCCACCCCTTCGGGCGCCGCCCCCGCGTCCAGCCGGGTCAGCGCCTCGCGGGGGAACCGGGCCGGGCGCCGGTTGTCCGGGTCCACCAGAGCCCGGTACTCCGTCTCCGCCCCCTGGTAGACCTCCGGGACCCCGGGCATCGCCAGGTGCAGCAGCGCCATCCCCAGCAGGTTGGCGCGGGCCGCCTCCGCGAGGGCCTGCGGCAGCTCCACGCCCTCCGCCCCGGCCGGGACGTACCGGGCGACCGAGGCCTCGTATTCCGCGTCCTGCTCGGTCCAGCAGGTGCGCAGGGCGGCCTCGCGTGCCGCCTTGAGCAGCGCCCCCGCGAGCCGTTCCGCGCGGTCCGGGACCTCGCCGAGGCCGTACGCCGTCTGCCGTGCCACCCAGGCCAGCTGCGGGTCGTACCCCGGGGCGCCCGCACCCGCCCCGGCCGCGTCCATCAGCTCCGGTGCCTGCGACAGGGCCGCGATCCGGGCGCGGACGTCCGCACTCCGCTTGGTGTCGTGCGTGGACAGCACCGTCCCCGAGCCCGGCCAGTCCCGTTCGAGCACGGAGCAGTACGCGTGGAACCCGTCCGGCTCCACCGCCGGCCGCCCCGGATCCCCGCCGACCTCCGCGGCCGACAGCAGCGGCGCGTACCGGTAGAAGGCCCGGTCCTCCAGCGCCTTGGCCCGCAGCGCCGCCGAGGTCTGCGCGAAGCGCGCCGCGAACGCCGGATCCCCCCGCACGAGGTCCCGTACGCCGGCCACCGCCACCGCACCGGCCCGCCGGGCGGCCTCCGCCAGCGCCCCCGGATCCAGCTCCCCGCCCCCGGGATACGGCCGGTAGACGGGGTAGGCGATCAGCACCTCCCGCACCGCCGGCGCCGTCCCGGGCCCGGCCGCCCGCTCCAGCGCACCGAGTTCGGCGGCCAGGTCGCCGGTCAGGACCTCCCGCGCGCAGGCCCGGGCCGTGTCCTCCCAGCCCGGCAGGCCCGTGGACTCCCGGTAGCAGCGGTCCAGTCCGGCCGCGCCGTCCGGGTCGGTGAACACCCCGTCCACCCGCCGCAGCGCGTCGTAGCCCGTGGTCCCCGCCACCGGCCAGCCCGCCGGCAGCCGCTCCTGCCCGGCCAGGATCTTCTCCACCACCACCCAGCAGCCGTCCCCCACGGCCGCGCGCAGCCGCCGCAGGTACGCCCCGGGGTCCGCGAGGCCGTCCACGTGGTCGATCCGCAGCCCGGCGGCCACGCCGTCGCGCACCAGCTCCAGCAGCTTCGCATGCGTCGCGGTGAACACCTCCGGGTCCTCCACCCGGACCCCGATCAGCTGCGAGATCGTGAAGAAGCGGCGGTAGTTCAGCCCGGTGCGGGCCTCCCGCCAGCAGGCCGGCCGGTACCACTGGGCGGCCAGCAGCTCCGCCACCGGCAGCCCGGCCGTCCCGGCGCGCAGCGGGAACTCCCAGGCGCCGCCGACCCGCAGCAGCCCCTCGCCGACCGTGCAGGCGGCCGGGTCGAGCGGCTCGCCGAGCACCGGCAGCAGCACCTGCCCGCCGCCCGCCTCCCAGTCGATGTCGAACCAGCGGGCGTACGGGGACTCCGGCCCTTCCCGCAGGACCTCCCACAGGGGCCGGTTCAGGTGCAGCGGCGAGGGCACCGCCATGTGGTTCGGCACGATGTCCAGCACGAGGCCCAGCCCGTGCTCCCGGGCCGCGGCGGCCAGCCCGCGCAGCCCGCGCTCACCGCCGAGCTCCTCCCTCACCCGGGAGTGGTCGGTGACGTCGTACCCGTGGGCCGACCCGGGGACCGCCTCCAGGACGGGGGACAGGTGCAGGTGGGAGACCCCGAGCGAGGCGAGGTACGGAACGGTCTTCTCGGCGGCGGCGAACGGGAACTCGGGGCACAGCTGGAGGCGGTACGTCGACGAAGGCGATGAAGATGACGAAGGTGTCGCCCGGGTGGCGGCTGTCGGAATGCCAGATTCTGTCCTGAGGTGAGTATGACGCCGGCTCATGAGAACGTACGTACCCGCCCCAGCGGATTCCGTGCCATGACCCCGTGCATTCGGGTGACTGCACGGGGCCGGCGTTCCCGGACCGACCCGGAGGCGTGAAGCGCCGGAGTCCGCCGCGCACCATGAGCGCAGCCCCCCCCGAGCCGGAGCCCGACCCCGCCGCCGTCACTCCGGCCGCTGGAGCACCACCAGCGAGCGTCCCGTCAGCGTCACCCGGTCCCCGGCCGTGTACTGCGGCCCGGTGCCCGCCGGCGGCACCTCCGGCCGCGCCGTGTCCACCACCAGCCGCCACTGCGCCCCGTGCCCGGCCGGGACCGTGAAGTCCTGCGATTCCGCGCCCGCGTTGAACATCAGCAGGAACGAGTCGTCGGTGATCCGCTCCCCGCGCGCGCCCGGCTCGGAGATGGCCTCCCCGTTCAGGAACACCGTCAGCGCCCGCGCGTGCTGCGCCTGCCAGTCGCGGGCCCGCATCGGCTCCCCGTACGGGGTGAACCAGGCGATGTCCGACAGCTCGTCGTGGGCGCCCTCGACCGGCCGCCCGTGGAAGAAGCGGCGCCGCCGGAAGACCGGGTGGTCCCGGCGCAGCCCCACCATCCGGCGGGTGAACTCCAGCAGCGGGGGCGCCGGTTTGCCCGGCTCCGGCCACTCCACCCACGACAGCTCGTTGTCCTGGCAGTACGCGTTGTTGTTGCCGTCCTGGCTGCGGGCGAACTCGTCGCCGTGGCTGAGCATCGGCACGCCCTGCGACAACATCAGGGTGGCCGCGAAATTGCGCATCTGCCGCTCGCGCAGCTGGAGGACCTCCGGGTCCTCGGTCGGCCCCTCCACCCCGCAGTTCCAGGACCGGTTGTGGGGTTCGCCGTCCCGATTGCCCTCCCGGTTCGCCTCGTTGTGCTTCTCGTCGTACGAGACGAGGTCGTGCAGGGTGAAACCGTCGTGGCAGGTGTGGAAGTTGATGGAGGCGAGGGGGCGCCGGCCGTCGTCCTGGTAGAGGTCCGAGGAGCCGGTCAGCCGGCTCGCGAAATCGGCGAGCGTCCGGGGCTGCCCGCGCCACAAGTCCCGTACGGTGTCCCGGTACTTGCCGTTCCACTCGGTCCACAGCGGCGGGAAGTTCCCCACCTGGTAGCCGCCCTCGCCGAGGTCCCAGGGCTCCGCGATCAGCTTCACCTGGCTGACCACCGGGTCCTGCTGGACCAGGTCGAAGAACGACGACAGCCGGTCCACCTCGTGGAACTGCCGGGCCAGCGTGGCCGCCAGGTCGAAGCGGAAGCCGTCCACGTGCATCTCGGTGACCCAGTAGCGCAGCGAGTCCATGATGAGCTGCAGGACGTGCGGGGAGCGCATGAGCAGCGAGTTCCCGGTCCCGGTGGTGTCCATGTAGTGCCGCGGATCGTCCGCCAGCCGGTAGTACGAGGCGTTGTCGAGGCCCCGGAAGGACAGCGTCGGGCCCAGGTGGTTGCCCTCGGCGGTGTGGTTGTAGACCACGTCCAGGATCACCTCGATCCCGGCCTCGTGCAGGGCCCGGACCGCCGACTTGAACTCCAGCACCTGCTGGCCGCGGTCGCCCGAGGCGTAGCCGTTGTGCGGGGCGAAGTAGCCGATCGTGTTGTAGCCCCAGTAGTTGGTCAGCCCGTCGTCGACCAGCCGGTGGTCGTGTACGTACTGGTGCACCGGCATCAGCTCCAGCGCGGTCACCCCGAGCTTCGTGAGGTGCCCGATGACCGCCGGGTGTGCGAGGGCCCCGTACGTGCCGCGCAGCTCCTCCGGGACTTCGGGATGGCGCATGGTCAGCCCTTTGACGTGGGCCTCGTACAGCACCGTCCGGTGGTACTCGTGGCGCGGGGGACGGTCGTCGGCCCAGTCGAAGTAGGGGTTCACGACGACCGAACTCATCGTGCGCGGAGCGGAGTCGAGGTCGTTGCGCGAGTCGGGGCGGCCGAAGTGGTAGCCGTACACCTCCTCGCCCCAGTCGATGCTCCCGGCGATCGCCCGTGCGTAGGGGTCGAGGAGCAGTTTGGCCGGGTTGCAGCGCTGCCCGCGCTCCGGCTCGTACGGCCCGTGGACGCGGAACCCGTAGCGCTGGCCCGGCATCACGCCCGGCAGGTAGGCGTGCCGGACGAAGGCGTCGGTCTCGCGCAGCTCGACGGCCGTCTCGGAACCGTCCTCGTGGAGCAGGCACAGCTCGATGCGCCGGGCGGATTCGGAGTAGACGGCGAAATTGGTGCCCGCGCCGTCGTAGGTGGCGCCGAGCGGATATGCGTGTCCCGGCCAGACCTGCATGGACAACGACTCTCTCCCGTCTTCCCCTCGGCCTCGGGCGGCCGGTTCGCGGTCGGGGGACCGCAGATCCGTGCCATGGGCAGGATCTTCCCCGAAAGAGGGCCTGTACGCGGGGACTTGGGTTACTCCTGCCGGGGGACCCGGTGTGCCGATATGCGGGTCAGCGGACTGTGTGCGCATCCGATAATGGGTCAACAGATCACCTGTGTACGGTCCATCGGGTCGCATCCGGCTGCACCGGGCGCCGACCTCGGAGTACCCTTCCGTGATCACTGGAGACGGGCGTCCAGAACGCAGAAGGCGGTGCACGGGTGAGCTCGGGAGGGCTGGAGCTTCCCCCTGGTGACGGCGGTCACGAGGGCGGCTCGGCGGACGCCCCAGGAGGCGCACCCGGGGGTGCGTCCGGCGGGGTGCCGGAAGGGGCCGGGGGCGGCGGCGGAACCGGCGGGTCCGGCGGAGTGCCGGGCGGCGCGGTGTCCCTCGCGGCGCCGGAGGCCGGGGCGGTACGGGCCGGGGCCGAGCTGGACTGGGGCGCGGACGCCTGGACCGAGGTGCGCACCCGGGCCCAGCGCGCGGGCCGCGCGTACATCTGGCTGAATCTGATCGAACAGCGGCTGCGTTCGGTGGTCGGTGCGGTCCTGCGGCCGATCTACGAGCCCGTGCACGGGGAGGACGACTGGGTCGTCGTCGCCGCCGGGCCCGCCGGCCAGGAGTGGGTGCAGCGGGCCGTCGCGGTCCGCGAGGTCAGCCGCCGCAAGGGCTACCTGCTCGACCCCGCCGACGACAACGTCCTCAGCTTCCTGACGCTGCCCCAGCTGCGGGAGCTGATGGTGCAGCACTGGCCGTGCTTCGAGCCGTACTTCGACGACCGCCGCGAGATCGAGCTCGCCCTCGACGAGCTCGAGGTCACCCGGAACGTCGTCTCCCGCAACCGCGCGCTGTCCCGGGCCGTGCTGGAACAGGCGGAGCGTGCCTCCGCCCGGCTCCTGGAGGTGCTGGGCGGGGGCGCCGGCTCCCCGTCGGCCGACCGGCTGCCGATCGACGCCGTCGAGGACCTCGTGGGCGACCGGTACGCGGACGTGGTCTCCGTACACCCCGACCGGGTCCGGCTGCAGCGGCAGCTCCCGGCCGAGGACCTCTTCGGCGGGGCGCGGCGGCTCGACGCCATCGGCATAGGGCTCAACCTGCTCGTCCAGAACTACTCCGGCCGAAGACTCGTCCGGCTCACCGAGGCCGGCTGCCGGGTCCGGCTGCTGTTCCTGAACCCGGCCAGCAGTGCCGTCAAGCGCCGCGAACGGGAGCTCGGCCTGCGCAAGGGCGAGCTCAGCCGGTCGGTGGAGATGAACATCCTGCACGTACGGCGGGTCCGGGCCGGGCTGCGGGACCCCTCCCGGTTCGAGATCCACGTCTTCGACGAGACCCCCCGCTTCACCGCCTACCTGGTGGAGGGCGAGAACTCCGGCATCGCCGTGGTGCAGTCCTACCTGCGCCGGGCGCGCGGCATGGAGGCCCCGGTCCTGGTCCTGCGGGGCGGCGGGGCGCGCGCCTCGGCGGCACCGCGTGATGTGGAACACGGACTTTTCCCCACGTACCGGGAGGAATTCGAGTCCATCTGGCAGGACTCCCGCCCGGTGTCGTGACTGTCAGTGCCCCGTGGCAGGCTGAAAGTCGTTGGCCGGGGCACGTGCACCGGTCGACGGCTGACGGCTGACGAACGGTGCCGGGGCCGAGGACTGACGGCCGCGGACGTGACGGGGGAGGGCGCGTGATGGGGAACCGGCACGCCGGAGCGGGGGTCACGCGATGACCTGGATCAGCGGGCCCTTGGTGGCTTTCGACCTGGAGACCACGGGGACGGACGTCGAGACCGACCGCATCGTCACCGCGGCGGTCGTCCGGCTGGAGCCGGACGGGGCCGTCTCGGCGGAGCGGACCTGGCTGCTCGACCCCGGGGTGGCGATACCCGAGCAGGCCTCCGCCATCCACGGCATCTCGACGGCCCACGCCCGCGCGCACGGGGCCCCGGCCGCGTCCGGAGTCGCGGAGATCGCGCAGGCCGTCGCCGCGGTCCTGCGCGCCGGGACGCCCCTGGTCGTGATGAACGCCCGCTACGACCTGTCCCTGCTGGACCGCGAATGCCGGCGGTACGGGCTGGAGTCCGTCGGGGAGCGCCTCGGCAACGAGCCCTCGCCGGTCATCGACCCGCTGGTGATCGACAAGCACGTCGACCGGTACCGGAAGGGCAAGCGCGCCCTGCACGCGCTGTGCGCCCACTACGGCGTGTCGCTCGACGACGCGCACGACGCGAGGGCGGACGCGGTGGCCGCCGCCCGCGTGGTGCGCCGCATGGGCGAGCAGCACCGGCCCGTCGGCACGATGGCCCTGACCGACCTGCACGACCTCCAGATACGCGCGGCAGCCGCCCAGTCGGCCTCCCTCCAGGCCTACCTGCGCCGCACCACGGACCCGACGGCAGTCGTCGAGCCCTCCTGGCCGGTCATCCCGCGAAGCCGGTGACCGGGATGGGGCGGGCCCTCACCGGCCGGCGGTGTCAGTCGGCGCTGTACTCGACGTGCAGCTCGCGGTCGCGCGGGCCGCAGTACAGGCGCCGGCAGTAGTGGCTGTCCGGGAAGGCGGCCGCCTGGGCGGGGCCGTTGCGGGCGAGGTCGGCGAAGAGGCCGGCGCTCCTGCGGAAGGTGCGGGTGCTGCCGGTGAGGAACAGGGTGTCGCCGTGCACGTGCTGGCGGAGCACTTCCCGCTGCGCCCAGTCGTGGCGGTCCATCCGCCCCGTCCGCTCCGACCGCTCCGCGCGGTCGGCTCCGGAACACGGCAGGTCCACCGTGCGCGGGCGTCCCGGGCCGAGGCGGCCGCGCAGCTCCTTCCAGCGCGACGGGGCGAACTGCAGGGAGTGGTGCAGCAGGACCAGGTCCAGCGGCCGCCCGCCCGCGCCGCCGTCGGCCGCGGCGTCGGCGCGGATCGGGAGGTGCACCAGGGCGCGGGGCGAGGCCGCGGCGAGGGCACACAGGCCTGCGGTCAGCTCCGCTGCCTCCCGGCCGAACCAGGCGTTCAGGAACCAGTCGGCGTCCACCAGCAGGGCCCGGGCCGGTGTGCGGGCCGGGCGGAACACCGTGAACGTGTCCGGCACCAGGCGGGCCTGGTGGCGGACGAGATGAAGCGTGTGCATACGGGGACCTCGGTACCGCACGGTCAGAAGGCGTGCCAGCGCATTTCCGTGTCCCCGTCCCGGAGGGACGCCACCCGGCGCCGGAACTCGGCGAGGGCCTTCGGGTTGGCGGGGGCGTGCTGGGCGACCCACGCGCAGCTCGCCGTCTCGCGGGCGCCGCGCAGCACGGCGCAGCCCTCCCAGTCGCGCACGTCCCACCCGTAGGCGGCGGCGAACGCGTCGTACGACGCGGCGGGCAGGCCGTACCGGTCCCGGGACAGGGCCATCACGACCAGGTCGTGCTCGCGCAGGTCGGTCGACACGGTCTCCAGGTCCACCAGGACCGGGCCGTCGGGGCCGACGTGCACATTGCGGGGGAGGGCGTCGCCGTGGATCGGGCCCGGCGGGAGGTGCGGGGTGAGCCCGGCCACCCGGCATGCGTAGCCGTCGCGCCGGGCCCGCAGGTACGCCGCGTCCGCCGGGTCGACGGTGTCGCCGGCCAGCCGCAGCCACCGCTCGACCCCGCTCAGCAGGTCCCGCGCGGGCAGGTCGAACGGCGGCGCCGACAGGGCGTGGATGCGGCGCAGCAGCGCCGCCAGGTCCTCGGGCCCGGCCGGCCGGACCGCGTCCGGCAGCCGGTGCCACACCGTCACCGGGTGGCCGTCCACCAGCCGTGCCTTCGGCTCCGCGGCCCGCACCGCCGGGATCCCGGCCTGTTCCAACCAGAGCGCCACGGCGATCTCCCGCCCGGCCCGCTCCAGCAGGCCCGTCTCCCGGCCGACCTTCACGACGAGGCCGCCGACGCCGAAGACGGCGTTCTCGCCGAGGGAGAGCAGTTCGGCGACCGGCCCGCGGGCCGGTCGGGCGATCCCCGCGGCCGCCAGCACACCCCTGGCCCGTCCCTCGTCCATACGCCGCCGCACTCCCTCTCGGTTCCGGATCTCCGCGGTGGGCCAAGTCTCGCACTCCCGCACCGCGAGGCGGCGCCGAAAGTAGATTGCACGAGACGTATCGTCTCGTTACGCTGTCCGCATGACTTCGGACAAGCCCGCACACATCGCCATGTTCTCGATCGCCGCCCACGGGCACGTGAACCCCAGCATCGAGGTGATCCGCGAACTCGTCGCCCGCGGGCACCGCGTCAGCTACGCCATCCCGGCCTCCCTCGCCGACAAGGTCGCCGAGACCGGCGCCACGCCGGTGATCTGGAACTCCATCCTGCCCACCGACGACGAACCCGAGGGCTGGGGCGCCGAGCTCATCGACCACATCGAGCTCTTCCTCTCCGACGCCGTGCAGGCCCTGCCGCAGCTCGCCGCCGCCTTCGAAGGGGACGAGCCCGATCTCGTCCTGCACGACATCACCGCCTACCCGGCGCGCGTACTGGCCCACCGGTGGGGTGTGCCCGCGGTGTCGCTGTCGCCGAACCTCGTGGCCTGGGAGGGGTACGAGGAAGAGGCCGCCGGACAGATGACGGCCGGGCTGCGCACCTCCGAGCGCGGCCGTGCGTACTACGCCCGCTTCTCGGCCTGGCTCGCCGAGAACGGGATCGACGACGACCCCGACCGGTTCGTCGGCCGCCCCCGGCGCAGCATCGTGCTGATCCCGCGCGCCCTCCAGCCGCACGCCGACCGGGTCGACCCGGCCGTCCACACCTTCGTCGGCGCCTGCCAGGGCGACCGCAGCGCCCAGGGCGTGTGGGAGCGGCCGGCCGGGGACGCGAAGGTGCTGCTCGTGTCGCTCGGGTCCACCTTCACCCGACAGCCCGCCTTCTACCGCGCGTGCATCGAGGCCTTCGGGGGAGTGCCCGGCTGGCATGTCGTCCTGCAGATCGGCCGGTTCACGGACGTGGCGGAGCTGGGGGAGGTCCCTGAGAACGTGGAGGTGCACCGGTGGGTCCCGCAGCTGGACGTGCTGCGGAAGGCCGACGCCTTCATCACGCACGCCGGGGCCGGCGGCAGCCAGGAGGGGCTCGCCACCGCCACGCCGATGGTCGCCGTACCGCAGGCCGCCGACCAGTTCGGGAACGCCGACATGCTGCAGGCGCTGGGCGTCGCCCGGCACGTCCCCATGGAGGAGGCGGACGCCCGTACGCTGCGGGAG
Organism: Streptomyces sp. BR123; assembly: GCF_013401435.1. Taxonomy (GTDB): domain Bacteria; phylum Actinomycetota; class Actinomycetes; order Streptomycetales; family Streptomycetaceae; genus Streptomyces. The sequence goes on from NZ_JACBGN010000092.1 coordinate 9,955, forward strand.
GCCGTGGAGACCCTCGTCGCCGACCCCGAGGTCGCCCGGCGGGCCGCGGAGATCCGGGCGGGGATGGCGCAGGAGGGCGGCACGCAGCGGGCCGCCGACCTCATCGAGGCTATCGTTCGGGCATGACCACATACGCGGCCCTGCTGCGCGGCATCAACGTCGGCGGGAAGAAGAAGGTTCCGATGGGCGAGCTGCGCGAGGTGCTCGAAGGCCTCGGGTACGAGGACGTGCGCACCTACCTGCAGAGCGGCAATGCCGTCTTCGGCGGCGGGGACGCCGACCCTGCCGCGCTCGCCGCGCGGATCGAGCGGGCGATCGAGGAGCGGTTCGGGTTCCCCGTCGCCTGTCTCGTCGTCGACGGGGCCCGGCTGCGAGCCGTACAGGAGGGCTGCCCGTACCCCGCCGACGAGCTGGAGGGCAAGCAGCTGCACGCCACCTTCCTCTCGGAGCAGCCCGACGACGGGCGGTTCGCCCGGATCGACCGGGAGGCCTTCCTGCCCGAGGAGTTCACCGTGGGGGAGCGGGTCGTCTACCTGTACGCGCCCGAAGGGCTGGGCCGGTCCAAGCTGGCCGAAGCATTGTTCCGGCCCGCCGTGTTCAAGGGGATCGACACCACCACCCGGAACTGGAACACGGTGGTGAAGCTCGTCGAGATGACCCGCTGACCCGTCAGCTCCAGTCGATGTCGGACAGGCGCTCCAGCGGGGGCCGGTCCTCGACCGCCCTGGGGACGACCAAGGTGTCCGCGTCCGCCATCGCCGCGGCGAACCGGATGCCGGTGCGCGCCTGGATCTCGGTGAGCTTGACCTGGAACACCCGGAACTCGTCCAGGTCCAGGGCCTCCGTCAGCACCAGGTTCTGCGTCAGCAGGAACGCCTTGCACTTCAGGGTGTCGTGCTCCGAGTAGACCAGCACCTTCCAGAACTCCCGCGGTATCCGCACGTCCTTGAAGACACGGTCGTCCTCCTGGAAGACCGGGCCGCCGAACACGCTCACCCGCAGCCCGTCGACCTCGACCTCCTCGAACACCGCGTCCTCGAGGTGCCCCCAGATGCCGTTGCGGGCGCTCTGGTTGAAGTCGTCCATCTGCGGAGTGATGTTGGTGTAGAAGAACGAGTCCCGGTTGGCCTTGTCCGCCTCCGCCAGCGGCCCCCACAGCAGATCGGCGCGGCGGGCGATGTGGCCCCGGTCGAGCCGGTTCTCCTTGTACAGCTCGTTGTCGACCTGCGCCGACCGGGGCAGACGCGGGTCCGTCCTGAACCTGATGCCCTTGCGGTCGAGCCTCTTCAGGCTGCCGCCGTCGATGTTCCAGGCCACCCAGAACGCGAACCGGCGGCTGGTGCTCTGCGCCAGCGAGAAGTGGGTGTAGGGGATGACCTCGGTCCCGCCGAGCTGGACGGCGTCGTCCTTGACGGACGGGTTCAGCTTCGGGGGCGCTATCACCACCGGCAGGAACGCCGGGTCGTAGCCGGGGGCGGGCTCCGCCTCGGGAGCCGGGCGCTGCAGGGTGATCTTCAGCTCGTCGAACACCGCCCGCGGGAAGCAGGCCAGCGCCCGCTCCTCGGGGTCGGCCTCGGACTCGCCGCCGAAGTGCAGTCCCGCGAGCACGTCGCTCGGCCGTCCGGCGCGCGTCTTGAACATCCACGCCGCCCCCGAGTCTCCCCGCTTGCTGATCTCGCCTTCGGCCGCCGGGTTGCCGGGGTCGGGGCCTATCTCGAAGCACTCGATCTCCTTGAAGCCCACGCCCGTGCCGTAGTCGATGCTGACCTTGGCGAAGGGGCGGGTCACCACACCGTGCGTGACGCCCGTGGTGCGGCCGCACTTGACGACCTTGTCGTCGATCTGCGGCTCGCCCAGTCTGGCCGGGGTCACGTCGAGGTCGAGGATGCTCGGATCGCAGTCGCGGTCCGTGACCGTCGACACGGCACAGTCGCCGGCGACGCCAAGGTGGGCGCGCACCAGCCGGCCCAGATGGTTGAGGGTGGTACGACTGTCGTCCTTGGCTCCCGGCTGCACGACGTGGTCGCCCCGCTCGCCCGCACGGCCGTTGAGGACGTGCCAGTTGCTCAGCACACACGTCGAACCGTCGTTCCGGTCGAAGACGATGCAGCCGAGGGTGCCCGCGGTCAGGTTGACGTTGCTGACGCTCACCCCCGGGCGTACCGGGTCGACGCGCCGCTGCCGGTCCGGGGTCTCCCCCTCGGCCACCACCAGGAAGTGCGGCGCGTAGCTGCGTTGGACGATGTCCGTCGGCACCCTGACCCCGTCGACCTCGATGAACGCGGGTATCTCCGCGCTGCCCAGGAGGCCGAGGCCCTCCGGCTCGACCTTCCGGTCGACCGTGAACTGCAGGGCCAGCTCCTTGCTCCGCCTGCCGTTCTTCTCCTTGTAGCCGATGCCGATCGAGGACACGTTCGGGTCGCTCAGATAACTCGAACCGCGGGTGCGGATGAAGTGCTTGAGCGAGGTGATCAGTTCGTCCTGCTCCTTCGCCGAGGACCTCGGCCGGGCGGACGTGCGCTTGGTGGCAGCCATCGAAGGCTCCCTTCGGACAGGGAGTTCCGGGTGTGGGACGCCCGCCGGATCGCCCCGCGGTGACACACCGGCAGGGGCTCCCCGCTCCGTGCGTGCACCTCCAGCGTACGGCCGCCCTACAGGGCCGGCGCGTCGAGGACTTGGGGTTCCCGAGGCATGGGACGGATGTTGCCGCGTCAAGTGTTTCGGCCGGTCGGCCGGCCGGGATCGACGCCGTGACGGCCGTGCGGAGCAGCGCCCGGGCCTCCGCCCGGCTGCCGCGCGGACCCGGACCGCCGGGGCCCGGCCGGAACACGTGGTTCCCCGTGCGCCCCGGCGGCGTCGCGGGCCGCCGGATGTGCCAGGCTCCGCACATGCGCTACATCATCATCGGTGCCGGAGCGATCGGCGCGACCATCGGCGGACGGCTCGCCGAAGCAGGCCATGAGGTCGTCCTCGCGGCGCGGGGCACGCACGCCCGCGCCCTGCGCGCGGACGGGCTGCGGCTCACCACGGCCGAGGGGCCCCGGGTGCACCGGCTGCCCGTGGTCGAGGGTCCGGCGGAACTCGGCGAGCTCCGGCCGGACGACGTCCTGCTGCTGGCCGTGAAGACCCAGGACGCCGTCGCCGCGCTCGACCTGTGGGGTGCAGCGGAAGTGGCGGGCGGGGGGACGGCGGCCCAGCGGCTGCCCGTGCTCTGCGCGCAGAACGGCGTCGAGAGCCAGCGCCTCGCCCTCCGCCGCTTCGCGCGGGTGTACGGGGTCTGCGTGTGGCTCCCGGCCACGTTCCTGGAGCCGGGCGTGGTGAGCGCCCTCGGCACGCCCCGGACCGGCATCCTGCACATCGGCCTGGCCGCCGGCGGCGCGGACGCGCGGGCCCGGCAGATCGCCGCCGACCTGGAGAAGGCCGGCTTCGACGCCCCGGTGGTCGAGGACGTGATGCGGTGGAAGTACGCGAAGCTGCTCGGCAACCTGGGCAACGCGATCCAGGCCACCACCGGGCCCGAGCCCGACCCGGCCAAGGCGGCACTGCTCCGGCGGGCTCGCCGCGAGGGCGAGGCCGTCTTGGCCGCGGCGGGCATCGCGTACGTGTCGCAGGCGGAGGAGGCGGCGGCCCGGGACGGCCGGGCCGTGCAGCCGGCGGTGCTGCGGGGCGGGTCGTCCTGGCAGAGTCTGTACCGCAGGACCGGGTCGATCGAGGCCGACTACCTCAACGGGGAGGTCTGCCTGCTGGGCCGGCTCCACGGGGTGCCGACCCCGGTCAACGAGGTGCTGCGGCACGCGGCGAACATCTTCGCCCGAGAGGGGATCGCGCCGGGCTCGATGTCCGTCGCGGACCTCACGGCCCTCGCCGACGAGGCCGAGTCCCGCCACCGCTAGCCGCCCGCGCTGCTGCCGCTGCGCGGGGCCTCGAACGCCGGCGGGGCCGTATTCTCCAGCCTGCGCGGCGTTTGAGCGCACCGGGCGCGAAGCGGCCGGAACGGGTCCGGGCGGAGCTGAGCCCGGTTTCGGGAAGGGGCGAGGCGGGGAAATCCGCGCAGCGGTGCGGCCGACAGGGCAGAGTGGCCGTCAGGCCGTCAGGCCGTCAGGGCGGCGGGGGCCGGGAGCCGGGCCCCGGCCGGGACCGTGACGGCGGCGTCGTACCGCCGGAGCAGCAGGCGGGCCAGCTGTGGGGCGGCGCCCAGAACGCCCGCCACCACATCCGCGCCCGCCTCCCGCGCCCCGGAGGCGATCCGGTCCGGCAGTCGGCCCGGGGCGATGACGTACGGCGCCACCGCGATGCGGCGGACGCCCTCCGCCCGCAGGGCCCGTACGGCGTCCTCCGTACGGGAGCACCCCGCGGGAACAGCTCCGGAGGCGAACGCAGGCCGCACGGCGCACCAACCGGTGTGCCGCCACTCCCGCGCGGTTTCGGCGATCACTGCGATCGCCTCCGGGTCCGATGAACCGGCGGACGCGAGCACCACACCGGTGCCGGCGCGCTCCGTCGGGGTGATCCCCGCCTCCCGCAGCCGGAGCTCCAGCACCTCCGTCAGCAGCGGGGAGGGGCCGAGCACGCCGGCGACGCGGACCGTGAGGCCCGGCAGCCGGACCAGGGCCTCCGCGAGCACCGCGGGGACGTCCGCCTTCGCGTGGAAGGCGCGGGTGAGCAGCAGCGGCAGTGCGACCACGTCGTGGACGCGGTCGGCGTGCAGCGCGGACAGCACCTGCTCGACGCGGGGGGCGTTGAAGTCCAGGAAGGCCGTCTCCACGCGCAGCCCCGGCCGCAGCGCCCGCACCCGCCGGGTGAGGGCGTGGACGGTTGCCGCGTGCCGCGGGTCGCGGCTGCCGTGGGCGATCACGAGGAGGACGGGGGCGGGGGCCATGGCGGTCAGCTCCGGCTCAGCAGGCCGCGGCTGCGCAGCACCCACCGCTCGACCGGGCTGAAGACCAGCAGGTCGATGGCGATGCCGACGACGAGGATCAGGATGATCGCGAGGAACACGCCGGGCAGGTCGATGTTGTTGCGGCCGTTCTCCAGCAGCTGGCCCAGGCCCAGACCGAGGTCCGGCGAGGAGGCGATGATCTCGGCGGCCATGAGGGAGCGCCAGGAGAACGCCCAGCCCTGCTTCAGGCCGGCCAGGTAGCCGGGCAGCGCGGCCGGCATGACCACGTGCCGGACGCCCTTGAAGCCCGTCGCGCCGAGGGTGCGCCCGGCCCGCAGGAACAGCGGCGGCACCTGGTCCACGCCGGAGACGAGGCCGTTGGCGATGGACGGGACGGCGCCCAGCAGGATCACCGTGAACATCATGGCGTCGTTGAGGCCGAACCAGAGGACGGCCGGCGGAACCCAGGCCACCGACGGCAGGGACTGCAGGCCCGAGAGGATCGGACCGAGAGCCGCCCGCACCGCCTTGACCCGCGCGACGAGCAGGCCGAGCGGGGTGCCGATGGCGAGGGCCAGCAGGAAGCCGAGGAGGCCGCGGGAGACGGAGGTCCAGATGACGTCGAACAGGGTGCCCTTGAGCCACATGTCGGCCAGGCTGTCCCAGACCGCGGACAGCGGGGGCAGCTTGCTCTCCTCGGTGACCCCGGCCGTGACGAGGATCTGCCAGACGGCGAGGACCAGCGCGACGGCCAGGACCGGCGGGAGGACCTTCTTGAGGAGGACCTCCCCGACCGGGGTTCGGCGGACCTCGACGGCGTCGAGCGCGTCGAGGCCGGCCTCCAGGCCCGCGAGGTCGTCCGTGTTCGCCTTCGTTTCAGTGCTGGCCATGGCGGCGGATCTCCCCACGCAGGTGTTCGGTGATCTCGAGGGACAGCTCCGCGACGTCCGCGTCCTCGATGCGGCGCGGCTGCGGGATGCCGACGGCCCACTCCTTCGCGACCCGGCCGGGCCGGGAGGAGAGCAGGACCACGCGCTGGGCCAGGCGTACGGCCTCGCGCACGTTGTGGGTGACGAAGAGGACCGACAGGCCGCCCGCGGCGGAGCCGCCGGTGTTCGCAGCCTCCCAGATGCGGGTGAGTTCGCCGTGCAGGACGTCGCGGGTGATGGCGTCGAGGGCCGCGAACGGCTCGTCCATCAGCAGCAGCCGGCTGTCCTGGGCGAGTGCGCGGGCCATGGCGACGCGCTGGCGCATGCCGCCGGACAGCTCGTGGACGCGCTTGCCGTACGCCCCGCCGAGCCGGACCAGCTCCAGCAGCCGCTCCGCCTCCGGCTTGCGGTCGGACTTCGGGACCCCGCGCAGCCGCAGGGCGAGTTCGATGTTCTTGCCCGCGGTCAGCCACGGGAAGAGGGCGTGCTCCTGGAACATCAGGGCGGGGCGGCCGGCGGTCTCGATGCTGCCCGCGCTGGGCCTGTCGAGGCCGGCGACCAGGTTGAGGAGGGTGGACTTGCCGCAGCCCGAGGCCCCCAGGAGGGTGACGAATTCGCCGGGAGCGACATCGAGGCTGATGTCGTCCAGGACGAGCTGCGATCCGGCCGGGCCGGTGAAGGACTTCGAGACGTGCTCGATCCGGGCGGCGGGGGCGGCCGTCGCGACGGCGCCCTCGGCGGCCTTGGCAAGCGTGGTGGCCATGGTCGTCACCTCCTGGGGGTTGTTCGTGCGGACTTACTGCGCGCCGAGGCCGGCGTCGGAGACCTCCGGCTTGCCGGCCTCCTTCAGCACCTTGTTCAGGAGCGTCAGGTCGTAGATGCCGGCCAGGTCGGGCTGCTCGATCAGCTCGGCCTTGACGGCGTGGTCGGCCTGCGCCTTGAGGGTGGAGGCCAGCGGGTCGTCGGTGACGAGGATGCTCTTCCAGGCGGGGGCGATCACCTTCGCGTCGAGTTCCTTGCCGGTCTCCGCCTTCAGGGCGGCGTTCGCGGAGGCCATGGCCCGGTCCGGGTCGGCGTTGATCCACTCGTTGGTCTTCACGGTGCCGCGGAGCACGGCCTCGACCACGTCCGGGTGCGCCTTGAGGAACTTCTGCGACACGATGACGTTGGTGATCACGAACTTCTTGTCGGGCCACAGGTCGGTCTCGTCGAGGAGGACCGCGGCGCCGTCCGTCACCAGCTTGGAGGCGGTCGGCTCCGGCACCCACGCGCCGTCGACGGAACCCTGCTTGAAGGCGTCCGGGGTCACTTTGTTGTCGGTGCGGACGACGGATACGTCGCCCTTGCCGGACTCGGGGTCGACCTTCCAGCCCTTCTGGGCGATCCAGTTGAGGAAGGCGACGTCCTGGGTGTTCCCCTTCTGCGGGGTGGCGATCCGCTTGCCCTTGAGGTCGTCCAGGGTCTTGATCCTGTCCGGGTTCACGACCAGCTTCACGCCGCCGGAAGCGGAGCCGGAGATGATCCGCAGGTTCTGCCGCTTGGACTTGACGTAGCCGTTGATGGCCGGCGAGGGGCCGATGAAGCCGATGTCGAGAGAGCCGCCGTTGAGGGCTTCGATCTCGGACGGGCCGGCGTTGAAGGCCTGCGGCTTGATCTTCGTGCCGCCGAGCTCCTTGGCGATCAGGCCTTCCTGGAGGCCGACCAGGGCGGTGGCGTGCGTGAGGTTCGGGAAGTAGCCGATGCGGACCTCGGGGGCCGACAGCTTCCCGCCGGAGGCGGCAGCGGTGCCGGACGTCTTGTCATCGGCAGTCTCCGCCCGGGAGCCGTAGCCGCACGAGGCGAGCGCGCCGATCAGGAGCGGCACGGCAGCGGCTGCGGCCAGGCCGCGGCGGAGGGGCGTGGTGGAAGGCACGGGAGGGCTTCCTCTCGTGACGTCGTCTCATGACGGACGTCTTCGTCGGTGGAGCGAGGTCGGGTCGGGCTCGCGGTGCTCGTGGGGGGTGAGGGCGCGCCGGCAGTGCGCGTACGTCATCGCACACATCGCGCCACCCCTCCCTGGCCGCTGCCGAGGGCGCCGCTGCCGACCCGGCCGCCTTCCTTGGCGAAGGTCGCGAAGATGTCGCTGTCCATGGCCTAGAAGTCCCATCCCTCGTCGTCCGCCACGGCACCGGCCCCGCCCCGGGAGGCGAAGGACTCGCCGGCCATGCCCGCCGCGAGGGTGGTCCCGTCGGCCGGGTCGATGAGCAGGAACGATCCGGTGCGGCGCGAGTCGGCGTACGCGTCGAGTGCGAGGGGCTCGGCGGTGCGTATGACGACGCGCCCGATGTCGTTGGCCACCAGCTGGCCCGGGTGGGGGTGCTGGGACAGGTCGTCCAGCGTCAGGCGGGAGGGGATCTCCTTGACGATCGCCTTGACCGTGCGGGTGGTGTGCTTCAGCAGAACCCGCGCGCCCACGGCCAGGGGCTGGTCGGCGACGTGGCAGACGGTCGCGACCACGTCCTGGGTGGTGGCGGGGGCCGAGGCGGTCGGGGCGATGAGGTCGCCGCGGGAGATGTCGATGTCGTCCTTGAGGCGGAGCGTGACGGATTGGGGGGCCCAGGCGATGTCGACGTTCTTGCCGAGGGCGTCGATGCCCTCGATGGTGGTGGTGCGGCCCGAGGGCAGGACGGTTACGGGCTCGCCGACGCGCAGGACGCCGGAGGCGATCTGGCCGGCGTAGCCGCGGTAGTCGGGGTGCTCGGCGGTCTGTGGGCGGATCACGTACTGCACGGGGAAGCGTGCCGGGCAGGCGGCCAGGTCGTGGCTGGCGGGGACGGTTTCGAGGTGTTCCAGCACGGTCGGGCCGCCGTACCAGTCCATGTGGGCGGACGGGTCCACGACGTTGTCGCCGGCGAGGGCGGAGATGGGGATCGCGGTGATCTCCGGGACGCCCAGCTCGGAGGCGTAGGCGGTGAACTCCTCGGCGATCGCCGCGAAGACCGCCTCCTCGTACCCGACGAGGTCCATTTTGTTCACGGCGAGGACGACGTGCGGGACGCGGAGCAGGGCTGCGACGGCGGCGTGTCGGCGGGTCTGCTCGACGACGCCGTTGCGGGCGTCGACGAGGACCACGGCGAGTTCGGCGGTGGACGCGCCGGTGACCATGTTCCGGGTGTACTGCACGTGGCCGGGGGTGTCGGCGAGGATGAACCGGCGGCGGGCGGTGGCGAAGTAGCGGTAGGCGACGTCGATGGTGATGCCCTGCTCGCGCTCGGCCCGCAGGCCGTCGGTGAGCAGTGCCAGGTCCGGGGCGTTCTGCCCGCGGTCGGCGGACACCCGCTCCACGGCTTCCAGCTGGTCCTCCAGGACCGACTTGGAGTCGTGGAGCAGGCGGCCCACGAGGGTGGATTTGCCGTCGTCGACGGAGCCGGCGGTGGCGAAGCGCAGCAGCGTCGTCGTGCTCAGCTGCTCGGTGGTGCTGGTCATGGCTAGAAGTACCCTTCGCGCTTGCGGTCTTCCATCGCGGCCTCGGACAGCTTGTCGTCCGCCCGGGTCGCGCCCCGCTCCGTCAGGCGGGAGACGGCGATCTCGGCGATCACCGCGTCGAGCGTGGTGGCGTCGGAGTCGACGGCGCCGGTGCAGGACATGTCGCCGACGGTGCGGTAGCGGATCAGCCGCTTCTCCACGGTCTCTGTGTCCTTCGGGCCGCCCCACTCACCGGCGGTGAGCCACATGCCGTTGCGCTGGAAGACTTCGCGCTCGTGGGCGAAGTAGATTTCCGGCAGTCGGATGTCCTCGCGGGCGATGTACTGCCATACGTCCAGCTCGGTCCAGTTGGACAGGGGGAAGACGCGGACGTGTTCGCCGGGAGCGTGTCGGCCGTTGTAGAGCTGCCACAGCTCGGGGCGCTGGCGGCGGGGGTCCCATTGGGAGAATTCGTCGCGCAGGGAGAAGACGCGTTCTTTGGCGCGGGCTTTCTCCTCGTCGCGGCGGCCGCCGCCGAAGACGGCGTCGAAGCGGTGGTTTTGGATGGCTTCGGTCAGCGGGACGGTCTGCAGCGGGTTGCGGGTGCCGTCAGGGCGCTCGCGCAGCCTGCCGGCGTCGATGTAGTCCTGGACGGAGGCCACGTGCAGGCGCAGGCCGTGCTCGGCGACCGTGCGGTCGCGGTAGTCGATGACCTCGGGGAAGTTGTGCCCGGTGTCCACGTGGAGCAGCGCGAACGGTACCGGCGCCGGCGCGAACGCCTTCAGCGCCAGGTGCAGCATGACGATGGAGTCCTTGCCGCCGGAGAACAGGATCACCGGCTTCTCGAACTCGCCCGCCACCTCGCGGAAGATGTGCACCGCCTCCGACTCCAGCGAGTCCAGGTGCGACAGGGCGTACGGAGCGTCCGCGTCGGCGGGGCTGTTGTGCAGGTGCGCGGCGGTGGTCATGCCAGCCCCTTCTCGGTGAGCAGCGTGAACAGGGAAGCCGCGGACTCCCGGACGGTCTGCGTGTGCGACTCGATGCGCAGGTCCGGGGCGGCCGGGGCCTCGTACGGGTCGTCGACGCCGGTCAGACCGGATATCTCGCCCGCCGCCTGCTTGGCGTACAGGCCCTTGACGTCGCGGACGGAGCACACCTCGACCGGAGTGGCCACGTGCACCTCCAGGTACGTCGTGCCGGCGGCGGCGTGCCGCTTCGCGACGGCCTCGCGGCTGTCGGCGTACGGCGCGATCACGGGGACCAGCGCCTTGACGCCGTTGCTGGCGAGGAGTTCGGCGACGAAGCCGATCCGCTGCACGTTGGTGTGCCGGTCCTCGCGGGTGAAGCCCAGGCCCGCCGAGAGGAACTCGCGGATCTCGTCGCCGTCGAGGACCTCGACCCGGTGGCCGTCGCCGCGCAGCCGGTCGGCGAGCGCGTGGGCGATCGTCGTCTTGCCCGCGCTCGGCAGACCCGTCAGCCACACCGTTGCGCCCCGGTCCGTCACGCTCATCTGCTTCTCCGTAGGTTCCGTCATCAGCCGTGCAGTCCGCACTCGGTCTTGGCCCGGCCAGCCCAGCGGCCGGCCCGGGCGTCCTCGCCCTCCGCCACGCGGCGGGTGCAGGGGGCGCAGCCGACCGAGGCGTAGCCGTCCATCAGCAGGGGGTTGGTGAGGACGCCGTGCTCCGCGACGTACGCGTCGACGTCGTCCTGGGTCCAGCGGGCGATCGGGGAGACCTTGACCTTCTGCCGCTTCTCGTCCCAGCCGACCACGGGGGTGTTCGCCCGGGTCGGGGACTCGTCGCGGCGCAGCCCGGTCGCCCAGGCGTCGTATCCGGTCAGGCCCTCCTCCAGCGGCTCGACCTTGCGCAGGGCACAGCACAGGTCGGGGTTGCGCTCGTGGAGGCGGGGGCCGTGCTCGGCGTCCTGCTCGGCCACCGTCTGACGGGGGGTGAGGGTGATGACGTTGACGTCCATCACGGCCTCGACCGCGTCGCGGGTGCCGATGGTCTCCTCGAAGTGGTAGCCCGTGTCGAGGAAGACGACGTCCACGCCGGGGAAGGCGCGGGACGCCAGGTGGGCGACGACGGCGTCCTCCATGGAGGACGTCACGCAGAACCGCGCGCCGAAGGTCCGCGCCGCCCAGGAGAGGATCTCCAGGGCGGGTGCGTCCTCCAGGTCGCGGCCCGCCTGTTCGGCCAGCTCCTTGAGCGTGGTGGTGGTCATGTGTCCTCCCCTCCGGTGGTCCCGGACGCGAGACCGCGGGCCAGCAGTCCCAGGTACTTCAGCCGGAAGGCCCGGTTGCACGACCGGCACTCCCAGGCGCCGTGGCCCTGCTCGTTCGGGAACAGGTCCTCGTCGCCGCAGTACGGGCAGTGGAACGGGGCTGCGCGCTCGCTCATACCGTGCTCCTCGTCTCGCTCGCCGCGCTCATGAGAGGCTGTCGTCGCTCGCGCGGGCGACCCAGGCGGCGAAGCGCTCGCCGTCCTCGCGCTCCTCCCGGAAGCGGGTGACGACGCGTTCCACGTAGTCCGGCAGCCCGGCCGAAGTGACCTTCAGGCCGCGGACCTTGCGGCCGAAGCCGGCCTCCAGGCCGAGCGCGCCGCCCAGGTGGACCTGGTAGCCCTCGACCTGGTTGCCGTCCTCGTCGAGCACCAGCTGGCCCTTGAGACCGATGTCCGCCACCTGGATGCGGGCGCAGGCGTTCGGGCAGCCGTTGATGTTGATGGTGAGCGGCTCCTCGAAGTCCGGCAGGCGGCGCTCCAGTTCGTCGATGAGCGAGGCGCCGCGCGCCTTGGTCTCCACGATGGCCAGCTTGCAGAACTCGATGCCGGTGCAGGCCATCGTGCCGCGGCGGAAGGGGGACGGCTTGACCCGCAGGTCCAGCGCCTCCAGGGCGGCCACGGCCGAGTCGACCCGGTCCTCCTCGACGTCGAGCACGATCATCTTCTGCTCGGCCGTGGTGCGCAGGCGGCCGGAGCCGTGCCGCTCGGCGATGTCCGCGATCTTGGTGAGGACGGCGCCGTCGACGCGGCCGACGCGCGGAGCGAAGCCGATGTAGTAGCGGCCGTCCTGCTGCCGGTGGACGCCGACGTGGTCGCGCCACTGGCCGGACGGCTGCTCGGGCGCCGGGCCGTCGGCCAGCTCGCGCTTGAGGTACTCCTCCTCCAGGACCCGGCGGAACTTCGCCGCGCCCCAGTCGGCGACGAGGAACTTCAGCCGGGCGCGGGTGCGCAGGCGGCGGTAGCCGTAGTCGCGGAAGATCGAGATGACGCCCTCGTAGACGTCCGGAACGTCCTCCAGAGGGACCCAGGTGCCCAGGCGGACGCCGAGCTTGGGGTTGGTCGAGAGGCCGCCGCCGACCCAGACGTCGAAGCCGGGGCCGTGCTCGGGGTGGTCGACGCCGACGAACGACACGTCGTTGATCTCGTGCGCCACGTCCAACAGGGGGGAGCCGGAGATCGCGGACTTGAACTTGCGGGGCAGGTTGGAGAAGTCCTTGTTGCCGACGATGCGGCGGTGGATCTCCTCGATGGCGGGGGTGCCGTCGATGATCTCGTCCTCGGCGATGCCGGCGACGGGCGAGCCGAGGATGACGCGGGGCGTGTCACCGCAGGCCTCGGTGGTCGACAGGCCGACGGCCTCCAGACGGCGCCAGATCTCCGGGACGTCCTCGATGCGGATCCAGTGGTACTGCACGTTCTGGCGGTCGGTGAGGTCGGCGGTCCCGCGGGCGAACTCCTCGGAGATCTCGCCGATGACGCGGAGCTGCTCGGTGGTCAGCCGGCCGCCGTCGATGCGGACGCGCAGCATGAAGTACTTGTCGTCCAGCTCTTCCGGCTCCAGGACCGCGGTCTTGCCGCCGTCGATCCCGGGCTTGCGCTGGGTGTACAGGCCCCACCAACGCATGCGTCCGCGCAGGTCGTTGGGATCGATCGAGTCGAATCCGGTCTTCGAGTAGATCGTCTCAATGCGTGTCCGCACATTGAGACCGTCGTCGTCCTTCTTGAACTGCTCGTTGCCGTTGAGGGGGGTGTGGTGTCCGACGGCCCACTGGCCCTCGCCGCGGTGACGGCCGGGCTTGCGGCGCGCGGCGGCGGGTGTTTCGGGGGAGGCGGCCATGGCGGTACGTCCTTCTTCGGCGGCTCAAAAGCAAGGGCAGGGGGAGTCGGCGGCGTGACCCCTGGCGCTGAGCAGGTGTGGCCGACCGCCGCGCGGCTCCGGTTGTGCCGGAGGTCAGGGGCGTGGTCTGCCTTCAGGGGACTGACGGGGTGACGGCGCATCCGCGACGACACTGTGCGGTGCGCTGTGCGGCGGTGGCTGGTTCTGTCAGCTCGCCGGACAGATGGCGCTGGACATGCGGCCGAGGTCGACGTGCCGCCGACTCACCAAGGCTGTTCCAGCTCCATTCATGGCCGAAGCGTGTCATGGGGCGATTGGAGGAGTCCACCACTGTCCATGATGCGGACGATGCAGTCCCGCATTCCGAGACGAAGTGACGGGGGTCACGCACGGAACGGGGCGCCCGGGGCCGGTGGTTCCGGCCCCGGGCGGCGGAC
>NZ_JACBGN010000093.1 GCF_013401435.1 Streptomyces sp. BR123
GGGGCCGCGCCACCGGAGGATCCGGCCGCGGGCGCGGTCCGGCCGTACGGCGACGCCACCGCGTCCCCCGCGCCCGCCCCGGCGCCGGACCCCGAGCCCGCGAGGGCGCAGACCAGCGCCAGCAGGGTCGCGAGCAGCACGGCGCCCACGCGTCGGTGCGCGCTGCTCGGCATACGTGGGGCCTCTCACGGCGGGAGGGACGGCGGACTCGTCCCGAAATGGTACGGGTCCACCCGACAAATGCGTTCGCCACCCGGCACTCCCGGGTGAGATCCTCGACCAGGTATGTCTACTTCCTTCGCCGCCCTGCAGACGCTTCTCGGTGAGATTCCCCTCCGCGACGCGCACCGCCTCGGCCGCCGCCTCGAAGGCGCCCGCCGCATCCGCAAGCCCGAGGCCAAGCAGGCCGTGCTCGACGAGATCGCCGCGGAAGCCGGCAAGGCCGCCGCGCGGCTGGCCGCGCGCGCCTCGCGGAGGCCCGAGGTCACCTATCCCGAGAACCTGCCCGTCAGCCAGAAGAAGGACGAGATCGCCGAGGCGATACGCGACCACCAGGTCGTGATCGTCGCGGGTGAGACCGGATCCGGCAAGACCACGCAGATCCCCAAGATCTGCATGGATCTCGGCCGCGGCGTCCGGGGAATGATCGGGCACACCCAGCCCCGACGGATCGCCGCCCGCACCGTCGCGGAGCGCATCGCCGAGGAGCTGGGGACCGAGATCGGGCAGACGGTCGGCTGGAAGGTCCGCTTCACCGACCAGGTGGACCCGGACGCGACGTTCGTGAAGCTGATGACGGACGGCATCCTGCTCGCCGAGATCCAGACGGACCGCGAGCTGCGCGCCTACGACACGATCATCATCGACGAGGCGCACGAGCGCTCGCTGAACATCGACTTCCTGCTGGGCTACCTGTCCCAGCTGCTGCCGAAGCGCCCCGACCTCAAGGTCGTGATCACCTCGGCGACCATCGACCCGGAGCGCTTCTCCCGCCACTTCGGCGACGCCCCGATCGTCGAGGTCAGCGGCCGCACGTACCCGGTGGAGGTCCGCTACCGCCCCCTCCTGGAGGCGGCCGACGAAGACGCGGCGGAGAGCGACCGCGACCAGATCACCGCGATCTGCGACGCCGTGGACGAGCTCCGGGCCGAGGGCCCCGGCGACATCCTCGTCTTCCTCTCCGGCGAGCGCGAGATCCGCGACACCGCCGACGCGCTCATCAAGAAGCTCCCCCGCGCCGCAGGCACCGATGGGCGGAGCACGGAAGTCCTGCCGCTGTACGCCCGCCTGTCGCACGCCGAGCAGCACCGGGTCTTCCAGCAGCACTCCGGCCGCCGGATCGTGCTCGCCACCAACGTCGCCGAGACCTCGCTGACCGTCCCCGGCATCAAGTACGTGATCGACCCGGGCACTGCCAGGATCTCCCGCTACAGCCACCGCACCAAGGTCCAGCGCCTGCCCATCGAACGGATCTCGCAGGCCAGCGCCAACCAGCGCAAGGGCCGCTGCGGCCGTACCAGCGACGGCATCTGCATCCGGCTCTACTCCGAGGACGACTTCGACGCCCGTCCCGAGTTCACCGACGCCGAGATCCTGCGCACCAACCTGGCCTCCGTCATCCTCCAGATGACCGCGGCGGGCCTCGGCGAGATCGAGAAGTTCCCCTTCATCGACCCGCCGGACCACCGCAACATCCGCGACGGCATCCAGCTCCTCCAGGAGCTCGGCGCGCTGGACCCCAAGGAGAAGGACGCCCGCAAGCGGCTCACCCCGATGGGTCGACAGCTGGCCCAGTTGCCCGTGGACCCGCGGCTGGCCCGCATGGTCCTGGAGGCGGACAAGAACGGCTGCGTCCGCGAGGTCATGGTCATCGCGGCGGCCCTGTCCATCCAGGACCCGCGCGAGCGGCCCTCGGACAAGCAGACCCAGGCCGACCAGCACCACGCCCGCTTCAAGGACGAGACCAGCGACTTCCTGTCGTTCCTGAACCTGTGGCGCTACGTCCGCGAGCAGCAGAAGGAGCGCGGCTCGTCCTCCTTCCGCCGGATGTGCAAGCAGGAGTACCTGAACTTCCTGCGGATCCGCGAGTGGCAGGACATCTACTCGCAGCTGCGCACGGTCGCCCGGGGCATGGGCATCCACGTGAACGAGGCGGACGCCGCGGAGCAGCACGTCCACATCTCCCTCCTGGCCGGCCTGCTGTCCCACATCGGCCTGAAGGACACCGACAAGAACGAGTACCTCGGAGCGCGCGGCGCCAAGTTCGCGGTCTTCCCGGGCTCGGCGCTGTTCAAGAAGCAGCCGCGGTTCGTGATGTCGGCGGAGCTGGTGGAGACCTCGCGGCTGTGGGCCCGGGTCAACGCCAAGGTGGAGCCCGAGTGGGTCGAGCCGCTGGCCGGGCACCTGCTGAAGCGCACGTACAGCGAGCCGCACTGGGAGAAGGACCAGGCGGCCGTCATGGCGTACGAGAAGGTCACGCTGTACGGCGTCCCGATCGTCGCGCAGCGGAAGGTCAACTACGGGCGGATCGACCCGGAGGTCTCGCGGGAGCTGTTCATCCGCCATGCCCTGGTCGAGGGCGACTGGCGTACCCACCACAAGTTCTACGCCGACAACCGCAAGCTGCTCACCGAGGTCGAGGAACTGGAGAACCGGGCCCGGCGCCGCGACATCGTCGTCGACGACGAGACCCTCTTCGACTTCTACGACCAGCGGATCCCCGAGCACGTGGTGTCCGGGGCGCACTTCGACTCCTGGTGGAAGCACAAGCGGCGCGAGCAGCCCGAGCACCTCGACTTCGAGCGGGAGATGCTGCTCACCGAGAAGGCTGCCGGGGTCACCAAGGCCGACTACCCGGACTCCTGGCGGCAGGGGCAGCTGGGGTTCCGGGTGACCTACCAGTTCGAACCCGGAGCGGACGCGGACGGCGTGACCGTCCACATCCCGCTCCAGGTGCTCAACCAGGTCACCGACCAGGGCTTCGACTGGCAGATCCCGGGCCTGCGGGAGGAAGTCGTCACGGAACTCATCCGTTCGCTGCCGAAGCCGATCCGCCGGCACTACGTGCCCGCACCGAACTTCGCGGCCCGCTTCCTGGCCTCGGCCGTGCCCGCCCAGGAGCCGCTGACCGCCACCCTGGCGCGCGAGCTGCACCGGATGGGCGGAGTGCCGGTCACCGCCGAGGACTTCGACACCGGTCGGCTCCCCGACCACTTGAAGATCACTTTCCGGATCGTCGACGAGCGCCGCCGGAAGATCGCCGAGGACAAGGACCTGGAGGCGCTGCGCCTGAAGCTCCGGCCGAAGGCCCGCCAGGCCCTGTCCAAGGCGGCGGCGGCCACGGCCGAGCGGGCGGGCGGGGAGTCGGTGGAGCGCACCGGGCTGACCGACTGGACCATCGGGACCCTGACCAAGGTGTTCGAGACCCGGCGGGCGGGGCAGCCGGTGAAGGCGTACCCGGCGCTGGTCGACGAGGGCGCGACCGTGTCCGTACGGCTCTTCGACACGGAGGTCGAGCAGCAGCAGGCGATGTGGCTGGGCACGCGCAGGCTGATCCTCCTCAACATCCCGGTGAACGCGGCCAAGTTCGCCTCGGACCGGATGGGCAACCAGCAGAAGCTGGCCCTGTCGCGCAACCCGCACGGCTCCGTCCAGGCGCTGTTCGACGACTGCGCGACGGCGGCGGCCGACCGGCTGATCGCCGACCACGGCGGCCCGGCCTGGGACGAGGCGGGCTTCCGGAAGCTGTACGAGGCCGTCCGCGCCGACCTGGTGGACACGACCGTGCGCACGGTCGACCGGGTGCAGCAGGTCCTGGCCGCCTGGCAGGCCTGCGAGCGGCGGCTGAAGGCCACGCAAAGCCTGGCCCTGGTCGCCAACCTCCAGGACGTCAAGACGCAGCTGGCGGCGCTCATGCCGGCAGGCTTCGTCACCCTGACGGGCCTGCGCCGGCTGCCGGACCTCATGCGCTACCTGGTGGCGGTGGACCGGCGGCTGCAGCAGATGCCGACGGCCGTCCAGCGCGACACCACGCGCATGGAGAAGGTCCACGAGATGCAGGACGAGTACGCCTGGCTGCTGGAGCAGCTGCCCAAGGGGCGGCCGGTCCCGCCGGAGGTCACGGAGATCCGCTGGATGATCGAGGAGCTGCGGGTCAGCTACTTCGCGCACGCTCTGGGGACGGCGTACCCGATCTCGGACAAGCGGATCGTGAAGGCGGTGGACGCGGCCGCTCCGTGACGGCCGCGCGGCCGGTTCGACCGCACCCCCCGCGCTGATGTACAGTCTGATGCGCAGCCACCCGAAAAGTGGCCGCACATCGAGGTCCTGTGGAGCAGTTGGTTAGCTCGCCACCCTGTCAAGGTGGAGGTCGCGGGTTCAAGTCCCGTCAGGATCGCAACAAGAACAGGGCCCGTATCCGATCGGATGCGGGCCCTGTTGCATGGAGCGCCCGCCGTTCGCCGCCTCGTTCGGTGCGCCGTTCGCACGCCGTTCGTGCGACGCCCGTCACGGCCTCCCGGCCCGCCGGGAACCGCCGGTCGGGAGGTGGGGCGCTCCCGGGCGGTTCCGGCGCCGTACAGGCCCGTCGGCGCCGCCGAGGCGACCTCTGGGGACCCACCGGTCCCATGGGTCCCGTCGGCCCCGCGGTTCACTCCGGCCGCCGCGCCACGGAATGGTTCCATCCACAAAATCCCCCGTTCGCATGAGACCGCTGTGCGTGAGACGTCCCTTTACGGGTGCATTGCGGAATGCACAAGAGTGACAGCCTGTGACAGGAGTCACCATACGAGTTTTCGGGACATGCACATTTATGGCACCTATACGCGCCCTCAATTTAATATGTGCAATGGCACCCGCCCCGCAGAGGTGCCCGCGGACACAAAAAAGATCGCGCTGGACCCGGCGGAGTCCAGCGCGATCGAACGGCCGGGAACCTGTTGGGGCAGGTCCGGCCGCATGAAGCCATGTGGGGTTCATCGGATTGGGGGATCCGATTCCTCCCCGTTAAAGCGGGGTGCTGGCGCGACCTCAGGCCTCGCTGCGCTGCTGCGGAATTCCCGCGAGCAGGGCACGGACCTCGGCCTCGCGGTAACGGCGGTGCCCACCCAGGGTGCGGATGGACGTGAGCTTGCCGGCCTTGGCCCAGCGGGTCACCGTCTTCGGGTCCACGCGGAACATCGTGGCAACCTCAGCCGGGGTCAGCAGCGGCTCGGCATCAGGGGTGCGAGCGGTCATGAGCGGCCTCCTCGGGAGAACCGAACCATCTCGGTTCTTTCCTCTAAATTCTGCACCTTGGCCCGCGTTGCCCGAAATGGACATACGCGGGCCGAGTCGGTTATAGGACGAACGGCTTGTCCTCGGCACTACAACTACACCATCCGTCCAGCCCCGACGGCCAAACCGATGGAATTGCCCTCCGAGGTGTTCATCAGCGGTCGGAAGCCGATGGACCGCCCCATAACGGACAGTCACCCCACTGTGACAATCAGTCACAGAGCGATCAGGAGTCCACAGACCCCCCGTAGAGTGCAATGCCGAGCATTCCGCCCTTACTTGGGCGGAAGGAACCCTCCCCGGACTCCTTGTCCTATTTTGGCACGAGGGTAGGGGAAGGACGCAAGGGTGTATTTAGTGCAGTCCGTCACGCTTGAGTCAATGGCCCGTATCGGGACGTAGGTCCCGGGTCTTCGACCCGATAAACCGTTTTCCCGGTTTCCCGCTCGCCCCGACGGGCGGACTAGTTGGCGAACAGTCTCTCCCGGACCTCGCGCCACCGGTCCCGCAACTCCACGTACACCTCTGCCGCCGCCACCTCGTCGCCTGACCTCAGCGCCGCGATCCCGGCCGCGACGTCCCGGGCCGAGCGGTCCTCCGCCAGCCGGTCCGCCGGCAGCGCGTGCACCAGCCCGCCGTAGTCCAGTTCGACCATCGACCTCGGATGGAACTCCTCCAGCCAGGTCCCGACCTCCACGAGCCCCTCGGCGAGCGCCTCGTAGCCCGGCGACTCCCGCAGGGTGCGCAGCCCGCGCGCGAGCCGCCGCCGGGCCTGCACCATCGGGGTCCGGTAGCGCAACCGCTCACCCGGCAGGTACTCCCGCTCATCGTCGGCCACGAGCACGAACCAGCGCAGTGGTACTTGCCACACTGCGGTGCGGATCCACGGGCGCGCATCGGGATTCCGCTCCCGCCAGCTCTCGTACTCCTCGGCCGCCCGCCGCCGCGCGGCCGGCGGCAGCGCCGCGTCCAGCACCGGCAGCGGGAACTGCTCGACGAGCTCCTGCAGGGCGAGCCAGCCGCGCAGCCTGGTCCGCCACGGGCACACCAGCAGCACCCCGTCCACCTCGGCCGTGAAGGCGTCCGCGCTCTCGTGCGCCGGCACCCCCACCAGGGGCACCCGCACCAACTCGGCCAGCGAGCGGCGCAGTTCGTCCTGCGCGGTCGGCGCCCCACCGCACCGGGCGTAGGAGGCCCAGTGCGTCCGCTCCGGCTCCGCGAACGCGGTCAGCGGCTCGTAGACTCGCAGGTAGGAGGCGTACGGGACGGTCGGCGCCGAACGGGCCGACGGCAGCCCGGTCTCGGAGGATTCACTCACGCTCTCGTACTCCCCCGCACCACCCGGCGCTACTCCGCCGGAGGGCCGGCGGACCACCGGCACGGCGAGGCCCGGTGCGCCCCGTACCCCGGGAGTGTTCCGATCCACGGACAGGTCCCCTGCGGGCGCGTTCCAGGTCTTACTCTGCTCCCAGCACGCCCTCCCCCCACCCGCAGGGCGGGCGTCATTCCGCCGCATCTCTTCCATGGGAGTCACCACCGTGACCGAAATGACCGACGGCGTCCTGCACACCCTGTTCCACTCGGAACAGGGCGGCCACGAGCAAGTCGTGCTGTGCCAGGACCGAGCCACTGGCCTGAAGGCCGTCATCGCCATCCACTCCACCGCCCTGGGCCCGGCCCTCGGCGGCACGCGCTTCCACGCGTACGCCTCGGACGAGGAGGCCGTCCTCGACGCGCTGAACCTCTCGCGCGGCATGTCCTACAAGAACGCCATGGCCGGCCTCGGCCTCGGCGGCGGCAAGGCCGTCATCATCGGCGACCCGGACCAGATCAAGACCGAGGACCTGCTGCTGGCCTACGGCCGCTTCGTCGAGTCCCTCGGCGGCCGCTACGTCACGGCCTGCGACGTCGGCACGTACGTCGCGGACATGGACGTCGTCGCCCGCGAGACCCGCTGGGCCACCGGCCGCTCCCCCGAGAACGGCGGCGCCGGCGACTCCTCCGTCCTCACCGCCTTCGGCGTCTTCCAGGGCATGCGGGCCAGCGCCCAGCACCTGTGGGGCGACCCGACCCTGCGCGGCCGCAAGGTCGGCGTGGCCGGTGTCGGCAAGGTCGGCCACTACCTGGTCGAGCACCTCCTGGAGGACGGCGCCGAGGTCGTGATCACGGACGTCCGCGAGGAGTCCGTGCGCCGCATCCTCGACAAGCACCCGCAGGTGACGGCCGTGGCCGACACGGACGCGCTGATCCGCACCGAGGGCCTGGACATCTACGCCCCCTGCGCACTCGGCGGCGCCCTGAACGACGCGACCGTGCCGGCCCTCACCGCCACGATCGTCTGCGGTGCGGCGAACAACCAGCTGGCGCACCCGGGCATCGAGAAGGACCTCGCGGACCGCGGCATCCTGTACGCGCCGGACTACGTGGTCAACGCGGGCGGTGTCATCCAGGTCGCGGACGAGCTGCACGGCTTCGACTTCGACCGGTGCAAGGCCAAGGCCACGAAGATCTTCGACACCACGCTGGAAATCTTCGCTCGCGCAAAGACTGACGGCATCCCTCCGGCTGCGGCGGCCGACCGGATCGCCGAGCAGCGGATGGCCGACGGTCGCGCGGCCAAGGCGGCGAAGGCCTCGTAGCCCCCTGCCGGTGCGCCCGCCGGGGTGCGGCGAGACGGAACTCACTGCACTTCGGCGGGTCGCCCGTCGGGAAAGAGTTAAAATCGCAGCTGACCAGCGAGGACGGGGCGCCTCGATGGTCCTGTTCCGAGGCGCGTCATGCGGGCGGCGTACCGTATGGCCGCGGAAACAGGTACCGTTAAACCCCTACGGACGGTCTCTCCGAGGAGAGTCCGCTCCGAACCATGAACGCGTGTCAGACTCTGGGGCCGTCGAGCCCCGTCACCGAGGGGGTCGAGCCATGGGGCGCGGCCGGGCCAAGGCCAAGCAGACGAAGGTCGCCCGCCAGCTGAAGTACAACAGCGGCGGCACTGACCTTGCGCGTCTGGCCAACGAGCTGGGCGCATCGCCGACGGCGCCGCTGACGCCTGTCAGCGAGCCGGTCGACGTCGATGACGAGCTGGACGACGACGACCCGTACGCAAAGTACGCGGAGCTGTACAACAGCGATGACGACGAGGACGAGGACGACGAGTCCGGCCCGTCGGCTCAGCAGCGTCGCGGCGCTTGACGCCTCGCGTTCGCACCACAACCGGTGGTACCGCGTGATCGCATGACCACCGACGGCTGAACGATTCCGCTCGGCCTTCAGAGCAACACACGAAACCCGGTCCAGGGCCTCGCCCCGGACCGGGTTTCCGTGCTGTCTCAGCCGGCGTACGACCCGGTCATCGCCGCACCCTCGGTGTGCTCGCCGCGCTCGGTGATCTCACCGGCGACCCAGGCGTCGACGCCCCGGTCGGCCAGCGCGGTCAGGGCCACGTCCACGGACTCCTGCGGGACGACGGCCATCATGCCGACGCCCATGTTCAGGGTCTTCTCCAGCTCCAGCTGCTCGACCTGCCCGGCCTTGCCGACGAGGTCGAAGACCGCACCCGGGGTCCACGTCGACCGGTCGACCGTCGCGTGCAGGTGGTCCGGGATGACCCGGGCCAGGTTCGCCGCGAGGCCGCCGCCGGTGATGTGCGAGTAGGCGTGCACCTCGGCCGTACGGGTGAGGGCCAGGCAGTCCAGGGAGTAGATCTTGGTCGGCTCCAGCAGCTCCTCGCCGAGGGTCCGGCCGAGTTCCTCGACGTGCTGGTCGAGGGACATCCCGGCCCGGTCGAAGAGGACGTGCCGGACCAGCGAGTACCCGTTCGAGTGAAGGCCGGACGACGCCATCGCGATGACGGCGTCACCCGTACGGATGCGATCGGCGCCCAGCAGGCGGTCGTACTCGACGACACCGGTGCCGGCGCCCGCCACGTCGAAGTCGTCCGGGCCGAGGAGGCCCGGGTGCTCGGCGGTCTCGCCGCCGACCAGGGCGCAGCCAGCGAGGACGCAGCCCTCGGCGATGCCCTTGACGATGGCCGCGACCCGCTCGGGGTGGACCTTGCCCACGCAGATGTAGTCGGTCATGAAGAGCGGCTCGGCGCCGCAGACGACGATGTCGTCCATGACCATGGCGACGAGGTCGTGGCCGATGGTGTCGTACACGCCCATCTGGCGGGCGATGTCGACCTTCGTGCCGACCCCGTCGGTGGCGGAGGCCAGCAGCGGGCGCTCGTAGCGCTTGAGGGCGGAGGCGTCGAAGAGGCCGGCGAAGCCGCCGAGGCCGCCGAGGACCTCGGGGCGCTGCGTCTTCTTCACCCACTCCTTCATCAGCTCGACGGCGCGGTCTCCCGCTTCGATGTCGACGCCCGCGGCTGCATAGCTGGCACCGGTGGTCTTCTCTGTCATGACAGGAGAGAGCTTTCGTGTCGTTTGCTGCGTGAGATGCCGGTCCCTGGGAAAAGCCTGAAAGACAGGGACCGGCGCAGGTCGAGCCGGGACCGCCCCCGCCGCCCGGAGGCGGGGCGGGGGCCCGTCCTGCCCCTGGCGCGGGGCTAGGGGCGGCGGAGTGCGTCGGCGGCGTCCGAGCCGCCGGCCAGCTCGGTCTCCAGGAGCTGCTTGCCCAGCAGCTGCGGGTCGGGCAGCTCCATGGGGTACTCGCCGTCGAAGCAGGCACGGCAGAGGTTCGGCTTCTGGATGGTCGTCGCCTCGATCATCGAGTCGAGCGAGATGTACGCGAGGGAGTCCGCACCCAGCGAGGTGCCGATCTCCTCGACGCTCATGCCGTTGGCGATGAGCTCGGCCCGGGTGGCGAAGTCGATGCCGAAGAAGCACGGCCACTTCACCGGCGGCGAGGAGATCCGGATGTGGACCTCGGCCGCACCGGCCTCGCGGAGCATCTTGACGAGGGCGCGCTGGGTGTTGCCGCGGACGATCGAGTCGTCGACGACCACCAGGCGCTTGCCCCGGATGACTTCCTTGAGGGGGTTGAGCTTGAGGCGGATGCCCAGCTGGCGGATCGTCTGCGAGGGCTGGATGAAAGTCCGGCCGACGTAGGCGTTCTTGACCAGGCCGGAGCCGTAGGGGATCCCGCTGGCCTCGGCGTAGCCGACGGCGGCGGGCGTGCCGGACTCCGGCGTCGCTATCACCAGGTCGGCGTCGACCGGGGCCTCCTTGGCGAGGCGCCGGCCCATCTCGACGCGCGAGAGGTAGACGTTCCGGCCGGCGATGTCCGTGTCCGGGCGCGCCAGGTAGACGTACTCGAAGACACAGCCCTTTGGCTTCGCTTCTGCGAAGCGCGAGGTGCGCAGGCCGTTCTCGTCGATCGCGACGAGCTCGCCGGGCTCGACCTCGCGGACGAAGCTGGCGCCCACGATGTCGAGGGCCGCGGTCTCGCTCGCGACCACCCAGCCGCGCTCCAGGCGGCCGAGGACCAGCGGGCGGATGCCCTGCGGGTCACGGGCGGTGTACAGGGTGCCCTCGTCCATGAAGACGAGGGAGAAGGCGCCCTTGACCTGAGGGAGGACCTTGGCGGCCGACTCCTCGATGGTCAGGGGCTTGCCGTCGTCGTCCGTCTGGCCCGCCAGCAGGGCGGTGACCAGGTCGGTGTCGTTGGTCGCGGCCACCTGGGTGGCACGGCCGTCCTGACGGGGGAGGTCTGCGACCATCTCGGCAAGCTCGGCGGTGTTCACCAGGTTGCCGTTGTGGCCCAGGGCAATGGAGCCGTGGGCGGTCGCGCGGAAAGTGGGCTGAGCGTTCTCCCACACGGAGGCTCCGGTGGTCGAGTAGCGGGCGTGACCGACCGCGATATGACCTTGGAGCGATCCGAGGGAGGTTTCGTCGAAGACCTGGGACACGAGGCCCATGTCCTTGAAGACGAGGATCTGGGAACCGTTGCTCACAGCGATGCCCGCGGACTCCTGTCCACGGTGCTGCAGTGCATACAGTCCGAAGTAGGTGAGCTTGGCGACCTCTTCACCCGGAGCCCAGACACCGAAGACGCCGCAAGCGTCCTGGGGGCCCTTTTCGCCGGGGAGCAGGTCGTGGTTGAGTCGTCCATCACCACGAGGCACGCCACCGAGTGTAGGCGAGATCGACCACTGGTCCGAATTGGGGACGGCCGGGAAAAGTCACAGTGCGGACAGTCGGGTAACCCCTGCGGAGGGTAACGGCCCCGATATCCGGAATGCCGTGATTGGCAAGGGGGGCCTGTGGATTCGCACGGGCTTCCGTGCGCCCCTGTTCCGCCTCTGGCGACCCTCCCGTCCCCGCATCGGGCGGCGCGGCGCCGTGCGTTTCTTTTCCTTTTCTTTTCCTTTCTGCCGGCGGGGCCCCGCGCCGCCCGGAGGACCGCCGCCCGGGGCCGCCCGGGGCCGCCGACCGCGGCAGCCGCCGCGGCCGTCATTCGGCGGCGGAAGCGGCCCGGGCCGTGAGGCCCTTGCCGTCGGCAGCCGTCAGGGTCAGCGTCCGCTCCTGGATGCGCCAGGTGAGCCCGCCGCTGCCGAGGAGTTCGGTCAGAGTGCGCTCCAGGTCGCCCTCCGGGCCCGTACAGGCCATCCGCGTCGTGGACAGCGGACCGAAGGTGATCCGCGGGCCGTCGATCGCGGCCGGTGCGCTGAACCGGTTGCAGCCGAGGCTGCCGCTCGCGCGCGCGTCCGGGCCGATGGTGAACACGGCCCTGCCGGCGGCCTGGTTCGTCACGGAGGCCGCCGTACCGCCGCTGATCAGCCCGGTCACCGTCCACTCGGTGACGGTGAGCGGGGCGTCCGCCACCGGCGGCTTCGAGGTCAGCTCGATGGTGCCGCCGTCGGCAGCCGTCAGCACGAGCCGGTCGGCGGACTCGCGCCGCACCTCCAGCCTGCCCTTCAGCAGCTCGGCGAAAGCCGTCTCGAAATCCATGTGCTCGCAGGCCATGGCGGTGGAGGAGCCGGGCGTGACGGTCACGGCCGACTGCTCGGACCCGCTCTCGTAGGACACGGCGGCCGTGAACCCGTTGCAGCCGTAGTTCCCCTTCGCCTCGGCCGTACGGGAGCCGGTGGGCTCGATCGTCAGGTGCGCGGCGGGCGGCCCGGCCAGGCTCCGGCCGTCCGCCGTCACCCGCTGGACGGACCAGGAGCCGGTGAAGCCGGGGCCCGGGAGGGGGCCGGAGGGGCCGGAGCCGTCGGCGCAGGCCGTGGTGGCGGCGGCGAGGACGAGCGCGGCGGCCAGCGCCGCGGGGAGGTGCCGGAGTGTGGGCATGTCCCTGGGACGGGCAGCGGGCCCGTACGGTTCCGCGCGCTGCTCCGGCCGGGTCCCCTCCTGCCCGATGCCTGTGGTCGCAGGGATCCGGCCGGGCCCGGGTCGGCTCCGGTCAGCTCATCACCGGCAGCATCGCCCCCAGGTCGGCCCGCTCGCCGCTGGCCGTGACGCTGGCGTCCGCCACCGCCGAGGCCCAGTCCTGCCGACCCGTGGCCAGCCTGACCCAGGTCAGCGGGTCGGTCTCCACCACGTTCGGCGGGGTGCCGCGGGTGTGCCGGGGCCCCTCGATGCACTGGATCACCGCGAACGGCGGGATGCGCACCTCGACCGAGCCGCCGGGGGCCTTGAGGGCGAGGGCGTCGGCGAGCAGCCGGGTGCAGGCGGCGAGCGCCTGCCGCTCGATGGGGATGGCCAGCCCGGCGGCCCGGTTGAGGTCGTCGGTGTGCACGACGAGCTCCACGGTCCGGGTGACGAGGAAGTCGGCCAGCGTCATGTCGCCGACCCACAGGGCGAGGACCCGGCTGCCGGGGTTGGCGGCCAGTGCCTCGGCCATCCGGGCGCCCGCGTGCTCGAACAGATCGGCCGGCGCGGCGCCCTCCAGGATCTCCTTGGCCGCTTCCGCGATCTTCCCGGCGAGGGAGGCGGTGGCGGAGGGCCACTCCACGGCCGTCAGCTCGGGCAGGGCCGCCGGCGGGCGGGCGAGCCCGGCGGCGAGCGAGTCGGCGATCCAGGCGATGTGCGCGGCCAGGTCGGCCACGGTCCAGTCGCCGAGCCCGCTGTCCCGGCCGAGCTGTTCGGGTGTCAGTTCCCGGACTGCCTCGGCGATGTGGGCGAACTGCGCGGTGACGGCCGTACGGATCTTCGCGGCGTCGTAGGTACGGGTGCGACGGGTCCTGGATGCCATGCGGCGAGTCTGCCCGATCGGCCGCGGCCCCCGCAGCCGGTGGCGGCCGCGGGCCGGGAGGAGCCGTGTCAGGGGCGCGGGCCCGCGTCGAACACCTCGCCGTTCGCGGGGACGCCGATACCGCGCCGGCGGACGGGCAGGCCCCTGGCGGTGTCCGGGTCGGGCCCGTCCAGCAGCTGGAAGTGCAGGTGCGGCTCGGTGGAGTTGCCGGGCCGGCCCGCGGTGCGGGGCCCGGGCGGCCAGCCGTCCGGCCGCTGTCCGGAGCAGAACGGCGGCCCCGGCGGGGAGCCGTACCAGGCGGGTGTCGGAGGGGATCCGAGGCCGATGTCGGTGGCGGTGAGCAGCAGGAACAGCAGCTGGCAGCCCCGGTGGGACAGGTGCACGGCCTACTGCAGCCGGGCGGACGGAGCCTGCGCCGGGGCCGGGGGCGTTCGCCGGGGCCGCGGTGCCCGCCGGCGCCACCGCTTGCCCGCCGACGTCACCGCTTGGCCGCCGACGTCACGGCGTGGCCGCCGGCGTCACGCCGTGGCCGCCGCGAAGAGGACGAGCAGCGGCACGACCCTGCCGCCGGGGACCTCGTACCGCCCGCGCCCGGTGGTGTGCAGCCAGCCGGCCGCGCTGAGCTGGCGCAGGTGGTGGTAGACCTGCCCGCTGGTGCCGACCCCGTCGAGCGCGGTCAGCTCGGCGGCGGTCCGCCGACCGGCCAGGATCTCCCGCAGCAGCCGGATCCGTACGGGGCTGCCGAGTGCGGCGAGGGCGTCGGCGGTGCGCTGCCGGTCCTCGGCGGGATCGCCGAGGAGCTCCCCGGTGGGGAAGTCCTGCTGCCACTCGTACCGTTCGCCGGTCGGGAGTCCGACGGCGCCGGTGAACAGCACGCCGCCGTCGTCGTCGGCACTGTGTTCCGCGAGCCGCGCCTTGAGGCCCTCCAGTGCCCAGAAGTCCCCGGCGTGGTGGGCGGGTTCGCGCCGCCCGACGTCCTGCGCTTGCTGCGCTTCCCGTGCTTCGAGCGCGGCCAGTCGCCGTTCCAGCTCGACCACGCGTGCTTCAAGATCCATGGAAGCAAAGCTACGTCATTACGTAATTACGTACAAGAGGGAGGCGGATGCTGCCCGAGAAACGACGAACCCCCGCCCGGCAGTGCAGGGCAGGGGTTCGACCGACGGGTCGGACGGAGCCGGATCAGGCCAGCAGGGCCGGGATCGTCGCCTCGTGGGCCTCGCGGAGCTCGGCCAGCGGGATCGTGAACTCGCCCTGGACCTCGATCTCCTCGCCGTCGACGACACCGATGCGGGTGGCGGGCAGGCCCCGCGCGCCGCACATGTCGGTGAAACGGAGCTCCTCGCTGCGCGGGACGGCCACAACGGCCCGGCCCGCCGACTCGGAGAACAGGAAGGTGAACGCGTCCAGGCCCTCGGGCACCACGAGCCGGGCACCGTTGCCACCGCGCAGGCAGGACTCGGCGAGCGCCTGGATGACACCGCCGTCGGACAGGTCGTGCGCGGCATCGATCATGCCGTCGCGCGAGGCGGCGATCAGGATGTCCGCGAGCAGCTTCTCGCGGCCCAGGTCCACCTTGGGCGGCAGGCCGCCGAGGTGGTCGTGGACGACCTGCGACCAGGCCGAGCCGCCGAACTCCTCGGCGGTGTCGCCGAGCAGGTACAGCAGCTGGCCGGTCTCCGCGAACGCCATCGGGGTACGGCGGTTGACGTCGTCGATCACACCGAGGACGGCCACGACGGGCGTCGGGTGGATCGCGGTGTCGCCGGTCTGGTTGTACAGCGAGACGTTGCCGCCGGTCACCGGGGTGCCCAGCTCCAGGCAGCCGTCCGCGAGACCGCGGCAGGCCTCGGCGAACTGCCACATGACGCCCGGGTCCTCCGGCGAGCCGAAGTTCAGGCAGTCGGAGACGGCCAGCGGCTTGGCGCCGGTCGCGGCGACGTTGCGGTACGCCTCGGCCAGGGCCAGCTGCGCGCCCGTGTACGGGTCGAGCTTGGCGTAGCGGCCGTTGCCGTCGGTGGCCATGGCGACGCCGAGGTTGGACTCCTCGTCGATGCGGACCATGCCCGCGTCCTCGGGCTGCGCCAGGACGGTGTTGCCCTGCACGAAGCGGTCGTACTGGTCCGTGACCCAGGACTTGGAGGCCTGGTTCGGGGAGGAGACCAGGGCCAGGACCTGCGCGCGGAGCTCGTCGGAGGTCTGCGGGCGCGCCAGCTTGCCCGCGTCGTCCGCCTGGAGGGCGTCCTGCCACTCGGGGCGGGCGAACGGGCGCTGGTAGACCGGTCCCTCGTGGGCGACGGTGCCCGGCGGCACGTCGACGATCTGCTCGCCGTGCCAGAAGATCTCCAGGCGCTCGCCGTCGGTCACCTCACCGATGACGGTGGCGATGACGTCCCACTTCTCGCAGATCTCCATGAAGCGGTCGACGTGCTGCGGCTCGACGATCGCGCACATGCGCTCCTGCGACTCGCTCATGAGGATCTCCTCGGGCGAGAGCGTCGCGTCGCGCAGCGGCACGGTGTCCAGCTCGACGCGCATGCCGCCGGAACCGGCCGAGGCCAGCTCGGAGGTGGCGCAGGACAGGCCGGCGCCGCCGAGGTCCTGGATGCCGGCGACCAGCTTCTCCTTGAAGATCTCCAGGGTGCACTCGATGAGGAGCTTCTCCTGGAAGGGGTCGCCGACCTGGACGGCGGGGCGCTTCGTGGGCTTCGTGTCGTCGAAGGTCTCGGACGCGAGGACCGAGACGCCGCCGATGCCGTCGCCGCCCGTGCGGGCGCCGTAGAGGATGACCTTGTTGCCGGGGCCGGAGGCCTTGGCGAGGTGGATGTCCTCGTGCTTCATCACGCCGATGCAGCCGGCGTTGACCAGCGGGTTGCCCTGGTAGCAGGAGTCGAAGACGACCTCGCCGCCGATGTTGGGCAGGCCCAGGCAGTTGCCGTACCCGCCGATGCCCGCGACCACGCCCGGCAGGACGCGCTTGGTGTCGGGGTGGTCGGCCGCGCCGAAGCGGAGCGGGTCGACGACGGCGACGGGGCGGGCGCCCATGGCGAGGATGTCGCGGACGATGCCGCCGACGCCGGTCGCCGCGCCCTGGTAGGGCTCGATGTACGAGGGGTGGTTGTGCGACTCGACCTTGAAGGTGACCGCGTAGCCCTGGCCGACGTCGACGACGCCGGCGTTCTCGCCGATCCCGACGAGCATCGCGTCGTTCTTCGGGGCCTTCTCGCCGAACTGGCGCAGGTGGACCTTGCTGCTCTTGTACGAGCAGTGCTCGGACCACATGACGGAGTACATGGCGAGCTCGGCACCGGTGGGGCGACGGCCGAGGATCTCGCGGATCCGCAGGTACTCGTCCTCCTTGAGGCCGAGTTCCTTCCAGGGCTGCGCCGAGTCCGGGGTCTCGGCGGCGTGCTTGACGGTGTCCAGAGTCATGCGCTTACCAGCTTCTTCAGGACCGAGGTGAAGAACGGCAGACCGTCCGTGCCGCCCGTTCCGACCAGGGGGTCGACCGCGTGCTCGGGGTGCGGCATGAGGCCGACGACGTTGCCGGCGGCGTTGGTGATGCCGGCGATGTCGTTCAGCGACCCGTTCGGGTTGCCGTATCCCTCGGCGGCTTCGCCGCGGGCCAGGTACCGGAAGGCCACGCGGCCCTCGGCCTCCAGTTCGTCCAGGGTGCGCCGGTCGGCGACGTAGCGGCCGTCCATGTTCTTGAGCGGGACGGAGATCTCCTGGCCCTGCTCGTAGTCGCCGGTCCAGGAGGTCCCGGCGTTCTCCACCCGGAGCTTCTGGTCGCGGCAGATGAAGTGCAGGTGGTTGTTGCGGAGCATCGCGCCCGGCAGCAGGTGGGCCTCGGTGAGGACCTGGAAGCCGTTGCAGATGCCCAGGACCGGCATGCCGGCCCTGGCCTGCTCGATGATGGTCTCCATCACCGGCGAGAACCGGGAGATGGCCCCGGCGCGCAGGTAGTCGCCGTACGAGAAGCCGCCGGCGAGGACGACCGCGTCGACCTGGTGCAGGTCCTTGTCACGGTGCCACAGCGAGACCGGCTCGGCGCCCGCGAGGCGGACGGCGCGCAGCGAGTCACGGTCGTCGAGCGTCCCGGGGAACGTGACGACACCGATGCGAGCGGTCACGACTCCACCTTGACGACGAAGTCTTCGATGACGGTGTTGGCGAGGAACGTTTCGGCCATCTTGTGGATGCGGTCAAGGGCGGCCTGGTCGACCGGACCCTCCACTTCCAGCTCGAAGCGCTTCCCCTGGCGGACGTCGGCGATGCCCTCGAAGCCCAGGCGCGGCAGTGCACGCTGCACCGCCTGGCCCTGGGGGTCGAGGATCTCCGGCTTGAGCATGACGTCGACTACGACGCGTGCCACTGGCACTCCCGATGGGTGGTTGGTGCGAAGGCGGTTCCTTCAGCGTACCCGCCCGAAATTTCTACGCGGGTAGATTTCGGAAGGGGGTCCGCGGGGGCCCCTCCGGGGATGTCGGGTGAGGGCTCCTTTCGGCTTCACCAACGCTTCGCAAAATCCACCGGAAAACCACGCGCCCGGGATTGCGGCGGGACACGCGGAGAGAATTAACTGGGCTTCGCAATGCAAAGGGAATCGAGGTACAAAGGAATCCTCGGCGGCGCGGCATTTGCCCCTCCGCACCCGGTGGCGAAAGACGCATTGCTCCGAAACATCCACACAGGCGACAAAACCGCACGTCAGCGGGCGGCGGCTGTCGCGCGAAGGGACCGATATCCGTGGCGCAGCGCGTAGTGGTCACACTCTCCGACGACATCGACGGCGGAGAAGCGGCGGAAACGGTCACGTTCGGTCTGGACGGCAAGTCCTACGAGATCGACCTCAATCCGGCCAACGCCGGGAAACTGCGGGACGCCCTCGCCCCGTACGTGGCCGCCGGACGTCGCCAGGCCCGCTCCGGGAAGGCCTTCAAGCACACCTCCCTCGCCCCCGACCCGGCGGTCGTCCGCGCCTGGGCCCGGTCGCACGACTTCGACGTGCCCCCGCGGGGCCGCATCCCGAAGCGCGTCTACGAGGCCTACCACCAGGCCCACTGAGGGCGGGCCGGCCGGGGCGATTTGGCATCCACCCCCTCCCGTCCGCTAGTGTGTGGATCACGCCGAGGGGCGAGACCGCAGGTCAGAGCCTCGAAGGTCGTGCGGGTGTAGTTCAGTAGCAGAACATCCCCCTTCCAGGGGGAAGGCGCAGTGTGCGATTCCTGTCACCCGCTCGCAAAGGCTTTACCGACCACTCCGGTGGATCAGGTAGAGTGATGCACGCATCGCCCGGCGGAAACGCCGAAGCGGGCATGCGGACGTAGCTCAGTTGGTAGAGCACCACCTTGCCAAGGTGGATGTCGCGAGTTCG
Source organism: Streptomyces sp. BR123 (assembly GCF_013401435.1). Lineage (GTDB taxonomy): Bacteria > Actinomycetota > Actinomycetes > Streptomycetales > Streptomycetaceae > Streptomyces. The sequence goes on from NZ_JACBGN010000093.1 coordinate 18,779, forward strand.
AGTCTCGTCGTCCGCTCAGAGTGCAAAGGCCCTGATCATCGATCAGGGCCTTTGTCGTATGCGCGCGCAGTCACCTGACGCGTACTGACAAATGTCATCGGGGGCGATGACCAGGCCCACTGGTGAGACAAGGGGCCCGCCGCGAGGCTGGAGCCATGGGGAACAGCACCCGCCGCAGGGTGATCGGGGGAATCGGGGAACCGTGTCGAAACTCACCGGATGGTGGAAGGACCGCAGCACCGCGGCAAAGGTCGAGCTCTACACACGGGGGTCGTTCCACTTCTTCGCGGTCATCGAGATCTTCTCCTTCGGGCTGGTCCCGGTGGGCGCCGCCGCCGAGGGCACCGTCTCGCGGCCCCTCGCGATCGGGGCCCTGGTGGTCGTCCTCGTCCACGCCGTGGCCACCGCGTTCCTCTCCTCCCGGGCACTGGACTGGCAGGTGGGCAGCCGGGAGCGCCCGGTACGGCTCGCGGTGGCGACCTCCGTCGCGTCGGCCGTCGTCTGCCTCGCCTTCCTGGTGCTCCGCAAGACCGGGCACCTCCCCGAGGCCGTGGCGCCGTCGCTCGTCGGCGGGTTGGCCTGCTTCACCTGCGGCTCCCTCGTGCTCTGCATGAACCGGGTGCGCCAGATGTGGCGCGTCTCACCGGCCTGGGCGCTCGGGGCGGGCACGGCGGTGCTGGCCCTGGGCCTTCCCGTGGCCGAGGCCGTCGGGTACGCGGTCGGGATGCTGCTGGCCTGCCTGTTCATGAGCATGGCCTGCGGCTTCTCGGGATGGCTGCTGAAGATGGTCCACGAGCTCGACCGCGCCCGGGAGCTCCAGGCCCAGCTGGCCGTCGCCGAGGAGCGGCTGCGCTTCGGCCGCGACCTGCACGACGTGATGGGCCGCAACCTGGCCGTCATCGCCCTGAAGAGCGAGCTCGCCGTCCAGCTGGCCCGGCGCGAGCGCCCCGAGGCCGTCACCCAGATGATCGAGGTCCAGCGGATCGCCCGCGAGTCGCAGCGCGAGGTGCGCGATGTCGTACGCGGGTATCGGGAGGCCGACCTCGGGGCGGAGCTGGAGGGCGCGCGGGGCGTCCTCACCGCGGCCGGGATGGACTGCCGGGTCGAGGCCGAACCGGGGCGGAAGCTGCGCCCCGACGTGCAGTCGGCACTCGGCTGGGTCGTCCGGGAGGCGACCACGAACGTCCTCCGCCACGGCGACGCGCGCACCTGCGTGATACGCCTCACAGCGCCCGAGGAGGGCGAACTGACCCTGGTCGTCGAGAACGACGGGGCACCCGAGGTGCCGGCCGGGCCGCCCGGCTCCGGGCTCGCCGGGCTGCGGGAGCGGCTCGCGGTGCTCGACGGCACCCTGGAGGCCGGCCCGGTGGGCGACGGCCGGTTCCGGCTGCGGGCGCGGATCCCGGGCCGCCAACTGCGAGGACTGGAGGTGCGGGCGTGAGCCCCGTACGCGTGCTGCTGGCCGACGACGAGCACCTGATCCGCGGGGCGCTCGCCGCCCTGCTGGCCCTGGAGGACGATCTGCTGGTCGTCGCCGAGGCGGCCTCGGGTCCCGAGGCCCTGGCGATGGCGCGGGCCCACCGGCCGGACGTGGCCGTGCTCGACCTGCAGATGCCCGGGGCGGACGGTGTGAGCGTGGCCACGTCCCTGAAGGCCGAGCTCCCCGGGTGCAAAACCATGATCGTGACCAGCCACGGGCGGCCCGGCCACCTCAAGCGGGCCCTGGCAGCAGGGGTGCGGGCCTTCGCGCCGAAGACGGTGTCGGCGCAGCGGCTGGCCGAGCTGATCCGGACCGTGCACGCAGGAGGCCGTTACGTCGACCCGGAGTTGGCCGCTGACGCGATCAGCGCGGGGGACTCGCCGCTGACCGCCCGCGAGGCCGAGGTGCTGGAACTCGCCGGGGACGGGGCGCCGGTGGCGGAGATCGCCGAACGGGCCGGCCTGTCGCAGGGGACCGTGCGCAACTACCTGTCCTCGGCGGCCTCGAAACTCGGCGCGGAGAACCGGCACGCCGCAGTGCGTCTCGCGCGCGAGCGCGGTTGGGTATAGTGGTTCCCGCGCCACGGCGCATGCGGACATAGCTCAGTTGGTAGAGCACCACCTTGCCAAGGTGGATGTCGCGAGTTCGAGTCTCGTTGTCCGCTCCGCAGGAGCAGCCCCCGGTCGATGACCGGGGGCTTCTTCGTGTGCGGGTCGCGGACCGTCCGGGAGCCGGATCGTCCCTCGCCGCCGGCAGGTGGCGAGGGACGATCCGGTCCGAGGCTCAGGCCCAGCTCTGGCCGGTGAGTCGCTCGTACGCCTCGATGTACTTGGCGCGGGTCTGCTCGACGACCTCCTCCGGGAGGGCCGGCGGAGGCAGTTCGCCCTTCGGGTCCCAGCCGGAGGCCGGGGACGACAGCCAGTTGCGGACGAACTGCTTGTCGAAGGACGGCTGGGCGCGACCAGGCTCCCACAGGGCGGCCGGCCAGAAACGGGAGGAGTCCGGGGTCAGCACCTCGTCGGCGGCGACCAGGGTGCCGTCCGCATCGAAACCGAACTCGAACTTGGTGTCCGCCAGGATGATCCCGCGCTCGCGGGCGATGTCGCGGGCCCGGCCGTACACGGCCAGGGTGGTCTGGCGCAGCAGGGCGGCGGTCTCGGCGCCGGTGGTGCGCGCCACCTCCTCGTAGGAGACGTTCTCGTCGTGCTCGCCGACCGCGGCCTTGGCGGCCGGGGTGAAGATCGGCGCGGGCAGTTCGGAGCCGTCGACGAGTCCCTCGGGCAGGGCGAGCCCGCAGACCGTGCGGGTCTGGTCGTACTCGGCGAGGCCGGAGCCGGTGAGGTAGCCGCGGGCCACGCACTCGACCGGCACCATCGTCAGGTTCTTGCACACCAGCGTGCGGCCCGCCCAGTCCGCGGGGGCGCCCGCGGGGAGGTCCGTGCCGAGCACGTGGTTCGGGACGAGGTCGGCGAGCTGCTCGAACCACCACAGCGAGAGCTGCGTCAGGACCCGGCCCTTGTCCGGGATCTCGGTGGGCAGCACCCAGTCGAACGCGGACAGGCGGTCGCTGGCGACCATGACGAGGTTGCCGTCCTCGTCGCGGTAGAGATCGCGGACCTTGCCGGTGTGGAGGTGGACGAGGCCCGGAACCTGAACCGGCTCGGGCTTTTCGACGAATCCGGACACGGGGTCTCCCTGTGGTTCTGTACGAGCGCAGCCCCATTCTCCCGCACCGGCCCGTGCGGGCCGACGACGGGTCCGGGTCGGCGCGGGTCAGTCCCTCTTGCAGATCCGGTCCAGGAGGTTGGCCGTGGCCCGCTGGATCCGCTCGTCCGCGTGGCCCGGGCGGTCCAGGGCCGGGGTCCAGCCGAAGGTGCCGGACGCGAAGACGAGGGCGCCGCTGGGTGCCAGGTACAGGGAGGTGTCCTGGTGGCGCTTGGCCCCGTCGCCGTCCCGGTACGGGGAGTGCGCGAGCAGGATCCGGTCCCGGTGCTCGGGCAGCTGGGTGCGGGGGAAGTACCGGTCGGCCTCCCCCGCGACCAGGCCGGGCAGCTCGTCGTTCTCGGCGGCGCCGGTGGACTCCCACAGCCAGTGCGAGGCGTTGCGCACGATCAGCGGCGCGGGCTCGGGGACCCTCCCCCCGTACTGGATCCCGAGCAGCTGCTGCTCGGGGCGGTCGATCTCGCGCCACAGGCTGGGGCGGCCGGGGCCGCGGCGTTTGCGGCAGGTCAGGAGCCGGTCGGCGACCCCGGAGGGCGACGGTGCCAGCTCGACCTGCCAGTACATGGTGTTGGCGGACAGGAAGACCAGCGAGGTCCCGTGGTCGCGGGCGCGCTCGGCGGCGCGGCGCATGGCGGCCGACCAGTACTCGTCGTGGCCGGGGAAGACCAGGCCGCGGTAGCGGGCGGGGTCGACGCGGCCCGCGTGCAGATCGCGGGTGTCGGCGTAGGCGAGGTCGTAGCCGTGGCGCTCGGCCCAGCGGATGAAGTCGTAGGCGTGGCCCACGTGCAGGGGCAGGCCCGAGCCCGCGTAGGGGCGGTCGAAGGAGACCGTGACGGCCGCGTCCTGCGTGCCGAGGAGCCGGCCCTCCTCGTCCCAGGCGTGGTAGAGGCTCGCGCCGGTACGGCCGTCCTCGGGATAGAGGTTGTACGCCTGCCAGGTGATGTCGGGCAGCAGGAGCAGCAGGTCGGCGGGGCGGTCGTCGCGCACGGTGAACGGGATGTGGGAGCGGTAGCCGTCGACGGTGGTGAGCACGGCGACGTACGCCCCGGCGTTCCAGTGGTCGGCGACCCGCAGCCGCCAGGACAGCCACCAGTGGTGGCAGGAGACCGTGCGGTCGGCGGCGAGGGGCGGCGGCTGGACGAAGCCGGAGAGGCGCGGGCTGGTGGTGATCCGGGCGGTTCCGGCACCGCCGTAGTGGCCGATGCGGTGGACGTCGACGGAGAACTGCCGGGGCGGGTCCACGGTGATGTGGAAGTCGATCGTCTCGCCAGGGGCCACGGCCCCGGGGGAGGCGAACCCCTTGATCTGCCGGTGGACGTCGTCGGCGGTGCGCAGGGCGCCGCCGCGGCCCGCGTCGGGGGACGGGCCGCGAGCCCCTTCCGGATCCGCGTACCAGGGCACCACCCTGCCGGTGTCGTCGAAGTGCGCCTCGCCGCCGCGGAGCCACGGCAGCGGTCCCGGTCCGAAGGGGTCGTTCACCGCGTGCGCGAGCGCCCCTGACTCCCATCGCCGGATCCGGTCCGCACCCATTCCGCTTCCCTCCCTCGCTCCCCCGAACGGCTTCTGCACACGGCGGCGCGGCACGGTCCAGGAGGTTCGGCCGCGGCCGGTCCCAGCACATCACATGACGCGCTCACTCCGTCACCGTTCGCCACAACCGGGGCCAGGGATACGGCCGGGGCCGGCAGGACGGGAACAGCGGGGCGCCGGTCGGGGCAGGGGCAGGGGCAGAGC
>NZ_JACBGN010000094.1 GCF_013401435.1 Streptomyces sp. BR123
CCCCGGCAACGGCCCCGGCCGCCCTCCCGTGGCACCTGACCGCCCGCACCTCCGAGGCCCTGCGCGCCCAGGCCGAGCGGCTCCTCGCCCACCTGGACGCCGACCCGGCGGCGGAGCCCGCCGACATCGGCCACACGCTGGCCACCACCCGGGCCGTCTTCGAGCAGCGCGCCACCGTGGTCGCGGCGGACCGCGACGGTTTCCGCACCGGCCTGGCCGCCCTCGCCGAGGGCCGCCCGGCGGCCGGACTGGTCCAGGGCGCGTCCGCGCCCGGCGGGAAGCTCGCGTTCCTGTTCACCGGCCAGGGCAGCCAGCGCCCGGGCATGGGCCGCGAACTGTACGACGCCCACCCGGTGTTCGCGGCGGCTCTGGACGGGGTCTGCGACCGCCTGTCCCTCGAACGCCCCCTGAAGGACGTCCTGTTCGGGGACGACGAACAGCTCCTGAACGATACGGCGTACACCCAGCCGGCCCTGTTCGCCGTCGAGGTGGCCCTGTTCCGGCTCGTCGAGTCGTGGGGCGTGAAGCCGGACTTCCTGGCCGGCCACTCCATCGGCGAGCTCGCCGCCGCGCACGTCGCGGGCGTCCTCTCCCTGGACGACGCCTGCACGCTGGTGGCCGCCCGCGGCCGCCTGATGCAGGCCCTCCCGGCCGGTGGCTCGATGATCGCCGTCCAGGCCGCGGAGGACGAGGTCCTGCCGCTGCTCACCGACCGGGTGAGCATCGCCGCGGTCAACGGCCCGCAGTCGGTCGTGGTCGCCGGTGACGAGGACGCGGCGGCCGCCGTGGCCGCGCACTTCGAGGCGGAGGGCCGCAAGACCAAGCGGCTCACGGTCAGCCACGCGTTCCACTCGCCGCACATGGACGGCATGCTCGACGCCTTCCGCAAGGTCGCCGAAGGGCTCGCGTACGCCGCCCCGCGCATCCCGGTCGTGTCGAACCTGACCGGCTCCGTCATCACCGACGAGATGGGCTCGCCCGACTTCTGGGTCCGGCACGTCCGCGAGGCCGTCCGCTTCCTCGACGGCATCCGCGCCCTCGAAACCGCCGGGGTCACGACGTACGTCGAACTCGGCCCCGACGGCGTCCTCACCGCACTGGCCCAGGCCTGCCTGGCCGGCGACACCGGCTCCGCCGCGTTCGCCGCCGCCCTGCGCGCCGGACGCCCCGAGCCCGAGACCCTGCTCACCGCCCTGGGCACCGCCCACGTCCGCGGCGCCGCCGTCGACTGGCAGGCCTTCTACGCCCCCCTCGGGGCCCGGCGCGTCGACCTGCCGACGTACGCCTTCCAGCGCAGCCCATACTGGCTCGACGCCGGCCGCGCGGACGGCGACGTCACCGCCGCCGGTCTCGGCACCGCCGACCACCCGCTGCTCGGCGCCGAAGTCCAGCTGCCCGACTCCGACGGCCACGTCTTCACCGGACGCCTGTCCCTGGCCGGGTACCCCTGGCTCGGCGACCACCGGGTCATGGGCGCCGCCCTGCTCCCCGGCACGGCCTTCGTCGAACTCGCCCTCCAGGCCGGCACGCACGTCGGCTGCGAGCTGGTCGACGAACTCACCCTGGAATCGCCGCTGGTGCTGCCCGAGCAGGGCGGCGTCCAGCTCCGGCTCTCCCTCGGCGCCGCCGACCGCGCGGGGGGCCGGCGCAGCCTGACGCTGCACTCCCGGCCCGAGGGCGCGGACCCGGACACCCCGTGGACGCGGCACGCCGTGGGCGTGCTCGCGCCCGGCACCGGCCAGGCCCCGCAGCCCCTCACCGAGTGGCCGCCGGCCGGGGCGGAGTCCGTCCCGGTGGACGGCCTGTACGAGGGCCTCGCGGACTCCGGCTTCGGCTACGGCCCGGTCTTCCGGGGCCTGCGGGCCGCCTGGCGCCACCAGGACGCGTACTACGCCGAGGTCGCCCTGCCCGAGGACGCCGCGGCCGAGGCCGCACGGTTCGGCCTGCACCCCGCACTCCTCGACGCGGCCCTGCACGCGCTCGGCCTGGGCGCCGCGGACGCGGGATCCGGCGAAGGCCGACTCCCGTTCTCCTGGTCCGGTGTGTCCCTGCACGCGGTCGGAGCCGCCGAGCTCCGCGTGCGGCTGACCCCCGCCCGCAACGGCGAGGTGGCCCTGACGATCGCCGACGCCGCGGGCGCCCCGGTCGCTTCGGTGGCCGGTCTGGCCCTGCGTGCTGTCGGCCGCGACCGGCTCGCCACGGCACCGGACGCCACGCGTGACGCCCTGTTCCGGGTGGAGTGGACGGAAGTCGCCTCCGACGGGTCCTTCGACGACTGGCGGATGCTGGACGAGGACGAGGAAGCCGGCGGGTCCGGCGGGTCCGGCGAGTCGGCGGCCGTACCGGTCGTGCCCTGCACGACACCGGCCGGCGCGGACCCGGTCGCCGCGGCGCACGCGGAGACCGCCCGGGTGCTCCGGCTGCTCCAGGACCGGTCGGCGGACGACCGCCTGGTGTTCCTGACCCGCGGCGCGGTGGAGGCCGTACCGGGCGAGGGCGTGGCGGACCTGGCGCACGCGGCCGTTCGGGGTCTGGTGCGGTCGGCGCAGTCCGAGAACCCCGGCCGCCTGGTGCTCGTGGACGTCGACCCCGACGCGACCGACGGCGACGTGGCCGAGGCGCTCTCGGCGGCGCTGGCATCGGGCGAGTCCGAGGTGGCCGTACGCGGCGGCTCGCTGCTGGTCCCGCGGCTGGCCCGCCCCACGGCCACGGCGGCCGATCCGGCCGCCGCGTGGGACGCCGACGGCACCGTGCTGGTGACCGGTGCGAGCGGGTTGCTCGGCGGGCTGTTCGCCCGCCACCTGGTCACCGAGCACGGCGTACGGCGCCTGCTGCTGGTCAGCCGTCGCGGTGAGGCCGCCGAGGGCGCGGCCGACCTGACGGCCGAGCTGTCCGGTCTGGGCGCCGAGGTCGCCTGGGCGGCCTGCGACGTGGCCGACCGCAACGCCCTTTCCGCCGTACTGGCCGGGATCCCGGCGGAACACCCGCTGACCGCGGTCGTGCACACCGCCGGTGTCCTCGACGACGGCGTCATCGGCTCCCTGACGGCCGACCGGCTGTCCGCAGTCCTCCGCCCGAAGGTGGACGCGGCCTGGAACCTCCACGAGCTGACCCGCGACCTCGACCTGTCGGCCTTCGTCCTGTTCTCCTCCGCCGCCGGTGTCTTCGGCGGCGCCGGCCAGGCCAACTACGCGGCCGCCAACGCCTTCCTCGACGCCCTCGCCGCCCACCGCCGGGCGAGCGGCCTCGCCGGCACCTCGCTGGCCTGGGGCCTGTGGACCGGCGTCGGCGGCATGGGCGGCGAGCTGGCCGACGGCGACCGCGAGCGCATCAACCGCGGCGGCATCGGCTCCCTCACCCCCGAGACCGGCCTCGCCCTCTTCGACGCGGCCCGGCGCACCGCCGACCCGCTGCTCGTGCCGCTCCCGCTGGACCTGGCGGCTGTGCGCGCCCAGGCCCGTACCGGCATGGTTCCCGACCTGCTGCGCGGCCTGGTCCGGATGCCGGCCCGCCGGGCCGCGGCGGGCCGGGGCGGCACGGGCGACGGCTCCGCGCTCCGTACGCGGCTGGCCGGGCTGCCCGCCGACGGGCGGGAGACGGCCCTGCTGGACATGGTCCGGGCCGAGGTGGCCGCCGTGCTCGGCCACGCCTCCACCGACGAGGTGCCCGCCGACCGGGCGTTCAAGGAGCTCGGCTTCGACTCCCTGACCTCCGTCGAGCTGCGCAACCGGCTCGGGGCCGCCACCGGCGAACGGCTGCCCGCCACGCTCGTCTTCGACCACCCGACGCCGAGCGCCCTCGCCGCGTACCTGAGGGCCGAGGTCCTGGGCCTGTCCGCGGACGAGCACGCCGCCTCCGAGTCCCCGACGTCGTCCGTCGCCCCGGGCACCGCGCTGCACGAGGACCCGATCGCGATCGTCGGCATGAGCTGCCGCTACCCCGGCGGGGTCGAGACCCCCGAGGACCTGTGGCGGCTGGTGGCGGGCGGTGTCGACGCCATCTCGGAGTTCCCGCAGGGCCGCGGCTGGGACCTGGAGTCGCTGTACGACCCGGACCCGGACGGCAAGGGCACCAGCTACACCCGCTCGGGCGGCTTCCTGCACGACGCGGGCCGCTTCGACCCGGCGTTCTTCGGGATCTCCCCGCGCGAGGCCGTGGCGATGGACCCGCAGCAGCGTCTGCTGCTGGAGACCTCCTGGGAGGCGTTCGAGCGGGCCGGTATCGACCCGACGTCGATGCGCGGCAGCCGGACCGGCGTCTTCGCGGGCATCATGTACCACGACTACGCCACCCGGATCACCTCCGTGCCGGACGGCGTCGAGGGCTACCTCGGCACCGGCAACTCCGGCAGCATCGCCTCGGGCCGCGTCTCGTACGCCTTCGGGTTGGAGGGGCCGGCGGTCACCGTCGACACGGCGTGCTCGTCCTCCCTCGTCGCTCTGCACTGGGCGATCCAGGCGCTGCGGAGCGGCGAGTGCACCATGGCGCTGGCCGGCGGCGTCACGGTCATGTCGACGCCCGGCACCTTCACCGAGTTCAGCCGCCAGCGCGGACTGGCCGCCGACGGCCGCATCAAGTCCTTCGCGGCGGCCGCCGACGGCACCAGCTGGGCCGAGGGCGCGGGCATGCTGCTGGTCGAGCGGCTGTCCGACGCCCGCCGCAACGGCCACCCGGTCCTGGCGGTGGTCCGCGGCTCGGCGATCAACCAGGACGGTGCCTCCAACGGCCTGACCGCCCCCAACGGCCCGTCCCAGCAGCGCGTCATCCGGCAGGCGCTCGCCTCCGCCGGCCTGAGCAGCGACCGGATCGACGCGGTCGAGGCGCACGGCACGGGCACCACCCTCGGCGACCCGATCGAGGCGCAGGCCCTGCTGGCCACCTACGGCCGGGAGCGCGCGGCGGACGAGCCGCTGTGGCTCGGGTCGATCAAGTCGAACATGGGCCACACGCAGGCCGCCGCCGGTGTTGCCGGAATCATCAAGATGATCATGGCGATGCGGCACGGGGTGCTGCCGAAGACCCTCCACGTGGACGAGCCCACCCCGCACGTGGACTGGGAGGACGGTGCCGTCGCCCTGCTGACCGAGTCCATGCCGTGGCCGGAGACCGGCCGCCCGCGCCGCGCCGGTGTCTCCTCCTTCGGCATCAGCGGCACCAACGCCCACACGATCATCGAGCAGGCCCCCGAGGAGCCCGCCCCGGCCGCGGAGCACGACCGTCCGGCGCCCGTGCTCCCGTACGTGCTGTCCGCCAAGTCGGCGGACGCGCTGCGCGGTCAGGCGGCCCGCCTCCGGGCCCACCTGGAGGACGCGCCCGAGGCCGGAACCGCGGACGTGGCCTACTCGCTGGCCACCCGCCGCGCCGTCTTCGACCACCGCGCGGCGGTTGTGGCAGGCGACCGGGACGAGCTGCTGCGCGGCCTGACCGCACTGGCGGACGGCGACCCGGCCCCGGCCGGGGTCATACGCGACACCGTGGGCGCGGCCGGCGCCGGAAAGCTCGCTTTCCTCTTCACCGGCCAGGGCAGCCAGCGCCTCGGCATGGGGCGGGGGCTGTACGACACCCACCCGGTGTTCGCGGCGGCCTTGGACGAGGTGTGCGCGGAGCTCGACCGGCACCTCGAACGCCCGGTGAAGGGTGTGCTGTTCGGCGATGAGGCGGCTGTCCTCGACCGCACGGAGTACACCCAGCCGGCGCTGTTCGCCGTCGAGGTGGCGCTGTTCCGGCTGCTGGAGTCCTGGGGCGTGAAGCCGGACTTCGTGTCCGGCCACTCGATCGGCGAGATCGCCGCCGCGCACGTCGCGGGGGTCCTGTCCCTCCAGGACGCCGCCGAGCTGGTCGCCGTCCGCGGCCGGCTGATGCAGGCCCTGCCCGCGGGCGGTGTGATGATCGCGGTGCAGGCGGCCGAGGACGAGGTCCTGCCGCTGCTGACCGACGGGGTGGGCGTGGCCGCGGTCAACGGGCCGCAGTCGGTGGTCGTCGCCGGCGACGAGGACGCGGCGGCCGCCATCGCGGAGACCTTCGAGGCGCAGGGCCGCAAGACCAAGCGGCTGACCGTCAGCCACGCCTTCCACTCGCCGCACATGGACGGCATGCTGGCCGACTTCCGCAAGGTCGCCGAGCGGCTCACGTACGCGGCGCCGCGCATCCCGGTCGTCTCCAACCTGACCGGCGCCCTCGCCGGCGACGACATGGCCTCGGCCGACTTCTGGGTCCGGCACGTCCGCGAGGCCGTCCGCTTCCTCGACGGCATCCGCACCCTGGAAGCCGCCGGCGTCACCGCGTACCTCGAACTCGGCCCCGACGGCGTGCTCTCCGCGCTCGCCCAGGACTGCCTGACCGAGGACGGCGCGGCCCGCTTCGCGCCCGCCCTCCGCGCCGGCCGCCCCGAGCCCGAGACCCTGGCCACGGCCCTCGCCCGAGCCCACACCCGCGGCACCGCCGTGGACTGGGAGGCGTACTTCGCGCCGACCGGCGCCCGCCGGGCCGAACTGCCCACCTACGCCTTCCAGCGCGACTGGTACTGGCTCGACTCCGCCGTCGGCGCGCAGCACGCCCCGGGCGACGCCGCCGGCTTCGGCCTCGGCGCGACCGACCACCCGCTGCTCGGCGCCGCCGTCGAACTGCCCGACTCCGACGGCTTCCTCTTCACAGGCCGGCTGTCCACGGCCACCCAGCCCTGGCTCGCCGACCACGCCGTCCTCGGTTCGGTCCTCCTGCCCGGCACGGCCTTCGTCGAGCTCGCGCTCCGCGCCGGCGACCAGGTCGGCTGCGCGGTCCTGGAGGAGCTGACCCTGGAGGCCCCGCTGGTCCTGCCCGAGCACGGCGGGGTCCAACTGCGGCTCTCCGTCGCCGCGGCCGACGACTCCGGACGGCGCGCCCTGTCCCTGTACTCCCGGGACGAGGACAGCGACGCCGACCAGCCGTGGACGCGGCACGCCACCGGCGTCCTGGCCCCCGGCACGGCCGACCCCGCGACCCCGGCGGCCGACCTCACGGCCTGGCCGCCGGCCGGGGCCGAACCGGTGGACCTGGACGGCCTCTACGAGGGCCTCGCCGCGGCCGGCTTCGACTACGGCCCCGCCTTCCAGGGCCTGCGCTCCGCCTGGCTGCACGGCGACGCCGTGTACGCCGAGGGCAGCCTCGACGAGGACACCGCCGCCACGGCCGACTGGTTCGGCCTCCACCCGGCCCTCCTCGACGCCACCCTCCACGCGGCCGGACTCGGCTCCCTCGTCGGGAACACCGGCCAGGGGCGGCTGCCCTTCGCCTGGAGCGGAGTCCGGCTGCACGCCGCCGGCGCCGCCGCGGTACGGGTCCGCCTGACCCCCGCCGGCCGCGACGCGGTCGCCCTGGAGCTCGCCGACCCGGCGGGCGCCCCGGTCGCCTCGGTGGAATCGCTGGCGCTGCGGGAGGTGTCGCCCGAGCAGATCGGCGCCGCGGCTCGCGGCGGCCGCCAGGACTCGCTGTTCCGGGTCGAGTGGACCGCCGTACCCGTCATCCCGGTGTCCGCGGCCGAGCAGCGCCCCTGGGCCCTGCTCGGGGACGGCCACCGGGGTCTGGACGCCGTCGGGGTCCGCTACGAGGCCCACGACTCCCTCGCCACCCCCGCGGACCCGGCGGTGGTGTGCCTCCCGCTCGCCCCCGTGACCGACCCGGAGGACGTCGCGGGCACGGTGCACGCCGAGACCGGGCGGGTGCTGGCGCTGCTCCAGGAGTGGCTGTCGGACGAGCGGTTCGCGGACTCCCGCCTGCTGGTCCTGACACAGGGCGCGGTGTCCGCCGTACCGGGCGAGGGCCCGTCGGACCTGGTGCACGCCGCGGCACGGGGTCTGCTGCGGTCGGCGCAGTCGGAGAACCCGGGCAGGATCGTCCTGGCCGACACCGACGGCAGCGACGCGTCCCACCGCGCGCTGCCCGCCGTACTGGCCTCGGGCGAGTCCGAGGTCGCGGTGCGGGGCGGTTCGGTCCTGGTCCCCAGGCTGGCGCGGACCGCGGCGGCGGCCGACTCCGCCAGGGAGTGGGACGCCGACGGCACGGTGCTGGTGACCGGTGCGAGCGGGTCGCTGGGCGGGCTCTTCGCCCGTCACCTGGTGGCCGAGCACGGCGTACGGCGCCTGCTGCTGGTGAGCCGTCGCGGTGAAGCAGCTGCGGGTGCGGCCGGGCTGACGGCCGAGTTGGCCGGTCTGGGCGCCGAGGTCGCCTGGGCGGCCTGCGACGTGGCCGACCGGGACGCCCTTTCCGCCGTACTGGCCGGGATCCCGGCGGAGCACCCGCTGACCGCGGTCGTGCACACCGCCGGTGTCCTCGACGACGGCGTCATCGGCTCCCTGACGGCCGAGCGGCTGTCCGCAGTCCTCCGCCCGAAGGTGGACGCGGCCTGGAACCTCCACGAGCTGACCTGCAACCTGGATCTCTCCGCGTTCGTCCTGTTCTCCTCCGCCGCCGGTGTGTTCGGCGGCGCCGGACAGGCCAACTACGCCGCCGCGAACACCTTCCTCGACGCACTGGCCGCCCACCGCCGCGCCGCCGGCCTCGCGGGTACCTCGCTGGCCTGGGGCCTGTGGGCCGAGACCGGCGGCGGCATGGGCGCCACCCTGGACGCCGACGAGGTCTCGCGCCTCGGCCGCGGGGGTGTCCACGCCCTCACCGCCACCGAGGGGGTCGCACTGTTCGACACCGCCGGCGCGACCGGGCAGGCACTGCTGGTCCCGGTCAAGCTGGACCTGTCGGCGCTGCGCGCCCAGGCCGGCAGCGGCATGCTCCCGCCGCTCCTGTCCGGCCTGGTCCGTACCCCCGTACGCCGGACCGCAGGCACCGCCCCCGGCTCGGACGGCGGGGCCGAGCTGCGCGAGCGCCTCACCGGCCTCTCGCCCGCCGCACGGGACGAGGCCCTGCTGGAGCTGGTCTGCTCGTACGTGGCGGGGGTCCTCGGCTTCGACGGCCCCGAAGCGGTCGATGCCACGCGGTCGTTCAGCGAGGTCGGCTTCGACTCGCTGACCGCCGTCGAACTCCGCAACCGGCTCGGCGCCGCCACCGGCGTCCGCCTGCCCGCCACCCTCGTCTTCGACTACCCGACCCCGGCGGCCCTCGTCGAGTTCCTGCGGGACGAGCTCTGGCAGGACGGACCCGCGGCGGTACCCCCGCTGCTCGCCGAACTGGACCGGCTGGAGAAGACGCTCGTCACCTCCACGCCCGATGACGCCGGCCGCGACCGCATCACCGAGCGGCTCCAGGCACTGCTGGCCGCCTGGAGCGAGGCCGGGGCGCAGGCCGCCGGAGCTCCCGGCGCCCCCGCTGTCGCCGAGGCACTGGAGAGCGCGACCGACGACGACCTCTTCGACTTCATCGGCAAGGAGTTCGGCATCTCATGACGCGGCCGCTGCGCTCCACCTCGCCCCACCACTCTGACTCTTCCGACTCTCTGGCTTCTGTACGAGGGATGCACGCATGAACGAGGAAAAGCTCCGGTACTTCCTGAAGCGGGTGACGGCCGATCTCCACGAGACGCGCCGCCGGCTCCAGGAGGTCGAGTCGGAGGAGCAGGAGCCGATCGCGATCATCGGAATGAGCTGCCGCTACCCGGGGGACGTGGAGTCCCCGGAGGACCTGTGGCGGCTGGTCGCGGGGGAGACCGACGCCATCTCCCCCTTCCCGACCGACCGCGGCTGGGACACGGGAGTGCTGTTCGACGAGGACCCCGACGGGCGCGGCACCAGCTACGTGCAGGAGGGAGGCTTCCTGCACTCGGCCAACCGGTTCGACCCGGCGTTCTTCGGGATCTCGCCCCGTGAGGCCACGGCGATGGACCCGCAGCAGCGGCTGCTCCTGGAGATCTCGTGGGAGGCGTTCGAGCGGGCCGGCATCGACCCGGCGTCGGTACGCGGCAGCCGCACCGGCGTGTTCACCGGCGTCATGTACCACGACTACGCCGCCCGCCTGCGGGCCGTGCCCCCGGAGGTCGAGGGCTACCTCGGCACCGGCGCGTCCAGCAGCATCGCCTCCGGCCGCGTCTCGTACACGTTCGGCCTGGAAGGTCCGGCGCTGACCGTCGACACGGCCTGCTCCTCCTCCCTCGTCACCCTGCACCTGGCGATGCAGGCACTCCGCAAGGGCGAGTGCTCGCTCGCCCTCGCGGGCGGCGTCACCGTCATGCCGACGCCGGGCACCTTCACCGAGTTCAGCAAGCAGCGCGGACTGTCCTTCGACGGCCGCTGCAAGTCCTTCGCGGACGCCGCCGACGGCACCGGCTGGGGCGAGGGCGCGGGCATGCTGCTCGTGGAGCGGCTCTCCGACGCCCGCCGCAACGGCCACCGGGTGCTCGCCGTCGTCCGCGGCTCGGCCGTCAACCAGGACGGCGCCAGCAACGGCCTGACCGCCCCCAACGGCCCTTCGCAGCAGCGGGTCATCCGCCAGGCCCTGGCCGACGCCCGCCTCACGGCGGCCGACATCGACGTCGTCGAGGCCCACGGCACCGGCACCACCCTCGGCGACCCGATCGAGGCGCAGGCGCTGCTCGCGACCTACGGCAGGGAGCACACCGGGGACCGCCCGCTGTGGCTGGGCTCCGTCAAGTCCAACATCGGCCACACGCAGGCCGCCGCCGGTGTCGCCGGCGTCATCAAGATGGTCATGGCGATCCGGCACGGCCGGATCCCCAAGTCCCTGCACGTGGACGAGCCGTCCACCAAGGTCGACTGGTCCGCGGGCGCCGTGTCGCTGCTGCGCGAGGCCGTGGAGTGGCCGGACACCGGCCGCCCGCGGCGCGCCGCCGTGTCCTCGTTCGGCATCAGCGGCACCAACGCGCACACCATCATCGAGCAGGCACCGCCCGCCACGGCACCCGAACCCGCCCCCGCCGACACCGACTTCGACGGGCAGGCGGCCGCCGGCGCCGCTCCCGACGGGTCCGGCCCGCAGGCCCGTACGGTCGTCGTCCCCCCGGTCCTTCCGTGGCCGGTGTCGGCCCGCACGGAAGAGGCCCTGAGGGCCCAGGCGGAGCGGCTGCTCACCCACCTGCGCGCCCACCCCGACCAGACGGCGCAGGACATCAGCCTGACCCTGGCCACCGGACGCGCCGCCCTCGAACACCGCGCCGTCATCGTGGCCGGCGACCGGGACGAGGCCCTCGCCGACCTCGCCGCGCTCGCCTCGGGCGGCATCACCTCCTCGCGGGTCGTCCTGGGTGAGGCCGGAGCCCGCGGCAAGACCGCGTTCCTGTTCACCGGACAGGGCAGCCAGCGCCTCGGCATGGGCCGCGAACTGTACGACGCCCACCCGGCCTTCGCCGATGCCCTCGACGAGGTGTGCGCCGCCCTGGACCGCCACCTCCCCGCCCCGCTGAAGGACGTGGTCTTCGGGGACGACGCGGCCGTACTGGACCGTACGGAGTACGCGCAGCCGGCGCTGTTCGCGGTGGAAGTCGCCCTGTTCCGGCTGCTGGAGTCCTGGGGCGTGAAACCGGACTACCTGTCCGGGCACTCGGTCGGCGAGATCGCCGCCGCCCACGCGGCCGGCGTGCTCTCGCTCCCGGACGCCGCCGCCCTGGTGGCCGCCCGCGGCCGGCTCATGCAGGCGCTGCCCTCCGACGGCGTGATGATCGCGGTCGAGGCTGCGGAGGACGAGGTCCTGCCGCTGCTCACCGACCGGGTGGGCATCGCCGCCGTCAACGGCCCCCGGTCCGTCGTCATCGCCGGTGACGAGGACGCGGCGGCCGCGGTCGCCGACTCCTTCGACGGCCGGAAGACCAAGCGCCTGACGGTCAGCCACGCCTTCCACTCGCCGCACATGGACGGCATGCTCGACGACTTCCGCCGGGCGCTGGAGGGCATCGCCTTCCGGACCCCGCGCATCCCGGTCGTCTCCAACCTCACCGGGGCCCTCGTCTCGGACGGGATGGGTTCGCCCGAGTTCTGGGTCCGGCACGTCCGGGACACCGTCCGCTTCCTCGACGGCATCCGAGCCCTGGAAGCCGCCGGCGTGACGACGTACGTCGAGCTCGGCCCCGACGGCGTACTGTCCGCGCTCGCCCCGGCCTGCCTGACCGGCGACACCGACTCCGCCGCCTTCACCCCGACCCTCCGCAAGGGCAGCTCGGAAGCGAGGACGGTCACCACCGCCCTCGCCCGGGCCCACGCCCGCGGCATCGCCGTCGACTGGCACGCGTTCCACTCCGCCACCGGAGCCGAGCACACGGACCTGCCCACCTACGCCTTCCAGCGCGAGCACTACTGGCTCGACGCCGGCACCCCCGGCGGCGACGTCACCACCGCGGGCCTCCGCTCCGCCGACCACCCCCTCCTCGGCGCCTCCGTCACCCTGGCGGACGCCGACGGCCTCCTCCTCACCGGCCGCCTGTCCCTCGCCACCCACCCCTGGCTCGGCGACCACCGCGTCGCGGGCGCCGCGCTGCTCCCCGGCACGGCCTTCGTCGAGCTGGCCCTCCAGGCCGGCGAGAAGGCCGGCTGCGACCTCGTCGACGACCTCACCCTCGCCGCACCGCTCGTCCTCCCCGAGGAAGGCGGCGTCGAGCTCCAGATCACGGTCGCGGCGCCCGACGACACGGGCCGCCGGACCGTCGTCTTCCACTCCCGCGACGGCTTCGCCGCCGACGAGGAGCCGTGGGTGCGCAACGCCACCGCCGTCCTGGCCACGACGGGGGACCGGCCCCCGGCGTACGACCTGGCCTCCTGGCCGCCGGCCGGAGCCGAAACCGTCGACGTCGAAGCCCTGTACGACGGTCTCGCGGACTCCGGATTCGCATACGGGCCGGTGTTCCAGGGGCTGCGCGCCGCCTGGCGGCACGGCGACGACGTGTACGCCGAGGTGAGCCTCGGCTCCGGAACCCATCCCGGCGCCGAGCAGTTCACCGTCCATCCGGCGCTCCTCGACTCCGTCCTGCACGCCATCGGCCTGGGCTCCCTGGTGGAGGACACCGGCCAGGCACGGCTGCCGTTCTCGTGGTCCGGGGTGTCGGTGCACTCCGCCGGGGCGGACGCACTGCGCGTGCGCCTTTCCCGGGCCGGCCGGGACGCGGTCCGGCTGGAGATCGCCGACACGGCGGGCGCGCCCGTCGCCTCGGTCGACAGCCTCGCGCTGCGCGCGTTCTCGCCCGAGCAGCTCGGACGGCAGGCCCACGGCCGCGTCGGCGACTCCCTCTACCGTGTGGAGTGGGTCGAGGCCGCTGCGGCGAGCGGGTCGTCCGACGACTGGATGCTGCTCGGCGAGGGCACACAGGCCTTCGCGGACCTCGCCGGACTGGGCGTCGCGGTCGTCGAGGGCGGTGAGATCCCGTCGACGCTCGTCGTGCCCTGCACGGAGCCCGCCGGTGACGACGTGGCCGGTGCGGTGCATGCGGAAGCGGGGCGGGTCCTGTCGCTCGTCAAGGAGTGGCTGGCCGACGGCCGGTTCCCGGACGGCCGCCTCGTCTTCCTGACGCGCGGCGCCGTCGCTGCCCTACCGGGCGAGGGCCCTGCGGACCTCGTACACGCCCCGGTGCGGGGTCTGGTGCGGTCGGCGCAGTCCGAGAACCCCGGCCGGATCGTCCTCGTCGACCTCGACGCCGACGTCGACGCCGATGTCGCGGAGGGGCTCTCGGCCGCGCTCGCCACGGGCGAGTCCGAGGTCGCCGTCCGCGCGGGCAGGGTCCTGGCCCCGCGGCTGGCCCGTGCCGAGGTGCCCGCCGAGGCGGCCGCCGCATGGGACGCCGAGGGCACGGTGCTGGTGACGGGTGCGAGCGGTTCGCTTGGCGGGCTGTTCGCGCGGCATCTGGTGGCCGAGCACGGTGTGCGGCGCCTGCTGCTGGTGAGCCGTCGCGGTGAGGCCGCCGAGGGCGCGGCCGACCTGACGGCCGAGTTGGCCGGTCTGGGCGCCGAGGTCGCCTGGGCGGCCTGTGACGTGGCCGACCGCGCTGCGCTGGCCGCCGTCCTGGCCGGGATCCCGGCGGAGCACCCGCTGACCGCGGTCGTGCACACCGCCGGTGTCCTGGACGACGGGGTCATCGGCTCCCTGACGGCCGAGCGGCTGTCCGCAGTCCTCCGCCCGAAGGTGGACGCGGCCTGGAACCTCCACGAGCTGACCCGCCACCTCGACCTGTCGGCCTTCGTCCTGTTCTCCTCCGCCGCCGGTGTCTTCGGCGGCGCCGGCCAGGCCAACTACGCCGCCGCCAACACCTTCCTCGACGCACTGGCCGCCCACCGCCGCGCCGCCGGCCTCGCGGGTACCTCGCTGGCCTGGGGCCTGTGGGCCGACACCGGCGGCGGCATGGGCGCCGCGCTCGACGCCGAGGACGTGTCGCGTCTGAGCCGCGGCGGTGTCGACGCCATCGGCGCGGCGGAGGGTGCGGCGCTGTTCGATGCCGCTTGTGCGGCCGAGCAGGCGCTGCTGGTACCGGTGAAGCTGGACCTGGCGGCGCTGCGCGCCCAGGCCGGCAGCGGCATGCTCCCGCCGCTGCTGTCCGGGCTGGTGCGGATGCCCGTACGCCGTGCAGCGCGCAATGCCGGGGGCGCGTTCGCCCGGCAGCTGGCCGCGCTCGCACAGGACCGGAAGCAGGGTGCCGTCGTCGAGCTGGTCCGCGGCCAGGTTGCTGCCGTCCTCGGCTTCACCGGACCCGAAGCGGTCGACCCGGCACGTTCGTTCAACGAGGTCGGCTTCGACTCTCTGACGGCCGTCGAGCTGCGCAACCGGCTCGGCGCCGCCACCGGGATCCGCCTCCCCGCCACGCTGGTCTTCGACTACCCGACTCCCGCCGTCCTCGCGGAGTTCCTCCACGCCGAGCTGCTCGGCAGCCAGGAGGCGGCAGCGGCCGCAGCCCCGGCCGCCGTCGGCGTCCACGACGACGAGCCGATCGCGATCGTGGCGATGGCCTGCCGGTTCCCCGGCGGCGTGCGCTCGCCGGAGGACCTGTGGCAGCTCGTCCTGGACGGCCGCGACGCCGTCTCGGACATGCCGGACGACCGGGGCTGGGACCTCGCGGGCCTGTTCAGCGCGGACCCCGACCAGGCCGGCACCAGCTACAGCACCGCCGGCGGCTTCCTCCACGACGCCCACCACTTCGACCCCGTGTTCTTCGGCATGTCCCCGCGCGAGGCACTGGCCACCGACCCCCAGCAGCGCCTGCTGCTGGAGGCCTCGTGGGAGGCGTTCGAGCGGGCCGGCATCGACCCGGCGACCGTGCGCGGCAGCCGCACCGGCGTCTTCGCCGGCGTCATGTACAACGACTACGGCACGCTCCTCCACCGCGCCCCCGCCGGCCTCGAGGGCTACATGGGGACGTCCAGCTCGGGCAGCGTCGCCTCCGGCCGCGTCTCCTACACCTTCGGCCTCGAAGGCCCCGCGGTCACGGTCGACACCGCCTGCTCGTCCTCCCTCGTGACCCTCCACCTCGCCGCTCAGGCACTGCGCAACGGCGAGTGCGACCTGGCCCTGGCCGGAGGGGTGACGGTGATGGCCACGCCCGGCACGTTCATCGCGTTCAGCCGCCAGCGGGGCCTGGCCACGGACGGCCGCTGCAAGCCCTTCGCGGCAGCTGCCGACGGCACGGCGTGGGGGGAGGGTGTCGGCATGCTGCTCGTGGAGCGGCTGTCGGACGCCCGCCGCAACGGCCACCCCGTCCTGGCGGTGGTCCGCGGCTCGGCGATCAACCAGGACGGTGCCTCCAACGGCCTGACCGCCCCCAACGGCCCGTCCCAGCAGCGGGTCATCCGCCAGGCCCTGGCCAACGCCGGCCTGTCGGCCGCCGAGGTGGACGTCGTCGAGGCCCACGGCACCGGCACCACCCTCGGCGACCCGATCGAGGCACAGGCCCTGCTGGCCACCTACGGCCGCGAGCACGAAGCCGATGCGCCGCTGTGGCTCGGGTCGATCAAGTCGAACATGGGTCACACGCAGGCCGCGGCCGGCGTCGCGGGCGTCATCAAGATGGTGCAGGCGATGCGCCACGGAATCCTGCCGAAGACCCTGCACGTCGACGAGCCGTCCCCGCACGTCGACTGGTCCGAGGGCGCCGTGTCGCTCCTCACCGAGTCCGTGACCTGGCCGCAGACCGGCCGCCCGCGCCGGGCCGCCGTGTCGTCCTTCGGCATCAGCGGCACCAACGCCCACACGATCATCGAGCAGGCCCCGGCCGAGGAAGCACCGGCAGCGCGAAGCACGGCGCCCGCAGCATCCGTGCTGCCGTACGTCGTGTCCGCGAAGTCGGACGAGGCGCTGCGCGCCCAGGCGGCCCGCCTGCGGGACCACCTGGAGGGCGCGCCCGAGGCCGGTGCGGTGGACGTGGCCTGGTCGCTGGCCACCCGGCGGGCCGCCTTCGACCACCGTGCCGTGGTCGTCGCCGCAGACCGGGACGAACTGCTGCGCGGCCTGAGCGCGCTGGCGGACGGCGACCCCACGGCCGCCCCCGGTGTCATGAGCGGCACCGTCGGCGCCGCAGGGGCCGGGAAGCTGGCCTTCCTGTTCACCGGGCAGGGCAGCCAGCGCCTCGGGATGGGCCGTGAGCTGTACGCCGCCAGGCCGGTGTTCGCGGCAGCCCTGGACGCCGTGTGCGAGCGGCTGGACCCGCACCTCGAACTGCCGCTGAAGAAGGTGCTGTTCGGGAACGACGCCGCCGTGCTGGACCGGACGGAGTACACCCAGCCGGCGCTGTTCGCCTTCGAGGTGGCGCTCTTCCGGCTCCTCGAATCGTGGGGGGTGGAGCCGGACTTCCTGTCCGGGCACTCCATCGGGGAGATCACCGCCGCGCACGTCGCAGGCGTGCTGTCCCTCGACGACGCGTGCACGCTCGTCGCCGCCCGCGGCCGGCTCATGCAGGCCCTCCCCGCGGGAGGCGTGATGATCGCCGTACAGGCCTCGGAGGACGAGGTCCTGCCCCTGCTCACCGACCGGGTGGGCCTCGCCGCCGTCAACGGCCCGCGGGCCGTCGTGATCGCCGGCGACGAGGACGCGGCCGTCGCGGTCGTGGAGGCCCTCCCGGGCCGCAAGAGCACCCGTCTCACGGTCAGCCACGCCTTCCACTCGCCCCGCATGGACGGCATGCTCGACGCCTTCCGCCGCGTGGCCGAGGGCCTGACGTACGCGGCACCGCGCATCCCGGTCGTCTCCCACCTGACCGGTGGCCTCGTCACCGACGAGATGGCCTCCGCCGACTTCTGGGTACGGCACGTCCGCGAAGCCGTCCGCTTCCTCGACGGCGTACGCTCCCTCGAAGCCGCCGGTGTCACCACCTACCTCGAACTCGGCCCCGACGGTGTCCTGTCCGCCCTCGCACAGGCCTGCCTGACCGACCGCACCGGATCCGCCGCCTTCGCTCCCGCCCTCCGCAAGGGCCGCCCCGAAGCGGAGACCCTCACGGCGGCCGTTGCACGGGCCCACGCCCGGGGCGCCGGCGTCGACTGGGAGGCGTACTTCGCCGGCACCGGCGCCCGTGCCACCGACCTGCCGACATACGCCTTCCAGCGCGAGCGCTACTGGATCGAGCTTCCGGAGGCCGCCGCGGCCGGTGACGTGACCTCCGCCGGGCTCGGCCCGGCCGAGCACCCGCTGCTCGGAGCGGCCGTCGAACTCCCCGACTCCCAAGGGTTCCTGTTCACGGGGCGCCTGTCGCTGCGGACGCACCCCTGGCTGGCGGACCACCGCGCCGCCGACACCGTACTGCTGCCCGGGACCGCCTTCGTGGAACTCGCCCTGCACGCCGGCCGGCGCGCAGGCACCGCCGCCCTGGAGGAGCTGACCCTGGAGGCGCCGCTGGTGCTCCCCGAGCACACTGCCCTCCAGCTCCGGGTCTCGGTGGCCGCGCCCGACGACACGGGCCGGCGGGCCCTCCAGGTGCACTCGCGCACCGAGACCGCGGCCGACGGGGGCGGGCACGGCCAGGACGAGCCGTGGACGCGGCACGCCACCGGTGTGCTCGGCTCGGCGGACAACCCGCCTGCCCCCCCGGCTGCCGGACCGGAGGTCTGGCCTCCCGCCGGGGCCGAACCGCTCGACGTGGCCGACCTGTACGAGCTCTTCGCAGCCGCCGGATACGCGTACGGCCCGGCCTTCCGCAACCTGCGGTCCGCCTGGCGGCACGGCGGCGAACTGTTCGCCGAGCTCGCGCTCGCCGACGGCCCCCGGGCAGGCGCCGCGCACTTCGGCGTGCACCCGGCACTGCTCGATGCGGGCCTGCACGGTCTCGCACTCGGCTCCTTCTTCGCCACGGAGGACGAGGCACCGGGCGCCGACGTCCGGATGCGACTGCCCTTCTCCTTCACCGGCGTCGGCCTGCACGCCGTCGGCGCCGGCGCCCTGCGGGTGCGGCTGGCCCCGGCAGGGGCGGGCGCCGTGTCCCTCGCGGCCTTCGACGAGCAGGGAGAACCGGTCGTGTCGGTGGAGTCGCTGCTGCTGAGGGAGCTCGACCCGACCCGGATCCAGTCGGCCCGGCCCGCCTTCCACGAGTCGCTGTTCCGGCTGGAGTGGCCCGCACTGCCCTCCGACTCCACGCCCCCGGGGGGACGGTGGGCCGTGGTCGGAACGGACACCCTCGGTCTCGAGCCCCTGCTGGGTGAGGCGGGCATCACCGCAGACGTCTACGCCGACCTGGACGCCCTCTCCGGCGTGGTGGGCACCGGCAAGCCGCTGCCCGACACCGTGCTGGTCTCGTACGCCGCACCGGACGCGGACACCGTCACGGGCACCCTCGTGGACACCGCCGCAGCCGTCGCGGCGGACACCCGGCAGGCTGCCCGTGACGCCCTGGCACTCGTACAGGGCTGGCTTGCCGAGGACGCCTTCGCCGAGTCCCGCCTGGCCGTGGTCACCCGGGGCGCGGTCGAGGTGCGGCCGGGCGAGGGCGTCACCGACCTGGCGCAC
This sequence comes from Streptomyces sp. BR123, assembly GCF_013401435.1. GTDB lineage: Bacteria > Actinomycetota > Actinomycetes > Streptomycetales > Streptomycetaceae > Streptomyces. The sequence continues at coordinate 18,847 of NZ_JACBGN010000094.1, forward strand.
GCCTCGGTGTGGGGGCTGCTGCGGTCCGCGGAGTCGGAGAACCCGGGCCGGTTCCAGATCCTCGACCTCGACCCGGACCACGCGGCCGGCGCCGGGGAGGCTCCGGCGGACCTCGGCGCGCTGGTCGCGGCCGCCGCGGCGAGCGGCGAACCGCAGCTCGCCGTCCGCGGCGGCGTCCTGCACGCCGCCCGGCTGGCGAAGGTGCCCGCGGCCCGCCCCCGACCGCGAGCGGACGCCGAACCCGGCGGCGGGGCGACGGCGGACCGTGCCCCGGCCGCCCCTGCACTGCGCCCGGACGGCACCGTCCTCATCACCGGCGGCACCGGGGTGCTCGGCAGCCTGCTCGCCCGGCACCTGGTGACCGCGCACGGCGTCCGGCACCTGCTGCTGACCAGCCGGCGCGGACCCCGCGCCGCCGGCGCCGCCGAACTCGTCGCGGAACTCGCCGGGCTCGGCGCCGAGGCGGCTGTCGCCGCCTGCGACGCCTCCGACAGGGAGGCGCTCGCCGCACTGCTGGCCGGCATCCCGGCCGAACACCCGCTGACCGCCGTCGTCCACACCGCGGGCCACCTCGACGACGGGCTCGTACCGTCCCTCACCCCGCAACGGTTCGACGCGGTCCTGCAGCCGAAGGCCGACGCGGCCCTCCACCTGCACGAGCTGACCCGGGACCTCGACCTCGACGCGTTCGTCCTGTTCTCCTCGGCGGCCGGCACCCTCGGCAACCCGGGGCAGGCCAACTACGCGGCGGCCAACGCCTTCCTCGACGCGCTGGCCCGGTCCCGGCGGGCGGCCGGCCTGCCCGCAGTGTCGCTGGCCTGGGGGCTGTGGGAGCAGCGCAGCGGGATGACCGGCGACCTCACGGACGCCGACGTCCAGCGGATGGCACGCGCCGGCCTGGCGCCGCTGTCGTCCGCGGAGGGCCTGGCCCTCTTCGACACGGCGTCCGCCCTGACCGGCGACGACAGCGTGCTCGTCGCCATGCACCTCGACACGGCGCCCCTGCGGGCCCAGGCGGAAGCCGGAGCCCTCCCGCCGCTCTTCCGCGCACTGGTGCGCGGCGGACTCCGCAAGGCCGCCTCCGGTCCCGCCGACGCGGCGGTGTCCGCCGCCGCACGGCAGCTCCAGGGCCTGTCGGGGCTGCCGGAGGAGGAACAGGAGGGGGTGCTGCTGGACCTCGTACGGGCCCAGGCCGCCGCGGTGCTCGCCTACCCGTCGCCCGACGCGGTGGGGGAGTCCAGGGAGTTCCTGGAGCTCGGCCTGGACTCGCTGACCGCGGTCGAGCTGCGCAACCGGCTGAACGCCGTCACGGGCCTGCGCCTGCCCGCCACCCTGCTCTTCGACCACCCGACCCCGCTGCTGGTCGCCCAGCGGCTGCACACCGAACTCGCCGGAACCGGTGCCGCGGGCGGCCCCGCCGGGCCGGGCGGCGCCGCCGGTCAGCGCGAGGAGGAGGCCGCATCCGGGGTCCTCGGGGCGATGCTCCGGGAAGCCGGGACGCAGGGCGAATCCGGCCGGTTCATGGAACTGCTCATGCAGGCGTCGCGGTTCCGGCCGTCCTTCTCCTCGCCGGCCGAGCTGCGCAAGGCCCCCGGCCTGGTACGGCTCTCCCGAGGCGAGACGGGTCCCGGCCTGATCTGCTTCTCCTCGATCCTGTCGATCTCCGGCCCGCACCAGTACGCCCGGTTCGCGTCCGCGTTCCGCGGCCGGCGGGACGTCCACGCCATGGCCGCGCCCGGCTTCCTACGGGGCGAGCAGCTGCCCTCGACCACCGAGGCGGTCATCGAGGCCAAGGCCGAGGCCTTGCTGCGGCACGCGGACGGGGCGCCGTTCGTGCTCCTCGGGCACTCCTCGGGCGGCATCTTCGCCCACGCAGTGGCCGGGAAGCTGGAAGAGGCAGGGGTCTTCCCGGAGGCGGTCGTCCTGATCGACATCTACTCGCACGACGACGACGCGCTCCTCGGCATCCAGCCGGGGCTGTCGGCGGGGGTGGACGAACGGCAGGACACCTATGTCCCGGTCGACGACCACCGGCTGCTGGCGATGGGCGCGTACTTCCGGCTGTTCGCCGGCTGGAAGCCGGAAACGGTGAAGACGCCCACCCTTCTGGTGCGGTCCCAGGAGCAGTTCTTCGACTGGACCCGCCCGGCGGACGGCGACTGGCGTTCCTACTGGGAGCTGGAGCACACCGCCGTGGACGTGCCCGGCAACCACTTCACGATGATGGAACAGCACGCGCGGACGACGGCGCGGGCCGTCGAGGAGTGGCTCGACGGCCGCCCCTGACGGCGGCGGCCGGACCGGTGCGAACGGGGCCGGGCCCCATCCCCCAGGGGGGATGGGGCCCGGCCCCGTTCGCGCGTTCCCTGCTGCCGGCGGCTCAGACTCCCGGCGCGGCCCGCCGGGCCCGCGCGGCCCGGGACCGCTCCAGGGCCTGCTTGCGGTCGCGCTCGCGGTCACGCTTCCTGGGCAGGCCCACGGGGACGACCTCGAAGTTCTCCTTGGTGACGTCCAGCCGGTGGAACAGGTTGTCGGGGCCGGTCACGTACAGCGTGCCCACCCCGAGCCCCTTCAGCGACTCCACCATGCTCGGCCAGTGGATCGGCCGGTCGAAGGTGTCCAGCATCATCCTGCGCATGCCGGCCGCGTCCCGGACGACCGTGCCGTCGTGGTCGACGACCACGGGCAGGGCCGGGTCGGCGAACCCGTACCCGGCGAACACCTCCTCCTCCGCCTTGCGGCGCAGGGCCGAGAAGGCCGCCGCGTGCACGGGCGGCCGCATCGAGTACATGGAATAGCCGCCGGCCGAGCTGATCCCGGCCGACAGCGCGTCGAGGTCCCCCTCCCGCACGGACAGCATGTGGAAGCCGGCGTCGAGCCGGCCGGACAGGTCGTACCAGGCGCCGCGGTCGTCGAAACCGGCGAGGATCTCGTCCAGGCGGTCCTGCGGGGTCCGGACGAAGCAGTGCGTGACCACGTCCTCGTACACGCCGGAGAAGTATTCCTCCTCACAGGCGGCCAGGTCCGCGGTCAGCCGGACGACGTCCGGGAAGGACAGCGATCCGACGAACGCGGCGGTCGCCTTCTGGCCGAAGCTGGGACCCGCACACACGGTGGGGGAGACGCCGAGGGTGTCGACGGCCCGGTCCGCCATCGCCATCGAAGCCACCAGGAAGACGAGCTGGGAATACACCGAATAGTCGTCCTCGGCGTCACGGAACCGGTCGAACACCGAATATCCGAGGGCCTCGTCCGCCTCCGCCAGACGCGCCCTCCCGTACGGGTCGAGCAGCAGGAAACGGCCGATTTCGGCAAAGGAAGCGGGGCCCATGCCGGGAAATACGATGGCGGTTCCGGCCCGGAGGTCGGCGGAGCCGGTCGTCATCTCGACAGGAATGGCATCGGACAGAGTCATGAGGTGTGAATACCTTTGCTTCCGGGATGGTGGGGCACCGGACGTCGGTTCGGGTGCCGTCGACGAGAAAAGACCCCGCACCCGGGCCGGCGCAGGTGCGCCGGGCCGGGACCGAGGCCGGGAACGAACAGGTGAAGGGGAGGACGGTTCAGTCCTGGGTCCTGCGGTGGAATCCCTTGACGCCGATCGCGCCGAAGACCGGGATGGCCGCGGGCGGTACCGAAAGGCACACCCGCAGCGGGATCGCGCCGGGGCCGCCGGGCGGCAGCAGCAGGGCCCGGATTCCCTCGCCGACGTGGGTCGGCGGGTCGACGGCGCACAGCACCTGGAACCAGCGGACGTCCGCCGGACCGTGCCGGGGGAACCGGGTGCAGCCGGTGAACATCAGCGGGGTCAACGCCTCGGCGAAGATTCTCCTGTGCCGCGTCGGGGCCGGCGTGCCGATCGTCAACCCCACCGTGCCGCCGGCCGGCGCAGCCGTCGGCAGGACCCCCACCGTCGCAGGGAGGCCGGCCACGGGCGGGGTGGCGCCGTCCGGGATCAGGAAGCCCGTCGGGATCACCCGCAGCGAGGCGACGATGCCGCGCAGCATGCCGAAGACCGGCATCTCGACGGCCACCGGGGTGACGGGGATCGGGGCCGGCAGCGGGTCCTCGATCTCCTTGCTCCAGGAGAAGTCGCCACGGCGGGCGGCGCGTCGCTGTGGAGGCGGAGCCGTACCGGGGCGTCGTCCGCGGGCCCGGGTACGGCCCCGGCCGGGGAGGGGGGCGTGAGCGCCTGCGGGGTGTCCAGGGCGCGCAGCCGCCCGTGGTCCACGACGCCGATGCGGTCGCAGAGCCGGGGCACGTCGGGCCGGTGCATCAGCGCGCGGGCGATCATCACGTGCTGTGCCTGCCCGCCGGAGGGCTCGACTCGGGCCGTCCACCGCCGGCCGGTCGCGGTCCCGGTACTTCTTGACGAGTCCATCGACCACGGCGGCGGAATCCACGGGTCGTTCAGGCTTCATTTGTTCCTGCGAATCGAGTGGGACGCGGAATCGGCGGTCCGGTGGGTCCGCGCAGGGAAATGGGGACGGGGAATGTCTAGCATGCGGAGCCCCGCCGCGGATCCGCGGTGCCCGCTCTTAGGGGGGAGGGGGAAGGG
>NZ_JACBGN010000095.1 GCF_013401435.1 Streptomyces sp. BR123
GGGTGACGTTGCTGATGCCGCCTTCGAAGAAAGAGGACGGCTTGCTCTCCGTCTTGTCGCGGCCCATGACCAGGGGGCCTGTGGCGTTCCAGGCGTTGGTCTTGGCGTGGTGGTGGGGGTGGCGCCGTCGGGGTGGTCCCGGAGCCAGCTGCTGATGGCGATCCGGGCGGCCTGGGTCTTGGCGTGTTCCAGCCATTCGGCGGCGGGCCCGGAGGAGGAGTCCTGGGCGAGCAGCGGCTGCACGGTGTCTCCGTCGGACAGCCGGGTGCCCAGGGAGGCGAGACGCCCGTTGACCCGGGCGCCGATACAGCCGTGGGCGGTCTCCCCGTACTGGGCGTACGCGGCGTCGATGCAGGTGGCCCCGGCGGGCAGGCCGAGCCTGCCCCCGTCGACCCGGAAGACGGTGATCTCCCGGTCCTGGGCGAGCTCGGCGCGCAGCCCGCTCCAGAAGGCGTCGGGGTCGGGTGCGGAGCGCTGCCAGTCGAGCAGCCGCGCCAGCCAGCCGGGGCGGGTGGGGTCCACCCGCTCCTCGTCTCCGTCCGCCGCGGCGGCGCCGGGGGCGTACGGGTTGCCGAGCGCGACCACGCCGGCTTCGGCGACGCGGTGCATCTGCCGGGTGCGGACGATGACCTCGGCGACGTACCCGTCGGGGGTGGCGACGGCGGTGTGCAGGGACTGGTAGAGGTTGAACTTCGGGGCGGCGATGAAGTCCTTGAACTCCGACACGACCGGGGTGAAACAGGTGTGGAGCTCCCCCAGTACCCCGTAGCAGTCGGCGTTCTCCCCGACGAGGACGAGGACGCGGCCGAAGTCGGAGCCGCGCAGCTCGCCGCGTTTGCGGGCGACGCGGTGCACGGAGACGAAGTGCCGGGGCCGTACCTGGACCTCGGCGGCGATGCCGGCGTCGCGCAGGACGGCCCGTACGGAGTCGGCGATGCCGGGCAGCGGGTCGGCCTCTCCGGCGTGGGCCGCGATGAGGGCGCGGGTGCGCTCGTACTCCTCGGGGTGCAGGATCGCGAAGACGAGGTCTTCCAGCTCGGTCTTCAGGGCCTGCACGCCGAGCCGTTCGGCGAGCGGGATGAGCACGTCCCGGGTGACCTTGGCGATGCGGGCCTGTTTCTCGGGGCGCATGACGCCGAGGGTGCGCATGTTGTGCAGCCGGTCGGCGAGTTTGATGGACATGACGCGGACGTCGTTGCCCGTGGCGACGAGCATCTTGCGGAAGGTCTCGGGCTCGGCGGCCGCCCCGTAGTCGATCTTCTCGACCTTGGTGACGCCGTCGACGATGAAGCAGACCTCGTCGCCGAACTCGGCGCGGACCTGATCGAGGGTCACGTCGGTGTCCTCGACGGTGTCGTGGAGGAGCGAGGCCGTCAACGTGGTGGTCTCGGCTCCGAGTTCGGCGAGGATCAGGGTGACGGCGAGCGGGTGTGTGATGTACGGCTCACCGCTTTTGCGCATCTGGCCGCGGTGCGAGGACTCCGCGAGGACGTACGCGCGGCGCAGGATGGACAGGTCGGCGTCGGGATGGTGGGCGCGGTGCGCCTCGGCCACATGGCCGATGGCATCGGGCAACCGGTCCCGGGGCGTGGGCCCCAGGAGGGCCGCGCGCCCGAGTCGGCGCAGGTCAATGCGGGTCCGGCCCCGTCTGCGGAGTTCGGGGCGCAGGTCGGGTCGTGCTTCGGGGTTCGTGGCCTCTGCACTCATGGGCACCTCCGGCGGCTTCGACCGGCTGCGGCGGGCATGGGGTGAGCCCTCAGGGCCGGTGTCTGATGCTACCGGCCCCACCACGTGGCGCAGTCCGCCTCTCGCTGAGCGTGAAACGGATCACCCATGAGAGGGAATCTTCAGGCGAAGACCGTTTCGGTGAGCCAGGAGGGGTCGAGCTCCCCCGCCGCCACGATCACGGCCGGTCCGGTCATGTCGATACGGCCGCCGGGGTGTTCGGTGATGAGGAGGGTTCCGCCGAGGAGGTCCACCGTGTACGTGACGGGCTGTCCGGTGACGGCCGGGTCGGCGCCGTCGCGGCGGATGGCGGCCACGGCGACGGCGCAGGCGCCGGTACCGCAGGAGCGGGTCTCGCCGGAGCCGCGCTCGTGGACGCGCATGGCGACGTGCCGGGGGCCGCGGTCGATCACGAACTCCACGTTGACGCCGGCCGGGTAGACCTCGGCGGGGCTGTACTGGGGCGGGTCGAGGAGCTTTCCTGCGTGGTCGAGGCTGTCGACGAAGGCGACGGCGTGCGGGTTGCCCATGTTCACGTTGCGGGCGGGCCAGGCGCGGTCGCCGACGACGACCGTGACCTGCTCGTCCGGGAGGGCGGCGCGGCCCATGGAGACCGTGACGTCACCGGTCTTGTCGAGGTGCACCTGCTTGACGCCGCCGCGGGTGGCGACGGCGAGGTCTCCGGGCTCGACGTGTCCGGCGTACTGGAGGTAGCGGGCGAAGACGCGGACGCCGTTGCCGCACATCTCGGCGACGGAGCCGTCGCTGTTGCGGTAGTCCATGAACCACTCGGCCTCGTCGGCCATGTGCGCGGCGTCGGGGTGGGCGGCGGACCGGACGACGTGCAGCACTCCGTCCGCGCCGATGCCGGCGCGCCGGTCGCACAGCCTGACGACGGCGGCGGCGGGCAGGTCGACGGCGTTGTCCGGGTCCGGAATGATCACGAAGTCGTTCTCGGTGCCGTGGCCCTTGAGGAAGGAGAGGCTGGTCTGCGTCACGGGCCCATCGTACCGAGGGGGGTTTCCTCCAGGGCGCCGGGACGACCCGAGCGGGCACAGCGGAGGCGGCGGCCGGGCGCGGAGGCGGCGCCCCGGGGCAGCGGAGTCGGCAGAGGCAGGCGAGTCGGCCGGAACAGCAGGCTCGTCCGGGGCGGCGGGCTCGTCCGGCTCGGCGCTATCGGAGGCGGGCCACCCGGTAGACCGCGAGGCCTACGACGGCCAGCACGACCAAGGCGTACAGCGCGGCCATGCGCCAGTCGGGGCGGCGGCCGCTGCCCCGGGGCGGGAGCCCGGGCCAGGTGTAGCCGACGCGGCGCGCGGCCATCATGCCCCAGCCCGCCGCGCAGCAGCTGATCAGGAAGCCGAGCATGGCGACCACGGCTCCGCCGTCGCCGAACTCGAAGGCGAGGGGGAAGGCGAACATCAGGGAGCCGGCGGCTGCCAGCATCACGATCGGGGCGATCTGCCAGATGCGCAGGCGGCGCTGCGGGCGCAGCTCGACCTCGAACTCGGGGCCTCCCGGTTCCTCGTCCTCGCCGGAGCCTGCGGCGTCCGGGCCGTCGGAGGTCAGCCGGGCCGGGTCGGCGGGCAGCCCGAGCTCGTCGGGAAGGGCGGGGTCGGCGGAATCGCCGAGGACCGCCGGGTCCGTCGTCCCCCGCGTCCCGTCCCGCCCGGTGTCACGAGGGCCGGCCTCCATCGCCACGCGCCCTCCCCACTCGGACTTCGCACGCTGCCGTTCACCGCCGGTGACCACACCCGCGGAATTTGATGATGGCACGGTCCGGGGCTCCGAACGCGCGCACGGGGCGTCCCGATGCCATCACGTGATCAGGCTGTAACCGCTCGTTCGACCAACGACTGCGCAAGTCCGCGGAGTTCCCGGCGGTCCGCGGCGGCTCCGCTGAGCCAGTGCACGCGGGGGTCCCGGCGGAACCAGGAGTCCTGGCGGCGGGCGAACCGCTTGGTGGCCCGGATCGTCTCGGCCCTGGCCTCGTCCTCGGTGCACTCCCCGGCCAGGGCGGCCAGCACCTGCTGGTAGCCCAGCGCCCTGGAGGCGGTGATTCCCTCGCGCAGTCCGCGGGCCTCCAGGGCCCGGACCTCGTCCACGAGCCCGTCCTCCCACATCCGGTCCACGCGCCGCGCGATGCGTTCGTCGAGCTCCGGCCGGGCCACGTCGACGCCGATCTGGACGGTGTCGTACACGGACTCGTGGCCGGGCAGGTTGGCGGTGAACGGCTTCCCGGTGATCTCGATGACCTCCAGGGCGCGGACGATGCGGCGGCCGTTGCCGGGCAGGATCGCCTGCGCCGCGGCCGGGTCGGCGGCGGCGAGCCGGGCGTGCAGGGCGCCGGGGCCGTGCGCGGCGAGCTCCTCCTCCAGCCGGGCCCGGACACCGGGGTCGGTGCCGGGGAACTCCATGGCGTCGAGGGCGCCGCGGACGTACAGGCCGGATCCGCCGACGAGGACGGGCGTACGGCCCTGGGCGAGCAGCTTGTCGATCTCGGCGCGGGCCAGGCGCTGGTACTCGGCGACGCTGGCCGTCTCGGTCACGTCCCAGATGTCGAGGAGGTGGTGCGGGATCCCGCCGCGCTCTTCCTCCGTCAGTTTGGCGGTGCCGATGTCCATCCCGCGGTAGAGCTGCATGGAGTCGGCGTTGACCACTTCGCCGTCGAAATGGCGGGCCAGGGCCACGCCCAGGTCGGACTTTCCGGCTGCGGTGGGGCCGACGACGGCGATGACCCGCGGGGCGGGGGCTGCTTTGCTCACTGCCCCAGTCTCGCAAACCATCCGGCACCAGCCCGATCGGGTTGCGTGACGGTGCGGGGCCCGGTCTTGCCCGACGGGGTTCCGCCCGGGCGTGCGCCCGGCGCAGGCGCGGACGCGCCGGGCGGATGTTCAGCCGCACGAGTAGTGTGAGAGGCAGTAGGGATGGGCGTTTTCGATCGGTTCGCCGCCGCAAGGGCGGCGCGGCGACCGATGGCGGTGCGACGCAGGACGTGACGGCGCGGGCCGCGGCGGACGGGGAAGCCGGCGAGGGCGCCCGCAGGCAGCCACCGCCACGGGAAGGTGACCCATGGGCCTGCTGAACACACTGAAGGCCAAGCTCGCTCCGGCGAAGGAGAAGGTCGGCGCCCTCGCGCACAAGAACGAGGGCAGGATCGGCGAGGGTCTGGAGAAGGTCGCGAAGGCCGTGGACTCCAAGACGCACGGCAAGTACCGCGACAGGATCACGTCCGGAACGGGCAAGGCGAAGGAAGCCCTGGGCAAGATCGCACACAAGGACGCTCCCGGCGGCCCGACGCCGCCGGCCGCCTCCTGACCGCGGTCCCGGAAGGGGCGCGGGGCCGAGGGGCTCCGCGCCCCTTCTGCGTGCCCTGGGCCGGTGGGGGGAGCTACGACCAGGCGGCGACGAAGTAGCCGACGCCGTAGGGCGCGTCCTCGTACAGCAGGCGTCCGCCGAGGCCGGCGCCCTCGGCGGCGCCGGCCAGGACCTGCCAGGGGGCCCGGCCGGCGGCCTGGAGCTCGCGGGCGAGGCCGGCGTCCAGGGCGGCGAGCGCGGCGGTGTCGGCGTCGGCGAGGGCGAGCGCGGCGGCGGCGTCGAAGGGGGCGGCGCGCTCGTCGAGGTAGCCGGGCGCCTTCACGGTCCGGCAGGCGCTGCCGTCGCCCATGACGAGGAGGGCGACGCGCTCGGCGCGCGCGGCGAGTTCACGGCCCGTCCGGAGGCAGCGGTCGGTGTCGAGCGCCTCGGGCACCGCGAGCGCCTCCAGCGGCGCGGCGCCCCAGCGGGCGTGGTCGAGGAGCCAGGCCCCGACGGCCAGCGACGGCGGCAGCCGACGCGCGCCCGTGCCGCCGTCCCCCTCCCCGCCCGTGTCTCCCAGACGTACGTCGACCCCGACGCCGAAGCGGCGGAAGCAGCCGACGGCGCCCTGCGGGTAGCGCCCGGATTCCCCCTCCTCGGCGGCGCCCACCACGACGAGGAGGTCGGGGCGGGAGGCGGCGAGCACCGCGAGGGCGTCGGAGCAGGCGGTACGGGCGTCGCCGAGTTCGGCGGCGGCCCCCGCGGCCACCTCGGGCACGAGGAGCGGCGGGGCGGGGCAGACGGCGGCGGCTACGAGCATGATCCGCAGCCTAGCCGCCGTCACCGCCCCGCGGGGTCCGCAGCTCCGGCGGGACCGGCGGTCCCGGCGGGGCCGCGGGCCCCGTACCCCGGAGTACGGCGGGTACGGCGGGGCCGTGCGGCAGGGGCAGGGCTCAGCCGGTGATGCCGCAGGCCGGGGCCGACTCCGGGAGGGGGGCCGGGACGCCCAGCGTGGGGATGCCGAGCATGACGCCCTGCGGCTGCGCCGGGGCGGCGTTGCGCTTCTCCCAGGCGTCGCCCGCCCGGGTGCGCCGCACGGACTGCGTGGGGCCCTCGGCGAGGAGGTGGTGCGGGGCCGCGTAGGTGATCTCCACGGTCACCACGTCGCCGGGGCGGACGTCCTCGTCCGGCTTCGTGAAGTGGACCAGGCGGTTGTCGGCGGCGCGGCCGGACAGGCGGTGCGTGGCGCCGTCCTTGCGGCCCTCGCCCTCCGCGACCATGACCTCCAGGGTGCGGCCGACCTGCTTCTTGTTCTCCTCCCAGGAGATCTCCTCCTGGAGGGCGACCAGGCGCATGTAGCGGTCCTGGACGACCTCCTTGGGGATCTGGCCGTCCATGTCGGCGGCCGGGGTCCCGGGGCGCTTGGAGTACTGGAAGGTGAAGGCGCTGGCGAAGCGCGCCTCGCGGACCACGTGCATCGTCTGCTCGAAGTCCTCCTCGGTCTCGCCGGGGAAGCCCACGATGATGTCGGTGGAGATCGCGGCGTGCGGGATGGCGGCGCGGACCTTCTCGATGATGCCGAGGAAGCGCTCCTGGCGGTACGAGCGGCGCATGGCCTTCAGGATCGGGTCCGAGCCGGACTGGAGCGGCATGTGCAGCTGCGGCATCACGTTCGGGGTCTCGGCCATGGCCGCGATCACGTCGTCCGTGAAGTCTCGCGGGTGCGGGGAGGTGAAGCGGACCCGCTCCAGGCCCTCGATCTGCCCGCAGGCGCGCAACAGCTTGGAGAAGGCCTCGCGGTCGCCGAGGTCGGAACCGTACGCGTTGACGTTCTGGCCGAGCAGGGTGATCTCGGAGACGCCCTCGCCGACCAGCGCCTCGATCTCGGCGAGGATGTCGCCGGGGCGGCGGTCCTCCTCCTTGCCGCGCAGGGCCGGAACGATGCAGAAGGTGCAGGTGTTGTTGCAGCCCACGGAGATCGACACCCAGGCGGCGTACGCGGACTCGCGGCGGGTCGGCAGCGTGGAGGGGAAGGCCTCCAGCGACTCGGCGATCTCGATCTGCGCCTCTTCCTGGATGCGGGCGCGCTCCAGCAGGACGGGCAGCTTGCCGATGTTGTGCGTACCGAAGACGACGTCGACCCACGGGGCCTTCTTGACGATCGTGTCGCGGTCCTTCTGCGCCAGGCAGCCGCCGACGGCGATCTGCATGCCGGGGCGCTTGGTCTTCATCGGGGCGAGCCGGCCGAGGTTGCCGTACAGCTTGTTGTCGGCGTTCTCGCGCACGGCGCACGTGTTGAACACCACGACGTCGGCGTCGCCGTCCGAGCCCTCCGGGGCCCGGGTGTAGCCCGCTTCCTCCAGCAGTCCGGAGAGTCGCTCGGAGTCGTGCACGTTCATCTGGCACCCGTAGGTGCGCACCTCGTATGTTCCCTTGACGTCCACTGCCGTGCTCCGGTCGCTGCTGCTGGTCATGGAACAAGGGTAGGTGCTGCCGGGACACCCTCCGGCCTGGCCTCGGTCCGGCCTCGGCCCGGCCTCGGTCCGGCCCCTGTTGCGGCCGCAGGGACGGGCGCCCCGTGACAGGTCGGCGCGACGGGTGGCAGGATCGCGGCCATGGCTCTTGTTCCGCCCCGTTTCGGCAGGCGCACCGCCCTGTGGGGGCTGGTGGCCGTGTTCGCCGTGCTCGGGCTTCTGGTGTGGTGGCTGCGGCCCTTCGGGGAGCCCGAGCTGAAGGGCGAGCTGACCTTCAGCACGGGCGTGCGCACGGGCGTCTATTACCGGTACGGCCAGCTGCTGGAGCAGGCGCTGGCGCAGGACGTCCCCGGGGTCCGGGTCCGGTTGGAGACCAGCCAGGGGTCGCAGGAGAACCTGGCGCGGGTGGCTACGGGGCAGGCCGATTTCACCGTCGCGACGGCGGACGCGGTCTCGAAGTACCGGGCCGACGGCAAGCCCGGCGCGGACGGGCTGCGCGGGGTCGCGCGGCTGTACGACGACTACGTGCAGCTGGTGGTGCCGGCCGGGTCGCCGGTGCAGTCGGCGCGGGACCTGCGCGGCAAGCGGGTGGCGATCGGCCAGCCCGGGTCGGGCGTGCGCCTGGTCTCGGAGCGGCTGCTGGCGGCGGCCAAGCTGGACCCGGCGCGGGACATCACGCCGGTCTCGATCGGCATCGACACCATGCCGACGGAGCTGGAGGCCGGGCGGATCGACGCGTTCTTCTGGTCCGGCGGCCTCCCCACGAACGCGGTGCGGGAACTGTCGGAGCGGTACGACATCCGGCTCGTGCAGCTCGGCGACCTGGTGGAGACGCTGCAGGGCAGCGGGAGCCCGGCGCGCTACTACCGGGCGGCGGTGATGCCGCAGGACGCGTACAAGCGGGCGCGCAACACCTCGGCGGTGGCGACCCTGGCCGTGCCGAACCTGCTGGTGACCACCGAGGAGACCGATCCGGGGCTCACCGAGCAGTTCACGCGGACGGTGATCAACAGCCGTGACCGCATCGGGGCCGAGGTGCACGCGGCGCAGCTGGTGGACCTGCGGACGGCGATCTACACGGATCCGCTGGACCTGCACGAGGGCGCCGGACGGTACTACCGCTCGGTGAAGCCCTGACCCGGGCCCCGGATCCGGGGTCCGGCGGGCCCCACGGCCACTGACCGCCGCACCTCGGCCCACTGACCGCCGGACCACGGCCACTGACCGCCGGACCACGGCCCGCCGGCCGCCGGGTGTCAGCGTCCGGCCGTCTCCGGCAGGAGCATCGCCGCCGCGGCGGCCGCGCCGATCAGTCCGGCATGGGTGCCCAGGGCCGCCGGGACCACCTCCAGGCCGCCGACGTACGAGAGCGTGGCGTAGTCCGCGAGGTGGGTGCGGATCGGCCCGAAGAGGGTGTCTCCGGAGACGGCGACGCCCCCGCCGATCACGGCGATGCCGGTTTCCACGAGGGTGGCGCCGGCCGCGATGGCGGCGGCCAGGGCGCGGCCCGCACGGTCGAACGCGGCGAGCGCGAGGGGGTCCCCGGCGTCGGCGGCCGCGGCGACGCCCGCCGCCGTGGCGTCGCCTGCAGCTCCTTCGGCCGGGGTCCAGCCCTGCTCGGCGGCCCACCGGGCGATGGCGGTGCCCGAGGCGATCGACTCCACGCAGCCGCGGCTTCCGCAGACGCACCGCGGGCCGTCGAACGCGACGCTGATGTGCCCGATGTGGCCGGCGTTGCCGGTGGGGCCGGGATGGAGCCGGTTGTTCAGGATCAGGCCGCCGCCGACGCCGGTGGAGACCACCATGCACAGCGCGTTCGCGTGGCCGCGGGCCGCACCCAGCCAGTGCTCGGCCGCGGTCATGGCCACGCCGTCGCCGACCAGCACGGTGGGCAGCAGGGCGCCGTGCCGGGCCAGTTCCGCGGCGACCCGGGCCTGGACGGGGAAACCGCGCCAAGCGCCGATGTTCACCGGGCTCACGGTGCCGCGCGAGGCGTCGACGGGGCCCGCGCTGCCGATGCCGCAGCGGACCGCCGCAGGCCACAGGGGCGAGCGGGCCAGCTCGGCGACGACCTCCGCGACGGCGGCGAACACCCCGTCGGCGTCCGTGTCCCGCGGGGTCGGGCGGCGGGTCGTGGCCGTCATCGTGCCGTCGGGGAGCACCAGCGCACCGGCGATCTTCGTGCCGCCGATGTCGATCGCCACCGTCGGACCCGCGGGCGCGCCGGGGGCACCGGGCGCGCCGGGGGCACCGGGGGCATGGGCGCCGGAGGCGTGGAACGAGGGGCTGGGTGAGGTCACGGGGCGCTCCAGAACGGGGTCGGGGTTCAGTATGCGGCCGGGGGCGGCGCCGTACTCTCGCGGGGCTCCAGCCGCGGCTGCTCGCCCTCTCGGGTCCGGGGCGGGCCCCCGGCGAGCACGGTGAGCAGTTCCTCGGCGGCGAGCCGGCCGAACCCCGCGGTGTCACGGACGAGGGCGGTGAGCCGGGGATGGGTGACCCGGCACAGGGCGGAGTCGTCCCAGGCGACGATCGAGAGGCGGCCGGGGACGGCGATGCCGAGCTCGGCGGCGACGGCGCTGCCGGCCACCGCCATCACGTCGTTGTCGTAGACCAGGGCGGTCGGCGGCTCGGGCTCGGCGAGGACGCGCCGGGTGGCGGCCGCCCCCTCGGCGTCGGAGTAGTCGGTCACCACCGAGTGCACCTCCCGCGGGCCCAGCCCGCGCGCCGCGGCCTCGACGCGCAGCGAGGCGATGCGGCGGGCGGTGTGGGCCAGGCCGGGCAGCCCGGCGATGTGGGTGATCCGGCGGTGGCCCAGCCCGTGCAGGTGGTCCACGACCCGGGCCATCGCCCGGGCGTCGTCCGCCCACACCGAGGACAGCGGTCCGGGGGCGCCCGTACCGCCGACGGTGACGGCGGGAAGGCCGAGGCGGGCGAGGAGTTCCGGTCGCGGGTCCTGCGTGCGCGGGTCGACGACGAGGACGCCGTCGACACGCCGCTCGGCCCACCAGCGGCGGTACAGGGCGCACTCGGCGTCGATGTCGTCGACCACCTGGAAGAGCAGGGCGGTCCGGCCGGCAGAGAGCACCTCCTGGATGCCGGAGACCAGTTGGAGGAAGAACGACTCGACACCGAGGGTGTGGGCGGGCCGGGCCAGGACCAGACCGACGGCGCCGGAGCGTTCGCCGGCAAGGGCGCGGGCGGCGCTGTTGGGATGCCAGCCGAGCTCCTCGGCGACGCGGCGGACCCGGGCGCGGGTTCCGTCGGACACGCCCGGCCGGTCGTTGAGCGCGAAGGAGACGGCGCTCTCGGACACCCCGGCCCGGCGGGCTATGTCCTTGATGGTGGGTCTGCGGGCCATGGCCTGCCTCATCCCTCGGGTACGGACGGCAATGGCCGGCCGTGTGCCGTTTCCGCACACTTCTCGTGTGAGGCCCTTGGACGCATGCGGCTAAACCGCATTAGCCGCCCCAGCTTGAGAGGGGTTCGCCCCTTCTGTCAACGGGCCTGAAACGCACAAGTGCATTGTTTTCCCTTGGCCTTGAAGGCCCTGTTGACTTCCCCCGGCCGGGCGCGGCACGTTGTGGGCGTCCGGAGAATTCCCCGCGACTTCCGGGATCCCCCATGCCTGACGGCACCCCCCTTCCCCCGCCCGCCGGGGCCCTCCGCTTCGGCGCCAACTACACGCCGTCGCGCGGCTGGTTCCACCACTGGCTCGACTTCGACCCCGACGAGGTCGCGGCCGACCTCGACTCGGTCGCCGCGCTCGGCCTGGACCACGTGCGGGTCTTCCCGCTGTGGCCGCTCTTCCAGCCCAACCGGGCACTGATCCGGCCGCGGGCCGTCGAGCAGCTGGTCGCGCTCGCCGACGCGGCCGCCGAGCGCGGTCTCGACGTCGCGGTGGACGGGCTGCAGGGGCACCTGTCGAGCTTCGACTTCCTGCCCGCGTGGACCGGGACCTGGCACCGGCGGAGCATCTTCGCCGACCCGGACGTGGTCGCCGGGCAGGAGGAGTACCTGCGCACGCTGGCCGCCGCCCTCGCCGACCGGCCCCGTTTCCTCGGCATGACCGTCGGCAACGAGATCAACCAGTTCTCCGACGCCCCGCACCCCGATCCGGACCGGATCACCCCGGATCAGGCGCAGCGGTGGCTGGAGCGGATGCTCGCCGCCTGCGAGCGGGGCGCGCCGGGCCGGTTCCACGTGCACGCCGAGTACGACGCGGCCTGGTACCGGGACGGGCACCCGTTCACTCCGGCCCAGGCGGCCCGGCTCGGCGCGGCCACGACCGTGCACTCCTGGGTGTTCAACGGCACCGCGCAACGGCACGGCCGTACCGGGGCCGCGACCGAGCAGCACGCCGCCTACCTGATCGAGCTGTCCAAGGCGTGGGCGGCCGATCCGCACCGGCCGGTCTGGCTCCAGGAGGTCGGGGCGCCCGCGCCGCTGATCCCGCCCGAGCACGCGGCCGCCTTCACCGGGGCGACGCTCGCCGCCGCCCTGGACTGCCCGGGCCTGTGGGGTGTGACCTGGTGGTGCTCGCACGACGTGTCCCGGGAACTGGCGGACTTCCCCGAGCTGGAGTACGGGCTCGGCCTGCTCACCAACGACCGGCGGACCAAACCGGCCGGTGCCGAGGTCGCCCGGATCGCCGCGGAATGGCGGGGCCGGGAGCACCGCCCGGCCGTCCGGTCCACCGCGCTGGCCGTGGACGTCGGCGGGGCGGAGGCCGCGCCGGGGCGGTCGGTGTGCGCGCCCGGCGGCGCCTTCTTCGAGGCGTGGGCGTCGCTGGCGTCCGGCGGGGTCAGGCCTGCGGTGGTGCTGGCGGAGCTGGCCGAGGATCCCGCCCACCTGTCCGCGCGCGGCATCACGGAGGTGCTGCGCGTCTCCGACATCCGCTGATCCGCCCGGTCTTCCCCGTCGTCCGCTGTCCCCGATCCCTGCCCCCCGTCCCCGATCCATGCCCCCGAGGAGCCCGCATGTCCGAGTCCGGCAACGGCGCACACCCTCGTCCCTCCTTGCTGCGTTCCGCCTCCCCCTCTCCCGACTCTCCCGACGGCACCCCCGACGGCTCCGCCGCCCGGTTCCCCGGACCGGTACCGCCGCCGCCCGCCCGGCGCCGGGTCCTCGCCGCCGGGGCCGGAGCCGCCGCTCTGCTGGGCGTTCCCCTCCCGGTGCACGCCGCCGCGCCGGAAGCCCCGTCGGCTCCCGCGCCGCCCGCCACCCCCCGGCCGGGCGGCGGCGCCGGTCCGGCCGACCCGGCCCCGTACGCCCCGTACTGGTTCCCCGACTCCCTCCCCCACGGCACCCCGGGGCCCGGCATCGTGTGGCGCTCGCTCAGGCAGTGGACGCCCGAGTCGGACCCGGACCTCGCCCACAACACCGCCACCGTGCCGCTCGCCGCCCGCTTCACGCCGGTGCCCCCGCACCCGGCCGTCCGGGCCGGGCAGGCCCGGATCGCCGCCCTCGTCTCCTTCGGCCCCACCGCGCAGAACCCCTCCCAGGGGGTAGCCACCGCCGATACGTACGCCCTCACCCACTGGGCGTACATCGACGAGCTGGTGTTCTGGGGCGGCTCCGCCGGCGAGGGGATCGTGCTCGCGCCGAACGCGCCCGTCGTCGACGCCGCCCACCGCAACGGCGTACCGGTGCTGGGCAACGTGTTCCTGCCGCCCGTCGCGTACGGCGGCGACCTGCAGTGGACCCGCGACCTCGTGCAGCGCGACGCCCTCGGCCGGTTCCCGATGGCCGAGCAGCTCGTGCGGGTGGCGGTCGCGTACGGATTCGACGGCTGGTTCGTGAACGCCGAGACCGACGGCGGGGACAGCGCGCTCGCCACCCGGATGCGGGAGTTCCTGCGCGCCCTGCGGGCGGCCGGCGCACCCCACAACCTGCGGATCACCTGGTACGACGCGATGAACAGCACCGGCCGGGTCGGCTGGCAGGGCGCGCTCAACCCGCTCAACCAGGAGTTCTTCGAGGACCGGGCGGGCCGGGTCGCCGACACCGTGTTCGTCGACTTCCGGTGGACCGCGCGGAGCCTGGCCGACTCCGCGGTGCTCGCCGACCGCCTCGGCCGCAGCCGCCACGAGCTGTGGGCGGCGGTGGACACGGAGTCGCGCGGCTGGGAATCCGCCGTCGACTGGGAGGCGATCGTCCCGCGCGGCCGCGACCATGTCGTCAGCTACGGCTTCTACCGGCCCGAGTGGACCCGCAACCACCTCACCGACCGCTCGCCCGCCGCCTTCCACCGCGCCGACGACCGGTTCTGGACGGGCGAGTCCCTGGACCCGGCCCGCCCCGCGCCCGGCAGCGGCGGCTGGCGGGCGCCGGCCACCGTCGTCGCCGACCGGTCCACGGTGGCGCAGCTCCCCTTCGCCTGCTCGTTCAACACCGGACACGGGGAGCGCTGGTACGAGCGCGGCGAGGCCGTCTCCGACACCCCGTGGAGCCACCTCGGCCTCCAGGACCGGCTGCCGGGCCGCCGCTGGGTCGTGGACACCGCCGGCCCGCGCCCGTCGGTCACCCTGGACTTCGCCCGGGCCTGGCGGGGAGGCTCCAGCCTCCTCGTGGCGGGCCGGCTCTCCGCGCCCGCCGCGGTCGGGCTGCACGGCACCCGGCTGGCGCTGCCACGGGCCGGCGTCGTGGAGGTGGTGCACTCGGCCGATCCGGGGTCCGCGCCGGCCGTGGTGGAGGTCGGCGTCGCGGTGCGCGAGCCGGCCGCTCCGGGCGAGCCCGTCCCCTACGCCTGGTTCGCGGCCGGTACGGCGGTCCCGGGCGCGGGCTGGCGTACGGCGCGGGTCGGGCTGTCGTCCCTGGCGGGCCGGACCGCGTACGGGCTGGCGGTACGGATCACGGCGAGGGGAGACGGAGCGGTGTCCTGGCGGGTCGGCGCCCTGTCGGTACGCGACGGCACCGCCCGCCCGCGCCCGTCCGCTCCGCGTGCGCCGACCGTGGACGCCGCGGCCGAACAGCACGGCACGGCCGCGGTGCGGCTGTCCTGGCGGCGGGCGCCCGGCCCGGTCCGCCACTACGAGCTGCACCGCCTGCTCCCGGACGGCAGCCGCCGCTTCCTCGGCGGCACCTGCGGCACCGCCCTGTACCTGCCGGCGGTCGGCCGGGCCGGCCGGGAGCGGGCGGCGGTGTTCGAGGTGCGGGCCGTCGACGAGCTGTACGCCGTCTCCGCCCCGGCCCGCACCGCCCTGGCCTGGGCGCGCTGACGCGTGCGCCGGACGGGCTCGCGGGTCAGCCGTTGCCGTTGGCCCCGTTGTCGTCCGCCCCGTTGTGCGGGGCGCTGCGCGGGACGGCGACGGTCACCCGCAGCCCGTGCGGTTCGTTCTTCGCGTACGAGAGGGACCCGCCGCCCGCGGCGAGCAGGGCCCGGGAGATGGACAGGCCGAGCCCGGAGCCCTTGATGTTCTGGTGGCGGCCGCTGCGCCAGAACCGGTCGCCGACGCGGAGCAGCTCGTCCTCGGTGAGGCCCGGGCCGCGGTCGGCGACGACGACGTGCACGGACGGGCCGGCCGGGGCGACGGCCACCGTGACCTCCTCCCCCGCCGGAGTGAACTTGAGGGCGTTGTCGATGACGGCGTCGAGGGCGCTGGACAGCGCGATCGGGTCGGCCCACCCGGTGACCGCGGTGCGGCCCGTCTCGGTGAGGCGTACGCCCTTCTCCTCGGCGTACGGCCGCCAGGAGGCGACCCGCTCGGCGGCCAGGGCCCCGATGTCGGTGAGGCTGAGCTCGGCGGAGGCGTGCTCGGCCAGCGCCAGGTCCAGCAGGTCGTCCAGGACCTGGGCCAGGCGCTTGCCCTCGGCGCGCACGGAGGCGATCTCCTCGTTCCCCTCGGGCAGTTCGAGGGCGAGCAGCTCGATCCGCAGGAGCAGCGCGGCGAGCGGGTTGCGCAGCTGGTGGGAGGCGTCGGCGACGAACGCCCGCTGCTGCTCCAGTACCTCTTCCACGTTGTCGGCCATCTCGTTGAACGAGCGGGCCAGGCGTCGGAGTTCCGGCGGTCCGCTCGCGGCCGCGACCCGGGAGTTCATCCGCCCGGTGGCGATCCCGTGGGCGGCCGCGTCGAGCGTCCGGACGGGCTTGAGGACCCAGCGGGTCAGCTGCAGGGCGGCCCCGAACGCGAGGAGCATCGCGGCGGCCAGACCGGCGATGATCAGCAGCCAGCCCCGCAGGATCCGGGCCCGCATCCGGTCGGTGGGCGACTCGGTGACCACGACCGCGACGACGTCGCCGTCGAGGACGACCGGGGAGGCGACGAGGAGCTTCCCGTGCGTCTGCCAGGGCCACACCTGGGCCGGATCGTGGCTGCGCCGCCCGGCGAGCGCCTGCCTGAAGGCCTCCCGGCCCTCGCCCTCCGCGGGGAGCTGCCACCAGCCGGGCGCCCGGACCAGCGCGTTGTCGTCGCGGTAGAAGATGCCCACCCGGATGCCGTACAGCTCCTGGTAGCGGGCCAGCTCCAGCTGGAGCGTCTCCCGGCGCTCGGCGGCGCCGCTGCTGCCGGAGCTCTCCGCGTCGATGAAGAACTGGGCGAGGGCGGCGAATCTGGCGCTGTCGTCGATCCGGTCCACGACCACCTTCTGCTGCTGGCCGGCGGCCAGGCTGACGGCGAGCGGGAACCCGAGGGCGAGCAGCACCCCCGCCATCAGGACGACGAGCAGCGGGAGCAGGCGGGCGCGCATCGGCGGCCCCCGCTAGGGGGCGGCCGGCGGGACGAGCCGGTAGCCCACCCCGCGGACGGTCTCGATCAGGGCGGGCATGCGCAGTTTGGAGCGCAGCGAGGCCACGTGCACCTCCAGGGTCCGCCCGGTCCCCTCCCAGCTGGTGCGCCACACCTCGCTGATGATCTGCTCGCGGCGGAAGACGACGCCGGGGCGCTGCGCCAGCAGGGCCAGCAGGTCGAACTCCTTGCGGGTGAGCGGCACGTCCGAGCCGTCGACACTGACCCGGCGGGTGGGCAGCTCGATGCTGACGGGCCCGACCCGGACCACGGCCGGGGCGCCCGTGACGGCTGCCGCGGCCTCCTCGGCGGCGCCGCTGCGCCGGGCGACGGCGTGGATCCGGGCGAGCAGCTCGCCCGTGTCGTACGGCTTGACCACGTAGTCGTCGGCGCCCATGTTGAGACCGTGGATGCGGGAACGCACGTCCGAACGGGCCGTCACCATGATCACGGGGATCGAGGTGCGCTTGCGGATCTTGCCGCAGACCTCGTAGCCGTCCTGATCGGGGAGGCCCAGGTCCAGGAGGATCACCCCGTAGGGGGACGTGTGGGGTGGTCCTCCGGCGGGCAGCAGGGCCTGCAGGGCCTCCTCGCCGTTGCGGGCGTGGGTCACCTGGAAGCCGTGCCGGGCGAGGATCGCGGACAGGGCGGCGGCGACGTGGTCATCGTCCTCGACGAGCAGCAGTCTCATTGCGTCCCCCTTTCCTGCGTCCTGTTTTCCTGTTGTGCCGAGCGCGGCCCGTGGTCAGGGGGCCAGAGAGCATCCACGCCGATGCGGGGCCCCACGTCAAGGGGGTTCCGGTCCGGCGCGGTTTCCGTTATGCAGCCGGTACGAGCCCTGCGGTGCGAACCGCCGCGACGCGTACGGAGCGTATCGATTCGAGGCCGTTTCGTTATCCTCAATTCTCCCTCAGATGTGATGACGGTGTACGCACGGCCTCACTACTGTCCTGCCAACCGAGGAGGACGGAGCAAGAAGCCGATGAGCGGAGTATCAGTGACCAAGGATGCGAAGGACGCGGCCGGAGCCGCTGACGACCTGGTCGTACTGAGCAACGTCAACAAGCACTTCGGCGCGCTGCACGTGCTTCAGGACATCGATCTGAGCATTGCCCGCGGCGAGGTTGTCGTGGTGATCGGTCCCTCGGGATCGGGCAAGTCCACGCTGTGCAGGACCATCAACCGCCTGGAGACGATCGACTCCGGAACGATCACGATCGACGGCAAGGAACTGCCCTCGGAGGGGCGGGAGCTGGCAAGGCTGCGTGCCGATGTCGGCATGGTCTTCCAGTCTTTCAACCTCTTCGCGCACAAGACGGTGCTGCAGAACGTGATGCTGGGCCAGATGAAGGTCCGCAAGGCGGACCAGGCGAGCGCCGAGAAGAAGGCGCGGGCGCTGCTGGACCGGGTGGGCGTCGGAACACAGGCCGACAAGTACCCGGCGCAGCTCTCCGGCGGCCAGCAGCAGCGTGTGGCGATCGCCCGCGCGCTGGCCATGGACCCGAAGGTGATCCTCTTCGACGAGCCGACGTCGGCCCTCGACCCGGAGATGATCAACGAGGTGCTGGAGGTCATGCAGCAGCTCGCCGCCGAAGGCATGACGATGGTCGTCGTCACGCACGAGATGGGCTTCGCCCGCTCCGCCGCCAACCGGGTCGTTTTCATGGCCGACGGCAAGATCGTCGAAGAGGCCGAGCCGGAGCAGTTCTTCAGCAACCCGCGCAGTGACCGCGCCAAGGACTTCCTTTCGAAGATCCTGCACCACTGACGGTTCCGTCTGGTAGTGATCCCGTGGCGACCCGACGCTCGTGTCGTCGCTCGTCGTCCAACAACGTCTCATCCGAGGGAAGTTCACCATGAAGGTTTTCAAGGCCGGCGCGGCCGCAGCCGTGGCCGTCGTCCTCTCCCTGACCGCGACCGCGTGTGGCGGCGGCGGTGACAAGGCCGGCGGCGGCAGCACCGGTGGCGGCAACAAGATCGTCATCGGCATCAAGTTCGACCAGCCGGGCCTGGGCCTGAAGACCCCGGACGGCAAGTTCACCGGCTTCGACGTCGACGTGGCGACCTACGTCGCCAAGGAGCTCGGCTACCAGCCCGACCAGATCGAGTTCAAGCAGGCCGTCAGCGCCGAGCGCGAGAACCTGATCTCGAACGGCGACGTCAAGCTCGTGGTCGCCACCTACACGATCAACGACAAGCGCAAGGCGAGGGTCGACTTCGCCGGCCCGTACTTCCTGGCCCACCAGGACCTGCTGGTCCGCGCGGACGAGAGCTCGATCACCAAGGCCGAGGACCTGAACAGCAAGAAGCTGTGCTCGGTCACCGGATCCACCTCCGCGCAGAACATCAAGAACAAGCTGGCCCCCGACGCGGACCTGCAGCAGCTCGGCGGCTACTCCGAGTGCCTCACCGGCCTGGAGAACGGGTCCGTCGACGCCCTGACCACGGACAACTCGATCCTCGCCGGCTTCGCCGCGCAGGAGAAGAACAAGGGCAAGTTCAAGCTGGTCGGCCTGAAGCTCAGCGACGAGCCCTACGGCATCGGCCTGAAGAAGGGCGACAAGGACCTCCAGACGAAGGTCAACGCCGCGCTCAAGAAGATGGTCGAGGACGGCTCCTGGCAGAAGGCGGTGGACGCGAACCTCGGTCCCGCCGGCTACAAGGCCGAGCCGGCCCCGCAGATCACCGAAGGCAGCTGATTCATCGGTGAGGGGTGCCGCCGCCCGCCTGTCACGGGCGGCGGCGCCCCTCACCGGCCATCCTGGGGAGAGCGCAGGGCAACGTGTTCGACTTTCTTACTTCCGGGCAGTACGACGTGCTCGGAGCCTTCTGGGTGACGGTGCAGCTCACCCTCTACTCCGCGGTCGGATCCCTGATCTGGGGCACGATCCTGGCCGGCATGCGGGTCAGTCCGGTCCCGATCATGCGGTCCTTCGGCACCGCGTACGTCAACGTCGTGCGCAACACGCCGTTGACCCTGCTGATCCTCGGCTGCTCGCTGGGCCTCAACCAGACGCTGAAGATCACGCTCGGGGGCGAGAACTTCAAGGAGATCGGCTTCCGCCTCGCGGTCCTGGGCCTGATCGCCTACACCGGCACGTTCGTCTGTGAAGCACTGCGCTCGGGCATCAACACCGTGCCCGTGGGGCAGGCCGAGGCCGCCCGCGCGCTGGGCCTGAGCTTCTTCCAGGTGCTCACCCTGATCGTGCTCCCCCAGGCCTTCCGGGCGGTCGTCGCACCGCTCACCAACGTACTGATCGCCCTCACCAAGAACACCACGGTGGCGGCGACCATCGGCGTGGCCGAGGCGGCCCTGCTGATGAAGGAAATGCTGGAGAACGAGGCGGACGCGCTCTTCGCGGTCTTCGCCGTCTTCGCTCTCGGCTTCGTCCTGCTGACCCTGCCCACCGGCCTGCTGCTGGGCTGGGTGGCCAAGCGAGTGGCGGTGAAGCGATGAGCTCCGTTCTGTACGACACCCCCGGCCCGAAGGCCAAGGTCCGCAACTGGATCTACACGGGCGCCTTCCTGGTGGTCCTCGCGCTGGCCCTGTGGTGGGTGCTGTCCCTCATGGCCGAGCAGAACCAGCTCGACGCCGACAAGTGGACCCCGTTCGTCACGGACGGCCAGATCTGGACGACGTTCCTGCTGCCGGGCCTCGGCGAGACCCTCAAGGCCGGTCTGATCGCCATGGTGATCGCGCTGCCGCTCGGTGCCCTTCTCGGCATCGCCCGGCTCTCCGACCACGCGTGGGTGCGCGTCCCGGTCGGCGCGCTCGTGGAGTTCTTCCGCGCCATCCCGGTGCTGATGCTGATGATCTTCAGCTCCGCGCTGTACGTCATGCTCGGCACCGTCAGCTCGGACCTGCGACCGCTGTACGCGGTCGTCACCGGCCTCGTCCTGTACAACGCCTCGGTCATCGCCGAGATCGTCCGGGCCGGCATCCTGACGCTGCCGCGCGGCCAGACCGACGCGGCCAAGGCGATCGGCATGCGCAAGGGCCAGATCATGACGTACGTCCTGGTCCCGCAGGCCGTCACGGCGATGCTGCCCGCGCTGGTCAGCCAGCTCGTGGTCATCCTCAAGGACACGGCGCTCGGCGGTGCCCTCCTCGGCTTCGCCGACCTGATGTCGATGAACCGGCAGATCTCCGCCAACTACAGCAACACCATCGCGACCATGGTCGTGATCGGCCTGATCTACATCGCGGTGAACTTCGCCCTGACGGGCCTGGCCTCCTTCCTGGAGAAGCGGCTGCGGCAGTCGAAGAAGGGTACCGGCGCCGTCGTCGAGGCCGAGGTGGCCGAGGTCGACGCGGGCGGCGCGGCCGGCGTGGGCAAGGCCCCCTGATACCCGGTCAGTAAACTGGCGTGGCACATGTGGTGCGGCGGATCTCATCCGTCGCACCACACGCATGCCCGGGTCCTGGGTCACTTGACGCAGGCACCTCCAGTGGGTTGCATACGTTCTGTGATCACATACCGGACATCGGGAGCCGCCTCGTGGACCCGGTGATCGTCGTCGGCGCGGGGCCCGTCGGACTGTCGCTGTCCCTCGCCCTCGCCGGCCAGGGCGTGCCCTCGGTCGTGCTCGACGAGGGTCCCGGCAAGGATCTCCCCCGCCCGGCCCGCAGCGTCGTCCTGCACCCCGACACCGCCGCCATGGCCCAGCGGCTGGGCTGTACGACACTGCGCGACGAAGGCGCGCACTACACGGCCTGGCGCACCATGCGGCGCAGCCGCGACACCGGCCGCATCACCTTCGAGGACGACCAGGACCCGGCCCCGCTGCACGTGCCGCAGCACGCCCTCAGCCGCGGGCTGCGCGCAGCCGCCGCGGCCCACCCGCTGGTCCAGCTCGTCCCCGACAGCAAACTGGACACCCTGGAGCAGGACGACCGCGGGGTCACCGCCCACACCCGGGGTGCGGAAACCACCTGGTGGCGCGGGAGTTTCCTGGTCGGCTGCGACGGGGCCCGTTCCACCGTGCGCAAGCTGCTCGGCATCCGCTTCCCCGGACGCACCGCTGTCGAGCGGCACGCCGTGGCCGCGCTGCGCATCGAACTCCCCTGGCCCGGCGAGGCCCTCCTGCACCGCGACCCGCCGCAGGAGACCACCGCCCGGCCGCTGGCCGACGGAGTGTGGCGGCTGGACTGGCTGCTGCCGGCCCGCGGCGAACTCGTCACCCCCGACGCACTGGTCAACCTCATCCGGGACACCCTCGGCGTCTGGTGCGGGGGCACCACACCCGCGTACGACCTCCTCGACACCGGCGTCCACACCCTGCACCACCGGCTCGCCCGCACCTGGCGCGACCGCCGCGCGTTCCTCGCCGGGGACGCCGCCCACCTGCTGGGCGCGCTCGGCACCCAGGGCGTCGAGGAAGGGCTCCGGGACGCCGAGAACCTGGCCTGGAAGCTGTCCCTCGCCTGGCACCAGGGGGCCTCCGAAGCCCTGCTCGACAGTTACGAGGACGAGCGGCGCACCGCGGTCGCGGCCCGGCTGCGCGCCGCCGACCAGGCCGTGTCGGCCGTGCGCGGCGGGAGCGGGCTGCGGACCCTGCTGCCCGGGTCGGCGCGTGCCGAGGCCCTGCTCACCGACAGCCACCTGGGCCGCGGACCGCTGGGCGCGCAGCCGTCGTACGCCCCGCCCGTCGCCGTACGGGCGGTGCCGACGGCGACCGAGCCGGGCGGGCCCGTCGCGAACGTCGCGGTCTCCGCCCCCGACGGGTCGACCGTGCCGCTGCGGGACCTGCTGGGCCGGGGCCGGCTGCTGGTGGTGCTCGTCGCCCCCGGCACCGGGGTCTGGGACCGGCGGCACTGGCTCGGCGCCGGGCTGATGCCGCGGCTGGCGGCAGCCGTGGCCGCACTGCCGGTCCGCGCGGAGCTGCTCGTCGCCGACGACTACCCGGGAGCCGCGGCGCACACCGTCCTGCTGGTCCGGCCGGACGGGCACCTGGCGGCGACCTTCGCGGGGGTGGCGCCGGCGGAGCTGTACGAGGCCGCGGACGCCGTCCGCATGGGCGCCCCGGCCCGTACGTCACCGTCGACGCCGACCCCCGCCCCCGTGATCGATTGACCACGGCGCGTCCCCGTGCTTGACTCGCCGTCATGACCGGCAGCGACGTACGCCTGTGGCGGAGGGTCCACATGGACCTGGTCCGCTACGCGGGCTGCGTGTGTCGCCGTTCCTGCTGATTCGCCTCCTTCCACCGCGCCCTCCGGCGCGCCATGCCGCGAACCCAGGACGGTCACACCCACCATGTCTGCCTCCGCAGCCGTGCCCACGCACGCCCACACCCCTGCCGTAACCGCAGCCGAACTCCTCGGCTTCGCCCTGCGCACGGCCGCCGACCCGGCCGTCATCGACTCCCTGCCCCTCGACCCAGCGGGCCGCACCTGGATCCGGCTGGACGGGCCGGCAGGCAGCGAGGCCTGGGTCATCGGCTGGCCCCCGGGCACCGGCACCGGCTGGCACGACCACGCCGCATCGCGCGGCGCCTTCGCCACCGCGCGGGGCCGGCTCACCGAGAACTCGCTGGCCGCCCGGATCCCCTCGGAAGGCTGGCGCAGTCTGGAACTCGCGCCCGGCGTGGACCGCCGCCGAAGCCTGGGGCGGGGCACCGGCCGGGCCTTCGGGGAACACCACGTCCACGAGGTCCTCAACGCCTCCCCCGACGAACCCGCCATCTCGGTCCATGCGTACTCCCCTCCCCTCCCCCTGATCCGCCGCTACAGCCGCACGGGAAGCGTCCTGACCCTGGACCTGATCGAGCGCCCGGAGGACTGGCAGTGAGCAACACCCCCATGGGCATCGACGCCCTACTGCACCGAATCCGCTCCACGTACACGCGCGTCACTCCGGAGGAGGCGTACGCGGCGTTCCTCGACGGCGCCCTCCTGGTCGACATCCGCTACCAGGAGCTGCGCGAGCGGGACGGGCTGGTCCCGGGCGCGCTGGTGATCGAGCGCAACGAACTGGAATGGCGGCTCGACCCCCAGGGCTCCCACCGCCTCCCCGAGGCCACCTCGCACGACCTGCGGGTGATCGTGTTCTGCAACGAGGGCTACGCCTCCTCCCTCGCGGTGGCCTCCCTCCACACCCTGGGCCTGCGCCACGCCACGGACCTCACCGGCGGCTTCCAGTCCTGGAAATCCACAGGCCTCCCCACCACCCCCACACAACCC
>NZ_JACBGN010000096.1 GCF_013401435.1 Streptomyces sp. BR123
GTCCCCGCCCGCACCACCACCACCTCCGCCGCCGCCCGCGAAGAAGGCCGTGGCCAAGCCGGTCTACCGGGCACCGGCCCGCAAACCGGTGGAGCACCACATCTCACCGGTGACCTTCACGCTCATGACCGCGGCCCCCGCGGTGCTCGCCATGGCCGCCCTCCGCCCGCGCTAGTGCTCTGACCGGAAGGGTGCACCGCCTCACGACGCTCCCCCGGCCACCGCCGGGAGGTGCCCCGGGCACGGCACTTCGCTGCGCTGTCGGACCGTGCGAGTTACGCCGAGTACGGGCGGCGGCCCTCCGCCTCGCGACGCACCGCACCGGACGCCGCGAGCCGGCGAACCCTTCCGGCCGGAGCACCAGAGCCCGGCTCCGTCCACCCCCGTCCCCTTGGGAGTCACCTTGTCGGAATGGCTCGTGCTCACCCTCGCGATGGCCGCGGCCTGCGCCGTGGTGCTGGCCATCGTCTTCTTCAACCACCGGCGGATCGGCGACGACGACGATCCCAGCGAGACCCCGGACGTCATCGAGTACATGACGATGATGATCGGGGTGATCTACGCCATCGTGCTCGGCCTGGCCATCGCGGGCGTCTGGGAGGGCCGCGGAGCCGCCCAGGAGTACGTGCGCCAGGAGGCCCAGGCCCTGCACGAGATCAGTGTCCGCTCGGCGGTCTACCCGGCCGAGGTGCGCACGAAGATCCGGGCCGACGTCGACGCGTACGTGTCCCACGTGATGGACACCGAGTGGAAGCAGATGGCCGAGCACGGCACCCTCACGGACCGCGGTGCGGAGCTGCTGGAACGTATCCGCCGGGACGTGACCGACTACGAGCCGCAGAGCGACCACGAGGGGCAGGCCTACCAACCGCTGGTGGACCAGGTGGCGCTGGTCGACGACGCCCGCAGTTCCCGCGCCGGGAGCGCGGGGGCGACCATGCCCGGGGTGGTGTGGTTCGGCCTGATCACCGGGGCGCTGGTGACCGTGGGCCTGATCTTCACCCTGCAGATCCGGCGCTCGTTCCGGGAGTTGCTGCTGGCGGGCCTGTTCAGCGCGCTGATCGCGTTCCTGCTGTTCCTGATCTGGGACTTCGACGCACCCTTCGGGCGTGGCATCGCGGACACCGCGGAGCCGTTCCTCACCCAGTTCCCGCACCTGGACCTGGGCGGCTGACCGGGCCGTCAAACCGGGGAGGGGCCTTCCTTCCCCGGTTCGGCCCACCGCTGTGCCCCATTCGCCCGCTCCTGATCGCGGGGAGCCCCGCCCGCACCTAGCGTGGCGAGCGTCGAGGTGCATCCCCTTCCCCGTGCGGAAACGGTTCCGCGGCTGCTCCTCGGGATCCGGAGAACCAATCATGGGTGCGATACGTACCTCCGCAACTGCCCTGCTCAGCGCCGGCGCCGCAGGCGCCGTGGTCGTACTCGGCGTTCTCGTCGTGCCCGGTGCGGGGGCTGCCGGGGCCCAGCCCGCCACCTCGTTCGGCTTCGCCGTCGCCCCCTCCACGGTCGCCCCCGGCGGCCAGGTGACGCTCTCCGTCAGCGGCTGCGACGCCGCCTACGCCACCGCCTCCTCCGGGGTCTTCGACACCGTGACCATCGACCGCGGCAGGACGGCACGCGCCACGGTGGACCGCGACGCCCGCCGCGGGGCCGTGTACTCGGTCACCTTCACCTGCAGCGGCGAGAACGGCTCGGCCGACCTCACGATCACCGGCGGCTCCGCCCGGCCCACCACGAGTTCCACCTTCACCGCCACGGCCCCCGGCATGCCCGCCCTTGACCAGAACCCCCCGCAGAACCCGGCCCGGAGCCCCGCACGGGGGGTCCGGGGCGGGCTGGGCGGCAGCATCGCCGGGATGGACCCCTGGGCGGTCGGCGCGGGCGCGGGCCTCTTCTTCGCCGCCGCGGCCGGCACCGGGTACGCGGTCCGGCGCCGCGCGGGTGCGCGTGGGCAGTGACGGCGCCCTGCCTGCGCGCACCGCGGGCCGCCGGACCGCCGGACGGCCGGACGCCCGGGTCCTGGCCGGAACCCGGGGCGACCGGCGGTTTCCTGGGCTGCGACCGGGGAGGCCAACCGGTCGTCAGGCCCGGTTGCGGGCCGGGCGGCGCCGACGCAGCACGTGGGCGCCCGCCCCCAGGGCCGCGGCGCCCACGAGGCTCGCGCCCACGGCGGTCTCGGCGGTGGACGGGCCGATCGAGCCGCCGAGGCCGCCGTTCGCACCCCTGCCTTCGAGGATGGTGAAGCGGTGCGTGGCGACCAGGCTGTTGTCGTCGCACTTGACCGACAGCGTGTGGTTGCCGGGGGAGGCGTGGTTGAAGATCCGGACGGTCGCGAACCCGATGGGCCCGGCCGACAGCCGCTCCTGCTGAAAGTTGTTGGGCGACCAGACGGTGCCGCCGCGCAGGCAGCCGGCCGCACTGACCTGCATGGTGGAGCCCTGGTGCACGGAGTACGGGTTGACCGTGACGTTGCTGGGCCCGTGCCCGCCGCCCGCCGGCGAGCCGCCCACCGGGCTGTTGCCCGCCGGATTGCCGCCCGCCGAGTTGCCGCCCGCGGGGTTGCTGCCCGCCGGGTTGCTGCCCGCCGGGTTGTTGCTGCCCGCGGGGATGTTGTTGACCGGGTTGTTGCCCGCCGGGTTGTTGCCCGCCGGGTTGTTGTTCGCCGGGTTGTTGTTCGCTGCGGCGAGGGGCGTACTGAGGCCGATGGTGGCGCAGGCCGCAGCGGCCACGGTGAGGGCGCGCAGAACACGCATGGTGGAACCTCCAGCGGAAAGCGCCCCGGAGCGGTTCGCCCGGGATGATCGACGAGAACGCCTCCCACGACGACCCTCGGGGCGGCCGGCAACCAGCGCATGTCCGGCTTTGGGCCGCACGGTTGAGCGACACGCCGAGCGGTGGGCGCGTCGTCTGACGGATCCGCAGGTCACGACCCGTCAGCTGTTCATGTGATGAACACCTGGATGGGCGCACCCCGTCGGGACCTGCCACCCGTTCGCGGCTTCAGCCACCCGTTCGCCCTTCAGCGATCGCCGTCTTGCGGAAGCGGCCTTAGCGTGCGGGGGAAAGGGCGTACGGGGTGGGACGCGAACGCGGGTCGGGACCCCCGCGTCGGGAAGGGAGAGCCATGACCGAGGACGAGAGCGAGCAGCCGCGCAGGAGATGGTCGCCCTGGGGTGCGCTCGCACTGGTCATGCTCAGCGGCCTCGCCATGATGCGCAACGGAGCGGACGTCGGGGACGGCCCGCCACAGCCGACCGCCGCCGCGGCGGTGACGGCCTCCGCGGAGCAGCAGCCGGGCGCGTCGGCCCCGGGCGATCGGGCCGCTCCGTCGCAGGTGCTGGAGCACTCGTCGGTGCAGCGCGTCCGGATTCCGGCGATCAAGGTGGACGCGCCGGTGATGACCGTGGGCCTGGACCCGCAGGGCTGGATCGACGCCCCGCCCGCCGAGGATCCGAACCTGGCCGGCTGGTACCTCAACGGCATCTCGCCCGGCCAGCGGGGCTCCGCGGTGATCGTGGGCCACGTGGACAACGCGAGCGGGCCGGCGGTCTTCTACGGCCTCGGCTCGCTGCGCAAGGGCCACCGGATCGAGGTGGCGCGCTACGACGGGCGCACGGCGGTCTTCGAGGTGTACGGCGTGGAGGTGTTCTCGAAGGACACCTTCCCCGGGTCCCGGGTGTACGGGGACACCGGGCAGCCGGAGCTGAGGGTGATCACGTGCGGCGGCGGCTACTCGAAGGCCAGGGGCTACGAGGGGAACGTCGTCGTCTTCGCCCGCATGGTGGAGGCCCGCTGAGCCGGGTCGGCTGAGCGCCTCCCCGGCCTCCCGCCACGCCTGCCGGCCATGTCCCGCCCCGCCCGCCCCGCTGGGGAAACGTGTCCTCAGCGGGGCGGCAGCACGGGCAGCGTCATCCGGTAGCCGCGGGCAAGCAGCTGCGGCAGGTACGTGTCGAGGCCGCGGACGCTCTGCGAGCGGTCGCCGCCGGCGTCGTGGTTCAGCACGATCACGCCGGGGGCGGCGCCCTGGAGGACGCGCGAGACGATGACGGAGGTGCCGGGCTCAGTCCAGTCCAGGCTGTCCACGGTCCAGGCGAGCGGCTCCATGCCCAGTTCGGCGCCGATCTCGAACGCGGCCCGGTTCCAGGCGCCGTAGGGCGCCCGGAACCACACCGGCGCAGCTCCGACGGTCTTCTCGACGAGCTCGCTGGTGGAGGCGATCTCGTGGGCGAGGCCGGGCCGGCTGAGCCGGGGGATCCGGGGGTGGGACCAGGTGTGGTTGCCGATGACGTGGCCCTCGTCGGCCATGCGGCGCAGCAGGTCCCGGTTCTCGTCCGCCCTCTCGCCGCAGACGAAGAAGAGGGCGGGGACCTCGTACCGGGCGAGGGTGTCGAGGATGGCGGGGGTGTAGCGCGGGTCGGGGCCGTCGTCGAAGGTGAGCACCATGGCGCCGGCCGTGCTGGCCGCGGGCGGGAGTTCCAGGATGGGCCGGGTGCGTACGGTGGGCCTCGCGACCGGCGGACGCAGCGGTGCCTCGGCGGTCATGGGGCTCAGCCGGTAGGCGGTGCGGCCCGGGCTCTGCGGCCGCACGGCGCGGATGCCGCCCGGTCCGGCGGCTCCGCCCGCGGGTCCGGCGCCTCCGCCGGCACCGACTGTGCCGGCGCCAGGACCGCCGCCGGGACCGCCGCCCGCGGAGGGCTGTCCGGGCAGTGCGTCCTCGCCGGCAGAGAGGAGGCCGGAGGCGGCGGCGATTCCGAGGAACACGGCGGTACGCAGGAGCACGCGCCGCCGCCCTACTGTCGGCTCGTCATTTTTCATTATTACTACGTACCAATGACATCGCCGCAGATGTCGGGGGGCACGGACGCGCCCGCCTCCCGTCACCCGTTCAGCCTCGCCGTACCAGCGGGAACGGCAGCGTCTCGCGGATCGTCAGGCCCGTGAGGAACATGACCAGCCGGTCGACACCGATGCCCAGACCGCCGGTCGGCGGCATTGCGTACTCCAGTGCGTCCAGGAAGTCGTGGTCGAGCTCCATCGCCTCCGGGTCGCCGCCCGCCGCCAGCAGCGACTGGGCGGTGAGCCGGCGCCGCTGCTCGACGGGGTCGGTCAGCTCCGAGTAGGCGGTGCCGAGTTCGGTGCCGAAGGCCACCAGGTCCCAGCGTTCGGCGAGGCGCGGGTCGCGCCGGTGCTGCCGGGTGAGCGGGGAGACGTCGGTCGGGAAGTCCTTGTAGAAGGTGGGCAGCAGGGTCTTCTCCTCCACCAGCCGCTCGTACATTTCCAGCACCACGTCGCCCCGGGTGTCGTCGGGGGCGTGCGGTACCCCGGAGCGGTCGCACAGCCGGCGCAGCGTGCGCTCCTCGGTGTCGGCGTCGACGGGCTCGCCGAGTGCCTCGCTGATCGCCCCGTACATCGTCTTGACCGGCCAGGGGCCGGAGATGTCGTGGACTGCGGGCTTCCCGTCCGGGCCGGCCCTGTGGGCGACGGGCGTGCCGAACGCGGCGGTCGCGGCACCCTGGATCAGCTCGCGCGTGAGGTCCAGCATGACGTCGTAGTCGGCGAAGGCCTGGTATGCCTCCAGCATCGTGAACTCGGGGTTGTGCTTGTAGGAGACGCCCTCGTTGCGGAAGGTGCGGCCCATCTCGAAGACCTTCTCCAGGCCGCCGACGCACAGCCGCTTGAGGTACAGCTCGGGCGCGATCCGCAGGTACAGGTCGAGGTCGTAGGCGTTGATGTGGGTGCGGAAGGGCCGGGCGTTGGCGCCGCCGTGGACCTGCTGGAGCATCGGGGTCTCGACCTCCAGGTAGCCGCGGTCCAGCAGCCCCTGGCGCAGCGCCTGCACGGCCGCCGAGCGGGCCCGTACGACGTCCCGGGCCTCGGGGCTGGCGACCAGGTCGAGGTAGCGGCGCCGGACCCGGGCCTCGGGGTCGGCGAGGCCCTTGCGCTTGTCGGGCAGCGGGCGCAGGCACTTGCCGGTCAGCAGCCAGGAGGAGACCACGAGGGAGAGCTCGCCGGTCCTGCTGGTTCCGGCCTGGCCGGTGACGAGGACGTGGTCGCCGAGGTCGACCCGGGAGGCGAAGGAGTCCAGGACGCCGGGGCCGGTCTCGTCGCGGGTGAGTATCAGCTGCAGGTCTCCGGACCAGTCGCGCAGGACGGCGAAGACGACACCGCCGAGGTCGCGTACGGCCATCACCCGGCCGGCGAGGGTGGCCTGCTCGCCGGTGCGGGTGCCGGGCGGGTGGCCGGGGTGCGCGGCCCGGAGGGCGGCGGCGGTGTGGGTGCGCTGCGGGATGCCGACGGGGTAGGGGTCGACGCCGGCGGCGCGCAGCCGCTCCAGCTTGTCGAGCCGGACCCGCACCTGTTCCGGGAGTCGCTCGGCGGGGACGGCCGACTGCTCCTCCGCCGTGCCTTCCAGGCCGAGGGCGTCGAGCGAGGGCAGCCCTTCGGTGGTGGCGGGGGCGGTGAGGCCCTTGGGGTGCCCCTTGCCCCAGAGTTTGCGCAGGCTGGGTACGGAGACGAAGCCCTCGGCGATGCCCGAGGCGAGGCTGACCCGGGCGAGCGAGCCTGCGTCCTGGTAGCAGAGGAACCGCGGGTACCAGTCGGGGCCGTACTTCACGTTCGAGCGGTACAGGGCCTCCAGCTGCCACCAGCGGGAGAGGAACAGCAGCAGTCTGCGCCACAGCTTCAGCACCGGGCCCGCTCCGATCCGGGCGCCCTCCTCGAACGCGGACCGGAAGACGGCGAAGTTGAGGGAGATCCGGCGCACGCCCAGGCCGGGCGCGGCGGCGCACAGCTCGGCGACCATGAACTCCATGACCCCGTTGGGGGCGCTGCGGTCGCGGCGCATCAGGTCCAGGGAGATGCCGTCCCTGCCCCAGGGGACGAAGGACAGCAGGGCGATCAGCTCGCCCTCCCGGTCGAAGGCCTCGACGAGCAGGCAGTTCCCGTCGGCTGGGTCGCCGAGGCGGTCCAGGGCCATGGAGAAGCCGCGTTCGGTCTCGGTGTCGCGCCAGGTGTCGGCGCGGTCGACGATCCGCTGCATCTCCTCGTCGGTGAGGGCGCAGTGGCGTCGGATGAGGGTGGTGGCTCCGGCCCTTCTGACGCGGTTGACGGCCTGACGGGTGACGCGCATGTCGCGTCCGTCGAGGTCGAAGTGGGCGACGTGGAGGATCGCCTCGTCGCCGAGCTGGAGGGCGCTGAGCCCGGACCGGGCGTAGGCGGTGGCGCCGTCCTCGGAGGCCCCCATGACGGCGGGCTGCCAGCCGTGGCGCCGGGCGACGCCGAGCCAGGCGTCGACGGCGGGGCTCCAGGCGGCGGGGTCGCCGACGGGGTCGCCGCTGGCCAGGCAGACGCCCGCCTCGACGCGGTAGGTGACACAGGCCCGGCCGCTGGGGGCGAAGACGACGGCCTTGTCGCGGCGGGTGGCGAAGTAGCCGAGGGAGTCGCTGCGCCCGTACGCGCCCAGCAGGGCGCGGATCCGGGGTTCCTCGTCGCCGTGGAGGGCGGCGGTCAGCCGCTGGGAGCGGAAGAGGGTGGCGGCGGCGTTCAGCAGGGCGAGGGCGCCGAAGAGGCCGAGGAGGAAGTACAGGGGGCGGGGCGGGTGGCCGTCGAACCGGCGGGCCGGGAACAGGCCGCCGAAGACCTGTTGCGCGGCCCAGTCCAGCCACTGCTCCGGCGGGAGGGTGCCGGGGAAGAGCGCCACCAGGCCCCAGCCGAGGAGGACTGCGGCGAGCAGGCCGAGTCCCAGCACGAGCAGGGCCCGCCAGAAGGCCCCGGGTCGGGAGGCGGCGTAGAACTCCCTGCGGGAGGCGGTCAGGAGCGCCAGGGCGGCGACGGCGATGGCCAGGGAGGGGACGCCGATCCAGAAGTCCCCCTCGACCGTGATCAGTACGTCGACCAGGATGAGCAGGGCCAGATAGGTGACGACGATCCACCAGGCGACCTTCTTGCGGGTGCCCAGCGCAGCGGCGAGCAGGAAGAGGAAGACGGCGTAGGCGAGGTTCGCGCTGACCGGCACCACGAAGGCGTCGAGGAACCAGACGACGTGCCGCAGGAGGTGGCGCAGCGTGG
This sequence comes from Streptomyces sp. BR123, assembly GCF_013401435.1. Taxonomy (GTDB): domain Bacteria; phylum Actinomycetota; class Actinomycetes; order Streptomycetales; family Streptomycetaceae; genus Streptomyces. The sequence goes on from NZ_JACBGN010000096.1 coordinate 8,068, forward strand.
GAGAGAGCGCGAGGACGGCGCAGACCGCCCCGAGGGCTCCGAAGAACGCGGCGTACGCATCGGGCACCCGGCCCAGGAAGCGGTTCCGGGTGCCCCTGGTCCGCTCCGGAGGGGCAGTCATGGTTCGCACTGTAGGGAGGGCGGGGCAGGTCCGCGCGTCGAGCCGCCTGCCCCGGAGGCGTGACGGAGCACGGGAACACGGGATTCGAGCGCGGTACGGACGGCCCGAAGGCGGTCCTCGCCGGGGTGGACGGATCCGCGTCCTCGATGCGCGCGGCGGCGTACGCGGCCGGGTCGGCCCGGGCCGGCGGCAGAACGCGCTGCCGGCGCCGGTGTACGGCCAGCCGGTCCTGGCGGCGGGGGCGTCGCCGGGCGCGCCGGTGGCGGTGCGCCCGGTGCAGGCGGGGCGGTGGCCCGTCACGGTGGTGCCGCACGCGCTTGTCGTGGTGCCGTGACGGGCCACCGCCCCTGCGGTGCCGCCGGAGTCCTGCGGGTGGCGCGGGCGGCCCGCGCCCGGCTGCCGGTGTCGCCTATCTGCCCATGGTCAGGCCGCTCCCGGCGGCGCCTCGGGAGAGGACGGCTTCCCCGATGGCGTCCTGAGCGGTCCGGTAGCCGTCCTCGTCGGGGTCCTCGGCGAGCGCGGCGGGCAGGTTGACGACCTTGCCCGAGGAGAGGTCCATCATCTGCGGGATGAACTCGGCCTTGGCGACCTGCCAGCGCTCCCCGGCCGCCGCCGGCGGTGCGAAGGTGAAGCGGCCGATCGAGCTGTAGTTGCCGCGCAGGTCCCGGGCGCCGGAGTGGTTGAACATCTCGCCGGCGACCTGGTCGCCCATGCCGTAGATGATCCAGGTCCCGTTGACCTTCTCGTAGGCCTGCGGGACGTGCGCGTGGGTGCCGAGGATCAGGTCGATGTCGGGGCGGGCGCCGGTCCGGGAGGCGGTCAGCGCCCGGCCGAGCGAGAGTTGCTGCTCGTCGGGCTCGGTCTGCCATTCGGTGCCCCAGTGCAGGCTGACGAGGACCACGTCCGCGCCGGCCTTCCGGGCGGCCCGCGCATCCGCGATGATCTTGTCCTTCTCGATGAGGTTGACGGCCCAGGGCCGGCCCTGCGGCATCGGATAGCCGTTGGTGCCGTACGTGTACGCGAGATGGGCGACCTTCGCGGACCCGGCCCGGTACACCGTCGGGGTGGCCGCCTCGGCGGCGGTCCGGGCGGAGCCGGCGTGCCCCAGCCCGACCCGGTCGAAGGCGTCGAGGGTGCGCTCGAGGCCCTCGGCACCGGCGTCGAGGGTGTGGTTCGAGGCGGTGGAGCAGCCGTCGTACCCGGCATCGCGCAGCCCGTCGGCGACCTGGGGCGGGGACGTGAAGTCGGGGTAGCCGGTGAAGGGGCCGCCGTCCGGGCCGTAGACGGTCTCCATGTGGCACAGGGCCAGGTCGGCGGCCGAGACCAGCGGCTTGATCCTGGAGAACATGGGCCTGAAGTCGTGGCCGTCGCCGTCCGCGTCGTCCGCGGCCCGTTCGATGATCGAGTCGTGCGGCAGCACGTCGCCGCTCGCGACGAGGGTGAAGCCGCGGGCGGCACCGGCGCCGCCGGATGGCGGTGGGTCGTGGGGTTTGCCGAGGCGGGCGGGCGAGGGCTCCCCGCCGGCCGAGCAGCCTGCGAGGGCGCCCGTGAGCAGGGCGGCCGACAGGAGGGCGGCGAGGGCGTGCCGGGGGCGCCGGGCGTGTGTGGTCATCTGGACCGTCTCCCATGAGTACGACTGTCTGATCACCTTCGTAATTCATGGAGGGAGATGCCGCGCGCCCAAGAACAGCTCCCTCCGCTTCCGTCCGGCAGGGATCGGGGCCGTCCGCCGTTCGCCGCGCCGTTCGACCGTTCACCGCCTGGCGCGTCCGCTGACCGGCCGACCGGGACGCTTGGGCGCAACGCCCGGGCGTGACGGTTCCCGAGGAGCTCCTCGCAGGTGAGGGTGGGCGCGTCAGGACCCGACGGACCCAGGAAGGAGCCACTCGTGCCCCTCTCCCCCACCCTCTCGCACACCGATCCCGAGGCGCTGGCCGAACTCCAGCACGACCACGGGCGGGCCCTGTTCGGATTCCTGCTCGGGCTCACCGGCGGGGATGCGCAGCGCGCCGAGGACCTCGTCCAGGAGACCCTCGTACGGGCCTGGCAGCACCCCGAGGTCCTGGCGAGCAGCCACGACTCCATGCGCCCCTGGCTGTTCACGGTGGCGCGGCGGCTCGCGATCGATGCCCGCCGGGCGCGCCTGTCCCGGCCGCAGGAGGTGGACGCGGAGTCACTGGAGCAGGCACCCGCTGCCGAGGACGCGGTGGCCGGCTCGGTCATCGCCATCGACGTCCGGCGGGCGGTCGGCTCCCTCGGGCCCGAGCACCGCGCCGTGCTGATGCAGGTCTACTTCCACGACCGCTCGGTGGCCGAGGCGGCCGCGGAGCTCGGCATCCCGGCCGGCACCGTCAAGTCCCGCACCCACTACGCCCTGCGCGCCCTGCGCAAGGGCCTCCAGGGGTACGGGTACGGCCGCCTCGGCGCCTGAGCGCGGGGCTCGCGGGCGCCTCGGCGGCACCCGCGAAGCCCCATGGAATCCCGTGGAATCCCGGAGGAATCACGCGCGGAACGATCGCAATGTGCATGGATCGGACAGAAAGCGCATGGAAATCAGCCTCAGACCGTTCAAGTTGAGTAAACACGCCCCGTCGTGCGAGCCGGGCGGTGAAGGCTCGACGCTGACGAAGGCAAGCTCGACACGCGGGAGAAGGTGGAACGGTGCAGCCCGAGGGTACGAACGGCACCAGTGACGGCGGGCTCGCGGTGCCCATGGCATGGCTCTACGCCGAGTACATCGCCGACGAACTGCTGCGCACGGGACGGCTGATCCCGGTCGGTACCCTGGAGTTCCGCGCCGGGCGCGACACGCTCGCCCTGACCATCTACCTCTCCGACGCGGCTGGCGAGCTCTCCGGGATCCGGGTCGTCTCGCAGCTCGACGAATGGCTGTCGCTGACCGCCTACGGGCATCCCTGGCGCGACTGGGTGCACACCCGGTTCCTCGCGCTGGGCGAAGAGGCCCGCGACAGCGGGCGCGGCGAGGACCCGGACCTCGAACTGGCCCGGGCGGCTTGGCGCTGGCTCGACAGCACGGAGCTGTTCGCCACCAACCTCGACCCCGGCCGGACCGGCCACGCCGACGGCCCGCAGGCCCTGGACGAGAACGCCCGGGTCTGGACCCCGGCCTGGCAACTCGGCCTCCCGCTGGGCCACTTGGCGATGCACCTCTTCTGAGGCCGCCGGAGGCGCACGGCCGGAGCCGGCCCGGCGGCGAACCGGCGCGCCACGTGCTCCGCGGAGGTGCCGCGACGGGCCGGCCCGGCCGTCTGCCGGCCGGTTGCGGCAGGTCCCGCAGTTCCCCCGTGCCCCTTCGGGGCGCTGCCGATCTCCCGCCGGCTTCGCCGCGGCCGCTCAGCGCTGCCGCGGCGGGACCGGAGCCTCGGCCGGGTCCGTCACCAGGCCGGTGAAGTCGGCTTCGTTGCGCTCGGCCCGGGCGACGTACCGGCGGGCGATCAGCCACAGCACCGGGTAGACCGCCAGGCCGAGCACCGCCCACACCAGCGGGCCCGGCGCCGGGCGCGCCAGGGCGAACAGCACGGGCAGGGTCCCGACGAGGAGGACGAGGGCCGCCAGGGCCCACAGACCGGCGCGCAGCTGACTGCGCATCAGGGCCCGTACGTAGGTGGTACCGAGGGTGGTCTGCTCGCAGATCTCCGAGCGGGCCGGGGTGTGCGCGGGCGGCCGGCGGCGGGCGCCGCGCGGTACGCCCGTGACGGTCTCCCGCCGGGGCGACGGCAGCGGCTGCCCCGGCGGAGACGGCTGCCCCTGCGAAGGCGACTGCTCCTGCGACATGCTGCGGGAGTCTACGCAGCCCGCGGCCGCCGGGTGGATCATTTGAGCAGACGCGACAGCCTGCGGTCGGCCAGCGGTTTCCCGCCGGTCTGGCAGGTGGGGCAGTACTGGAGCGAGGAGTCGGCGAAGGACACCGAGCGGATGGCGTCCCCGCACACCGGACAGGGCTCCCCGTCCCTCCCGTGCACCCGCAGCCCGCTCTTCTTCTCCGCCTTCAGGCCTCGCGCGGCCACACCGCGGGCGCGTTCCACGGCCTCGCCCAGGGTGCCCCGGACGGCCTCGTACAGCCGGGTGACCTGCTCCTCCTCGAAGGCGGAGGCCAACTTGAAGGGCGAGACCCCCGCAGCGTGCAGGATCTCGTCGCTGTAGGCGTTGCCGATGCCCGCGAGCACGCTCTGGTCGCGCAGGACGCCCTTGATCTGCCTCCGCTCCCCCGCCAGCAGCGCGGCGAACGCATCCCGGTCGAAGCCCTCGGCCAGGGGATCCGGGCCCAGGCGGGCGATGCCGGGCACCTCCCGCGGGTCGTGGACGACATGGACGGCGAGGCGTTTTTGGGTGCCGGCCTCGGTGAGGTCGAAGCCGGCGCCGCCCTCCAGGGCGACGCGCAGCGCGAGGGGGCCCTTGCCGGGGCGGGGCGGGCGGTCGGGCAGGGCGTCGTACCAGCGCAGCCAGCCGGCCCGGGCCAAGTGGGTGACCAGGTGGAGGTCGCCGATCCGCAGCGCGAGGAACTTGCCGTACCGGGCGGTGGGGCCGGCCGTCTGCCCTTCGAGGGCGGTGAGCGGGGGGTCGTACGTCTTGAGCACGCTGATGGCGAGCGGGAGGACGCGGGCGACCACCTGCCCGGCGAGGTGCTCGTCGAGGAACTCCCTGAGGGCCTCGACCTCCGGCAGCTCGGGCATGCCCCCAGCCTGACCCGGCCGGCGGCGATCCGCGAGCGGACCGGGTCAGTCCATCAGGAACTCGCACCACACGCACTTGCCGCTGCCCCGCGATTCCACGCCCCAGGCGTCGGCCAGCCGGTCCACGAGCATCAGTCCGCGGCCCGAGACCCCCGAGTCGCCGGCCTCCCGGCGGCGCGGCAGCGCGCTGGAGCGGTCCTCCACCTCCACCCGGAGCCTGCGTTCCCCGCCGCTCAGGACACGCAGGGTCACGATGGCGGGCCCGTCGGTGTGCATCAGGGCGTTGACGATCAGCTCGTCCGCGATGAGCTCGATCTCGTCGGCCCGGTCCCCCGTGCCCCAGGCCCGGACCGCCGCCCCGATCATGTGGCGGGCGGCGACGAGGGCCTCGGGGTCCCCGGGGGCGACGTGCTGCTGGAGCCGGCCGCCGCCCTGGGCGGTCTCCTCCACCCGGCGGCGCAGCAGGAGCAGCGCCATGTCGTCGTCGCCGCCGCGCTCGTCGATGGCCCCGCACAGCCGGTCCGCGAGCTCCTGGAGGTCGGAGGGCCCGCTGCGGACCAGGTCGCCGAGCAGCCGCACGCCGTCGTCGAGGTCCGCTCCGGGGTGCTCGACCAGGCCGTCCGTGCACATCAGGAGGGTTTCCCCCGGATCCAGCTCGACCGTGGTCACCGGGTACTCCAGTCGGCCGAACTCCGCGGAGAGCCCCAGCGGCATCCCGCCCTCGGCCGACAGCTGCCGGCAGTCCCCGTCCCGGGTGCGCAGCAGGGGGTCGATGTGCCCGGCCCGGACGACCTGCAGGACGCCGGTCGCGAGGTCGGCCTCGACGTAGGTGCAGGTCGCGAAGCGGTCGGTGTCCAGCTCGTGCAGGAACACCGAGGCGCGGGCCATGACCGTGCCCGGCGAGTGCCCCTCGGCGGCGTAGGCGCGCAGCACGATCCGCAACTGGCCCATGACGGCGGCCGCGTGGGTGTCGTGGCCCTGGACGTCGCCGATGACCGCGCCGACCCGGCCCCCGGGGAGCGGGATGACGTCGTACCAGTCGCCGCCGATGTCCTGGCCCATCCGGGCGGACCGGTAGCGGACCGCGATCTCCCCGCCGTCGACGGCGGGGATCCGGCGCGGCAGCATGGCCTGCTGGAGGCCCTCCGCGAGGTCGTGCTCCTGTTCGAGCAGCATGGCGCGCTGCAGGCTCTGCGCGATGCTGCTGCCCAGGGCGACGAGGAGGTTCCGCTCGTCCTGGGTGAAGCCGTCCTTGTCCTGGTAGAGCAGCCCGATGGCCCCGATGGGGCGGGCCTGGGCGATCAGCGGCAGGTAGGCGGCCGCCGATATGTCCATGTACGAGATCTTCTGCCAGAGCCCCGGATACTCCTCGGCGAACTCCTGCGCGGAGTCCAGGAAGCGGGGCTGGAGCGAGCGGACGACCTCGCTCATCGGGTAGTTCTCGTCGATGCGGGTGTAGCGGGTGCCGGGGACGAAGCTGCCTGCCGGGCCCTCTGCCACGAGGTGGATCCGCCCGGCCTCGACCAGGCCCATCACCATGCCCATCGAGCCGAGCCGCTCCAGGCCGTGCGCGTCGCCGATGACGTCGATGACGTCCCGTACCGTCCGGGCGTGGGCGAGGGCGGCGGTGGTGCTCTCGACGACGGAGGTCTGCCGGCGCCGCTCCTCGTCCAGGCCGAGCCGCTCCGCCGAATGGGTCAGCTCCTCGGTGGCGTCCCGGACGATGCCGATGATCCGGTACGGCCGGCCGTCGCGGTCGCGCATGACGCGGCCCTGGGTGTGCGTCCAGCGCAGCCGCCCGTCCCGGCAGCGGATGCGGAAGTAGGCGCCGTAGCTGTCGTCGCCGCCCTTGAGGGTGCTGGAGACGAGGGCGTCCAGCCGGGCGGACTCGGCGTGCGGGACGCGCCGGCCGAGCGATTCGGGCCGTCCGTCGTATTCACCGGGCAGGGTGTCGAAGACATCGAGGGCCGCCTCGTCCATGTGCATGAGGCCGGTGACGAGGTCCCAGTCGAAACTTCCCATGCTGTTGAGCGAGAGCGACCGGTCCGGGTGTGCGGGCCAGTCGTCCGGCAGCGATACGGTGGTCGGCACCGGTCCACCATGACACACGGGCGGGTCAGGCGCTCTCCAGATCCGGGTCGGTGGCCGACGGAAGCGCTTGGTCCGGGACGAGGAAGGGATCTTCCTCGTACGTGTTGCCCTGCACGGGCTCCCCGTACACGTCGAACGGGTCGTACGGGGCCGAGGGCTGGGCGGGGTCGGCCGGAACGGCCGGATCGGCCGGAACGGGCGGGTCGGCCGGGACGGCGGGATCGGCCGGAACCGGCGGGTCGGCCGGGACGGCGGGATCGGCCGGAACCGGCGGGTCGGCCGGGACAGCGGGGTCGGCCGGCCAGGGCGGCGAGAGGTCGGGGTCCCGCGGCACCGCCGGGTCGGCCGGCAGGTTGCCGGGGGGCAGCTCCGGGGGGACCGCGGGGTTGTCGCCGGGCAGGCCGGGCTGCGGGGCCGGATGCTGCGCGGCGGCGGGCGCGTCGGGCCGCCCCGGCGTCGACGGCAGGCCCGGGGTGTCGGGCGGGGCGGCCGGTCCGGTCGGCTGCCCGGGGGCCGCCGGGGACGGCGAGCCGGCCGGGATGCCGTCCGCCGGGTCGTGGGCGGGCCGCACCGAGGGCGTGCGGTCCTGGGCGCCGTCGTCCCCGGTCCGGCGTTCGATCCAGGTGTTGTCGGCCGTGTTGGCGATGACGAGGCTGCCGAGGAGCTGGGACGTCGGCTCGATGACGACGACCTGGTTGGGCTGGTAGCCGTTCCACTGATCGCCCTTCAGCACCGGGTTGCCCTTGGGGGCGCGCGGCGCGAGCAGCGGGTTGCCGCAGGCGCAGCGGACCCGGGGCATGCCGTTGCCGTCGACGAGGACGGCGGTCCCGGCCTGGAGGACGGACTGGAAGGCGTACGCGCCGGAATCGCGGAAACCGTGGTTGGTGACCCGGGTGTCCGCGCGGAGCACCACGGGGGTCAGGCCGCGCACGAACTCGGGGAGCTTCGCCTCCTCGACGGCGGAGATGCTCGCGAAGGCGCGGACCTTGGCCTCGTCGGCGGTCAGGGCGCGCAGCTGCTGCTCGACGTCGCAGCTGCCGAGCCGGCGGGTGCCGCCGTACAGGCCCGGGGTGGCCGCGCCGACGGTGCGGACGCCCCGTCCGCTGGGGTTCGGCAGCGGGGGCTGGACGGGGGCCGACTCGCCGACCGCGCTGGAGGGGGTGAAGGGGTCGGGGCCCGCGGAGGCCACGGGCTGGAGGTGGAGGTTCTGGCTCTCGGGGCCGGGCGCGCTCGCGGGCTCCTCCTGCCCTCCGCAGGCCGCGGCGAGCAGGCCGAGGAGGGTGAAGGCGGCTGCGCGAGCCGGTGTGTGACGACGCGGCGTCTGACGCGATGTCGGAACGTGCACGTGATTCTCCCTGTTCGCCCCGGTTTGCTCCCTCCTGTCTGCCGTATCCGCGCAGGGCCCGCAACCGGAGCGTCCGACCGCCGCAGCCCCAGAATCTTGAACATGTTCAGGAAACCCCGTAAGGTCGCGAGCGCGGATTGAACGCGTTCAAAGCGTTCGGCGCCGCAGGAGGGGAGTCCGCGGTGACGGTACTGGTGAACGCGGTCGTCACCCTGGGCATGCTCGGCATCGTCCCCGCGGGCCTGCTGCTGATCGACCCGGACGGGTTGCGCGGGACGGCCCGGATCTGGCCGCTCGCGGCCGCCCCCGGCGCCCTGTGCCTGTGGCTGCCGCGCGGCGCCCCCGCCGCGGCGCTCGCCGCCCCGTACGCCGTGTGCGCACTGGTCCTCGCCGCCCGGGTGCCCGTACGGCTGCTGCGGGCCCGGGCCCTCGCACGCACCCGGTCCGGGGGAGCCCGCCCGCACGGCGGGGCCGCCGCCGAGGCCGCCGTGCTCACCGCACTGGCCTCGCCCGCGGTCGCCGCGGCCGCCCTGGTCGCCGAGCGCGGCGGATACCGGTTGTTCGGCTTCGACCTGGACATCCTGGCCCTGACCGTGCCGCACTTCCACTACGCCGGGTTCACCGCCGCCCTGGTCGCCGGGCTGGTCTGCCGGGCCGCCGCGTCCGGCACCCCCGTCCCGGAGGACCGGCCGTGCCGGACGTGCCGGACGTGCCGGACACACCGGGCCCGACAGGAGCGCAGGGCTCGCCTGGCGGCGTACAGCGTGCCCGGCGGGACCCTGATGGTCCTCCTCGGCTATTTCGTGGACGACTGGGCGGAACTGGCGGGAGCGGTGGTGCTGACCGCCGGGATGTGGCTGGTGGCGCTCGTGACCTGGCAGGAGATCCGGCCGGCGGCCGGCCCCGATCGCCGTACCCGTGGGCTGCTGGCGGTCTCGGCGACCGTACTCGGGGCCACCATGGTGCTCGCCCTGTGGTGGGCGCTCGGCGAGGCCACCGGCATCCCGCACCCCACCCTGACCTGGATGGCCGCGACCCACGGCCTCGGCAACGCGCTCGGCTTCGCCCTGTGCTCGGTACTCGCCTGGCGCCGGCTCACCGCCGGCCCACGACCGGAGGAGACCACCCCGTGACCCGGATCATCAGCGCGGGCAGGCCCGCGCTCAGCTACCCCGAGCGCGGTGCGACGGCCGAAGGCCGCCCGCTGCCCGCCGGCTACCACCACCTGCACCACCGCACCCGGATCGGCCGCGGCCGGGCCGTCTTCGAGGCCGCCGGGACCGCCGTCACCACCCTGGCCGTCCACCGGGCCTCGGGCATGCGGGTCCGCTGCAGCGACGGCGCCGTCCGGCCCGGGAGCCGCGTGGACGTGGGGATCGGCTGGGGGCCGCTGCGGATCGACGTCCCGTGCGAGGTGGTCTGGACGGCGTACGGGCCTGCGCGCACCGGCTTCGCGTACGGCACCCTCCCCGGCCATCCGGAGCACGGCGAGGAGGCCTTCCTGGTGCGCTGTGACCCCGACGGCACCGTGTGGTTCGAGGTGACCGCCTTCAGCCGCCCCGCCCGCTGGTACACCCGGCGGGCGGGGCGGCTGGTCCCCTTCCTCCAGCGGTGCCACGCCCGCCGGCTGGGCCGGATCCTGTGCCGACTGGCCGCAGCGGCCTGATCGGCCCGATGGCCGGATACTGGAGTCGATGGACTGGTTCACGTCGCCCGGCTACTGGCTGGCCCGGCTGGTCTTCCAGCGGGCCCTGGCCGGCGTCTACCTCTTCGCCTTCCTCGGGGCCGCCCTGCAGTTCCGGGCCCTGATCGGGGCGAAGGGCATGCTGCCCGTGCCGCGGTACGTGCAGTACGTGCCGTTCCGGCGCGCCCCGAGCCTGTTCCAACTGCACTACTCCGACCGGTTCTTCGCCGGCTGCGCCTGGGCGGGGGCGGCGATCGCCGCCGCGCTCGCCGCGGGCGTCGGGGACATGGTGCCGCTGGGCGCGGCGATGGCGATGTGGGCCGTGCTGTGGCTGCTGTACCTGTCGATCGTGAACGTGGGGCAGACCTGGTACTCGTTCGGCTGGGAGTCACTGCTGCTGGAGGTGGGCTTCCTCGCCGTCTTCCTCGGCAACGCCCGGATCGGGCCGCCCGTGCTCGTGCTGTGGCTGCTGCGGTGGGTGGTCTTCCGCGTGGAATTCGGCGCGGGGCTGATCAAGATGCGGGGGGACGCCTGCTGGCGCGAGCTCACCTGCCTGTACTACCACCACGAGACGCAGCCGATGCCGGGGCCGCTGAGCTGGTTCTTCCACCGTCTGCCGCGGCCGCTGCACCGGGTGGAGTGCGCCGCGAACCACGTGACGCAACTGTTCGTGCCGGTGCTGCTGTTCACCCCGCAGCCGGTGGCCTCGTACGCGGCGGGGGCCGTCATCGCCACGCAGCTGTGGCTGGTGCTGTCGGGGAACTTCGCCTGGCTGAACTGGCTGACGATCACGCTGGCCGTGTCGGCGGTCGACTTCACGGGGCTCGCCGGGCCGCCGCCGGCCGCCGCCTCGGCCGGGGCGCCGCTGTGGTTCGTGGTGCCGGTCTGCGCGGTGACGGTGCTGGTGCTGTGGCTGAGCCGGCATCCGGTGGTCAACATGACCTCCCGCCGCCAGGTGATGAACCGCTCGTTCGACTCCCTGCACCTGGTCAACACCTACGGGGCGTTCGGCTCGGTGGGCCGGATCCGCGACGAGGTGGTGGTCGAGGGCACGGCGGACAGGGTGCCGCGGGAGGACGGCGACTGGCGTGAGTACGAGTTCAAGGGCAAGCCGGGCGACCCGCGGCGGATCCCGCGCCAGTTCGCCCCGTACCACCTGCGCCTGGACTGGCTGATGTGGTTCGCGGCGCTCTCCCCCGGCTACGCGCACCCCTGGTTCGGGGAGCTCGTCGAGCGGCTGCTGGAGGGGGACCGTGACACGCTGCGGCTGATCCGCCGCAACCCGTTCCCGGACGCGCCGCCGCGCTACGTCCGGGCGCGGGTGTACCGCTACCGGTTCACCACCTGGCGGGAGCTGCGCGAGACGGGGGCGTGGTGGCACCGCCGGCCGGTGCGGGAGTACCTGCCGCCGACCCGTCTGGCGGCGGAGTTCCGCGCCGGCGGTGCCGGGGCGGGGTCAGAGGCCGAGTAGTGCGGCCTCCCGCCCGGGGTCGATGCCCTTGGCCGGGCGGTCCGGGCGGTGCGGGGGCGGCCCGTCGAGCGATTGCAGCCACGCCCAGGTGTCGGCGACGGTCTCCTCGACCGGGCGGCACTTCAGCCCCGCCGCCAGCGCCTTGGAGATGTCGCCGCCGACCATGAAGTCGTACAGCTCGCCCGGCGGCAGCCAGACGGGCAGCTCGGTCCAGGGTTCGACGCCTGCTGCCGCGATGACCTCCGGGTCCGTCCAGCGGAGCTCGGCGCGTCCGCCGGTGACGGCGGCGCAGGCCTCCAGGAAGCTGCCCATGGTGGCGTGCCCGAGCGGGGAGACCGCGTTGTAGGGGCCGCCGAGCCCCGCCAGGGCCGCGTCCAGGGTCCAGGCCGCGAGATCGCGCACGTCGATGTACTGCAGCGCCAGGTCCCGCGGGCCGGGGGCGAGGGTGGGGCCGCCGCGGGCGGTCCGGTTCAGCCACCACGGGAGCCGGCCGACGTTCTCGTACGGGCCCAGGATCAGGCCGGCGCGCACCAGGAGGGCGCGGTCGCCGAAGGCGGCGGTGGCGGCGAGCTCGCCGCCGCGCTTGTCCTCGGCGTAGGCGGTGGCGTCCGCGTCGGGCGAGCCCTCGACCAGGGGACCGTCCTCGGCCATGCCGACCGGGGCGGGGTAGGCGTACACGGAGCGGCTGGAGACGTACGTGTAGTGGCCCGCGCGGTCGGCGAGGAGGCGGGCGGTGTCGCGTACGGCGGTGGGGGCGCCGGACCAGGTGTCGACCACGAGGTCCCATTCCCCTGCCTCGGCGAGGGCGTCCAGTCCGCCGGGCGCGGTGCGGTCGCCGTGCACGGCGCGGACACCGGGCGGCGGCGCGTGGCGGCCCCGGTGGAAGGCGGTGACCTCCCAGCCCCGCTGCAGTGCGTGGTCGGTGAGGGCGCGGCCGACGAACTCGGTACCGCCCAGCATCAGCAGTTTCGTCATGTGGCCCAGCGTGCCCGGGGGCGCCGCGGCGGGGAAGCGGTGATCGCCCTCAGCGATGACGCTCACGGCGTACACGGAACGGGAACTGCGCGGTGCGTGGCGGGGCGCGCGGGGGCCGGGCGGCCCCGCTGCCCCCGGTGCCGGTCGGCTCGGGGGCGTGCGGGCAGGCCGGGATCGGCCCGTCGGTCAGTCGATACCGGGCAGGATGTGGGACTCCGCCAGATCGTCCTCGTAGCCGGCGAGCCGGATCGGGGCGGAACGCGCCCAGACCTCCAGGCTGCCGAGCTCGTCGGAGTGGGGGCGGACGTGCCAGCCCGTACGCTCCGGCAGTTCGTCGGACTTCACCTTCGTGTCTGTCACCGCGCGCTCCTCGTGTGTCGCTCGAACCGGCGGCCGCAGCACGCCGGGCAATGTGGGGATAAAGGGTTTCCGGACGCGGTGGCGTCATGGTGGAGCCGGCCCGGTGGGGCCGTTTCTGCTGCCCATCAGATTACACATTTGAGCGCGCCCGCGCTCTATAGATGGGTCAATTCCACCCTGACGGCCCTGATTTCCGATGTGTTCACGCCGGCGTTACGTGCCGTTGTCCGGAGGTACACCACAAAAACGGACACGCTCCGGCCCCTCGGAAGAGGGACCGGAGCGTGTCCGGAGCGATGCGGGTGCGCGCCTGGCTGCCCGGCTGCCTGGCGGTTGACCTACCGGTTGGCCTACCAGTTGGCCTGCGAGTAGTCCTTGAGGAAGACGCTGTGCAGGTCCTCGCCGGCCTCGCCGCGGACGATCGGGTCGTAGACCCGGGCCGCGCCGTCGACCAGGTCCAGCGGGGCGTGGAAGCCCTCCTCGGCCAGGCGGAGCTTGTCGAAGTGCGGGCGCTCGTCGGTGATCCAGCCGGTGTCGACCGAGGTCATGAGGATGCGGTCGGACTCGAACATCTCCTGGCCGCTGGTCCGCGTCACCATGTTCATCGCGGCCTTGGCGGCATTGGTGTTCGGGTGCCCCGCGCCCTTGTAGCCGCGGCTGAACACGCCCTCCATCGCCGAGACGTTGACGACGTACGCACGCCCGCTGGAGGCCCTGCGGGCGGCCTCCGCCATCACCGGCCGGAGCTTGCTGATCAGGATGAACGGCGACGTGTAGTTGCACAGCTGGGTCTCGAGCAGCTCCACCGGGGAGATCTGGTCGATGGTCTGCACCCAGGTGTTGGTCTGGACGACGTCCGGCAGCAGGCCGCCGGCGTCGATGGCGGTGCCGTCGAGGTGCCGTTCGATGCTGGCGTTGCCCGCGACCAGGGCGAGGTCGGCGACCTTCTGCGCCTCGAGCCCGCTCACGCCGACGGGCAGCGCCGCCAGGCCGTCGACCGCACCGGAGTTGAAGGCGCCGATGACGTGGTGGGCGGGGAGCTCACCGGCCGGCAGCGGGGCGCTCTCCCCCTCGACCAGCGCGGCGTACGCGGTGGGCAGGCGGCGCACGGTCTGCGTCGCGTTGTTGATGAGGATGTCCAGCGGACCGGCCTCGGCCACCTGGTCGGCGAGCGCCACGGCCTGGGCCGGGTCGCGCAGGTCGATGCCGACGACCTCCAGGCGGTGCATCCAGTCCGCCGAGTCGTCCATCGCCTTGAAGCGGCGGATGGCGTCCTTGGGGAAGCGGGTGGTGATCGTGGTGTGGGCGCCGTCGCGCAGCAGGCGCAGCGCGATGTACATGCCGATCTTGGCCCGGCCGCCCGTGAGCAGCGCGCGCTTGCCGGCGAGGTCGGCGCGGGCCTCGCGCTTGACGCGGTTCTCCAGGGCGCACTTGGGGCAGAGCTGGTGGTAGAAGTAGTCGACCTCGACGTACCGCGTCTTGCAGACGTAGCAGGAGCGCGGGCGCTGGAGTATCCCGGCGATCCGGCCGGCCTCCGTGACCGAGGAGGGCAGGATGCCTTCGGTCTCGTCGTCGATGCGCTGCGCGGACCCGGTGGCGGTGGCCTCGGTGACGGCCTTGTCGTTGGCGGTCTTGGCGGCGCGGCGCTCCTGGCGGCGGCGCTGCTTCACCGTCCGGTAGACGCCGGCGGTGGCCCTGCGTACGGCGATGGCGTCGGGGTGGTCGATCTCGAGCCGGTCGAGCTCTTCCAGCACGCCGAGGCAGACGGCCATGCGCTCGGGGTCGATGCCCGGCCCGTATTCCTGGTTCTCTTCGGTCTCGGTCACCGTCATGGCCGCTGCCGTTCCTTGATCACTCGTCCGCGTCCGCCTGCTGCGGAAGTCCTCAAAGCGGCAACTGTACGGATCCGACACGCCCGGAAACAAACCCGTCGGGCCGGCTCTCACGCACCGCGAGCGGCCGGTCACGGAGGGCGCGGCACGGGACGCCTCGCGGGCCGTACTCCGCTCGGAGTGCGCGGGCGGCCGCGTACTGCTTTCGGACTACGTCCGGGGCGGGATCGGTGCCCTCCTGCAGAGGGAGGAAATGGCCGGTCGGGTGGGGCATTGTGGAATTCATGGGTGCCCTGGTGCTGTCGGTTCTGCTCTGTCTGGTGTCGGCCGTCGCGTACGCGGGTGGCGCGATCGTCCAGGAGCGGGTGGCGCAGAGCACACCGGACCGGCCGTACGCCCCGCTGCGCCGGCCCGCGTGGTGGGCTGCGGTCGCGCTGAACTGCCTCGGCGCGCTGCTGCACGTGGTGGCCCTCGCGTACGGGCCGCTCAGCCTGGTGCAGCCGCTCGGCGCGCTCACCATCGTCTTCGCGCTGCCCATGGCCGCCGTCTTCGTGCACCGCCGGGCCGGCGCGGCCGCCTGGCGCGGCGCGGTCCTGGCGACCGTGGGTCTGGCCGGACTGCTCGCCCTGACCGGCGGGGACGGGGGG
>NZ_JACBGN010000097.1 GCF_013401435.1 Streptomyces sp. BR123
TTGAACTCCGACGTGAACGAGCGGCGAGGGCGAGGCTTCTTCTTCCCCATGCTCTCCATGATGGACATCATCCTTCCGGGACCGAAGCCCCTGATCACTGATGTCCGTCAAAGCGGATCAAGCCCAAGGGTCTTCTCGAAGGCGTGGCGCTGGGCGGCCGTCTCGGCGACGCGCGGGTCGTCGACGGCGACGGTGTCGTCGAGTGCTTCCTCGCCGGTATCCACGCGGTCGGACTCGGCCCGAGTCGAGCGTCGCACGCTCGGGCGAAAAGACGGTGCTCACGAGTACGGGAGTCAGCTGCCGCAGGCCTTTCCCCGGGCGCATCCGTCACTGCCCGGTCCGGTTGGTGAGGGGCTGTTGAGAGGCGGTCGGTGGTGCGAATAGTGCCTGGACGGTTCCGGTGGCCAGGTCTCGCAGCCAGGTGTGGGCGCGGTCGTCGTCGTAGCGCTGGTGCCACAGCAGGTACAGGGGAACGTCGGGCAACTGGAGTGGCGGCGGCAGCGTGACCAGGCCGAGTTGTTCCCGGGCCGTGCGGGTGACCGCGTCTGGAAGGGTGACGACCAGGTCGCTGCCGAGCGCGAGTTGCAGAGCGAAGGCGGCGGTGGGCCCGACGGCGACGACGCGTCGTTCGAGGCCGCGCGTGGTCAAGGCGTCATCGATCGGGTCGCGCAGGTTTCCGCGCCGCGAGACGGTGAGATGTTCGACGGCCGCGTAGCGCTCGAGACTCAGCGGGCCTTCGGTGAGCGGGTGGCCTGGGCGGACGGCAACGACCAGTCGGTCCCTGCCGACGAGGCGGTGGCGGATGTCGGGGAGCGTCGGAGCGCTGGAGCTTGATTCGAGGTCGACCTCACCCCGCCGCAGCTCGGGGGTGTCCGTGCCGGGTTCGGCGGGCAGGCGCAGCTGGACGCCGGGGGCCTGGCGGTGGACGGCGGATACCAGGGCGGTGCCGCAAGCGGCGGTCAGGGCGTCGTGCCAGCGCACGGTGAAGACCCGTTCCAGAGCCGCCGGGTCGAGCTCCTGCTGCGCGGACAGGAGTTGGTTGGCCTGTTGGACGAGGGCGTGGACCTGGGAGCGCATGGCCAATGCGCGGGGGGTGGGGACCATGGTGCGGCCGGTGCGGACCAGGATCTGGTCGCCCGTGGCCTTGCGGATGCGGCCCAGGGAGCGGCTCATCGCCGGTGCGGTGACGTGGAGGCGTGCTGCGGCTCCGGCGACACTGCCCTCTTCCAGCAGAGCGTCCAATGCGGTGAGCAAGTTCAAATCGAGTTGCATGAGAGTAACTCTATGAGTGAAAAGCATGCACTTGTTGTTAACCGTTTGGGGGCCTAACTTCGAAGTGCGGGCGCGGACAAGCCGCCCCGCGTCGACCGAACTCAGGGGAGCCAGCCATGAGCTCAGCCATGCCTTTCCACGCCGACGCGACGCTCCTGTCCGACGTGACCGCCGCGGTGAAGGCCGCCGGCGTCACGCTGCGCGACCGCTACACCTCGCACGCCCGGGGCGTGACTTTGGACGAGGTTGTCGAGGAGATCCACGCCAACGACTACGCGGTGCTGGCCGTGCTGCGGGAACCGCTGCTGCGGGCCCGGCGAGGGTCGCAGTGGGCAGAGGACGAGCTGGCCGGCGGCGCGCTCCCGCCCGGGGAGTGGTGGGTCGTCGACCCCGCCGAGGGCAACATCAACCACGTCCACGGCATGGAGGACTGGGCCGTCACCGCCACCCTGGTCCGCGACAACCGGCCGGTACTCACCGTCGTCCACCTGCCGCTGACCGGCGACACCTACACCGCCGTCGCCGGCGGCGGTGCCCGCCTCAACGACCGACCCCTGAAGGTGTCCGCCAAGACCGAGCTGGGCGCCGCGCTCGTCGGCACCGGCCAGGCCAAGCCCGGCGAAGACGAGCGCACCTTCCGGCGGATCGGTGACTCAGTCACCGCCATGCTCACCAACGGCCTGGTCGTGCGTGTGTCCGTTCCCGCCACGATGCAGCTCATCCACGTCGCCGCCGGACGCATGGACGCGTTCTGGCAGTTCTCCGACGTGCGCTCCGGCCTGGTCGCCGGCGCCCTGCTGGTCTCCGAAGCCGGAGGCACCGTCACCGACCTGGCGGGCCGTCCCTGGAACTCCGGCAGTCGCGACTTCCTGGCCGCCGCCCCCGGCATCCATGCACCCGCCCTCAAGGTCCTCTCGCCGATCGCCTGACCGAACGTCTCCGCTCTTCCCCATACCGCAAGGAGCATCACCGCATGACCAACATCGGCATCCTGGGCGCCGGCCGCGTGGGCACCAACCTCGCCCGCAAGCTCTCCGAGGCTGGACACCACGTCATCCTCGGCCGCCGGAGCCCGACGGAAGAGACCACAGCAGCTGCCGAAGGCACAGGCCCCCGCGTATCCTTCGCCGACCAGCGCACCACCGCCCGCACCGCCGACATCGTGATCAACGCGACGCCCGGCGACAGCGCCCTTGACCGCCTGGCCAGCCTGCGAACCGAACTCGCCGGCAAGATTCTGATCGACGTCTCCAACGCCACCCGCGACGCCGGTGACGGCCTGCCCGGCGACCTCTGCTATCCCGGCAGCAGCCTCGCCGAACAGCTCCAGGCCGCCCTCCCCGACACCCATGTGGTCAAGACCCTCAACACCATGCTGTTCATGGTCATGACCGCTCCCGAAACCCTGGCCACCTCACCGACCGTCTATCTCTCGGGCAACAACGAACACGCGAAGACGACCGTCGCCGGGCTGCTCGGCGACCTGGGCTGGCAGCCTGCATGGATCGAGAACCTCGGCGACATCACCACAGCCCGCGCAACCGAGGCCATGATCTTGGTCGTACCCCACATCCTGCGTCGACAGGGCTTTGAGCCCTTCGCCGTCTCCCTCGCCCGCTGACCCACCAAGACCGGGTTCAGCCCAAAACCAGGTAGCGGGCTCGTGCAAGGCAGCTGGGCGCTGGCACGGACAACGCCCGCTGGGCTGCAAGGACGCCCTCATCGACATGATCACGTCTGCCACACGCGAGGCGACTCCCGAAGCGCCGACAAACGACTGCCATTCTCGGTTCTGGCACAACTTTTGTCGTGTCGGATCCTGTGGGCCGACGTCCGACTCGGGGCAAGCCGCCGGCCTGGAGATTCCCTCACTCGCTCGTCGCGATGCACCGAGCGGCTGCGCCGCACCACAGAAGCTGGGCCAGACCCCGATCGCGTGAACAAAGCCACCGACGACATGGGCCTGGGCAAGACGCTGACGACCATCGCCCTGCACCTCCACCGCGCCGAAACGGCCGGCGAAGCCGCCGGCCCGACCCTCGTGGCCTGCCCGGCCTCCCTCATCACGAACTGGCAGCGCGAGATCGCCCGCTCAAGGTGCCCGCTGCCGCCCAACCGATCTGGGACGACATCGCACGGCTTCACCTCGCGTGTGGCGGACAGCGCCTACCGTCGGATGGCGCTGTTGTCCGTCACGACTACTTCAAAGACCTCTTCGGCGAGCCCGCCTGGAAGTACAGGCAGACGGTTCAGAGGTACGGCGCCGATGCGCAGGACGTAGTGGGTCCTTCAGGACGTCGAGCTGACCGTACGGACTTGGCCGCTGGGCACCCTCGGCTTCCTGGTCACGTGGTCGAACGAGGACGACGAAGTGCTGATGCACTCCCTACCACACAGAGCCGCCCCTTCCGCCCGCGTGTGGCCGTGGGGCCTCACCGGATCACCTTGGGCAAGACGTTTCCGGCCCCTCTCCTGCCCTCGATCCGGATGCCGCCGGGCCCTGGCCGGCGTTGGGAGCGCGCTGCTTCAGCTACGCCGAGCAGCACTGCTTCGGGAATCTCGACGGCTACCTGCACCGCGTGGTGGGAGTGAGCGACGCCGGCTCCCCGGCCACCGCGCCTGTCGGCTGCGGGGGCGACGGGTGGGGCCCAGACGAGTTGGCCGCGTACAGGCCCGGATCAACTCCGCACTCGTGATCGGCTCCACGATCAACCGTGCGAACGTACTGCCCTACGGCATCGCGTCGGACTACGACCGCGCACGGCTCCTCGAATTCCGCCACCCAGTGCGCGTCGCGTTGGCCGCGAGACTCGAAGACGTCAAACGGGCGGCTCGGCGAATGACGGATCGGCGGCAGCCCGTACTGCCGAACGGTCCGAGTAGCACGAGCACGGCAGGCCGGAGCTGCCTACCGGCAGTGAATCGATGAGAGCGTCGTACGCGGCGTGCTGCACATGCTCGCGCAGGCCGCGGATGAAACCGGCACCCAGGTGATCAGCCCCCAGGCCCTCACAGCACCCGCCGACCCGAAGACGATGAGGGTGATCCGCATGCCGCGGGCGTACGCCGCCCCGTAGATGCCCCACCTCCAGTATGGGGCAGGACCGGTCGTGCAGGACGGGATGTATACCCGAACGCCCGCCCGGCGTAGAGGTTGCCCGGTAACGTCGGGCGGGGACCAACGAGAAGTGGGGGATGGATGAGCGAGGACCGGGAAAGGCTGCTGCGCGCGGTGGAACCGTTGCTGCTGCCCGGAGTGACGACCACACCGATCAGCGAACTGATGCCGTTCCTGACGGACAACAACCACCGCAAGTGGGAGATCGCGAAGGCGGTCCGCGAGGCAATGAACAGCATGACGGGCGAAGGCCTGGCCGACGAACAGCGTGTGGAACTGATCGCGCTCGCAGAGGTGGTCCGCCGGCACTAGTCTTCTGCTTGGGGTCGGTGTTCCAGACGGCGATCCGGCATCGGATGTCCTTCTATTGATCAGAAACTCATGGGGTTCTCGTCCAGGACGTAGCGGACGTGTGGGCAGCCGAAGTAGCCGCGGACGATGTGCGGCTGGCGCTGGCGTCTACGGAAGAAGCGGCGGCCCTCCGCGGCGAGTTCGGCCTGATCGCGAGCTCGGTGCTGTTTGGGCAGGCTGTGCTTGAGGTCGGCGTTGACCAGCTCGTCAGAGCTGATTTCGGGCGAGTACAGGGGCAGGAAGTGCAGCTCGACGTCGTCGGGGTGGGCAGCGAGCCTGTCGCGGACCTTTTTGGGAGCGGTGGGCGGAGTGCCCGTCGACCACGAGATGGACCTTGTGGTCGAAGTGGCCGGCGAGCCGGTCCAGGAAGCGGCACATCACCTCGGCGGTGAAGCTCTCGGTGAAGACCATGAAGTGCATCCGGGCCCTTGGTGCTGATCGCCGACATCGCGTTCACCAAGAGCCGGTTCCCGCTCCACCGCACCACGGGTGGCTACCCCTTCTCGCCCCAGGTGCGGCCGGTGACCTGGTCGGAGCGGATGCCGACCTGGTCGGCTAACAGGACGTCGCCGCCGTCCTTCTTCGCCTTCGCCCGGATCGCAGGCCAGGCCTCCTCATGCCAGCGGCGCACGGGCCTCCGGGTCCTGCTCCACGGCCCGTTTGTCCGGGCGCTGGAAGGACAGCCCCCCCACCGCCTCAGGTACTTGCCCACCCCGGGCTCGGTCAGCCGCACCCGGCAGCCCCCGTTCGGCCCTTCCGGGTCCGTACGGGGGCTGTCAGGCCTGCCGCTACTTCAACAGGGTGCGGAACTCTTCGAAGTCGAGGACCCCGTCGTGGTTCACGTCGGCCGTCATGGCCTTCTTGACCTCTTCAGCGAGGTGCCCCTGGGCGCCCTCGGCCTTGAACCCCTCCGCCAGTTCGACGATGTTGATCCGCCCGTCACCGTCCGTGTCGATCTCGTCGAACAGCGCCCTGAGTTCGGCCTCGTTCATGACATACCTCTCTCGCGTTCAGAGGACCCCGAAGGCCCACATGTCCCACCACCCTGCCACACCATCAACGCCACGCTAGCGGCCAAGCCTTCGGACGGGACCGCCTCGCCAACCAGCGCCTCCCCGGGCCACCACACTGACGCCGGAGCGGATCGAGCAGCTGTCCAAGGCCGGGTGAAGGTGGCATATGAAGTTTCCCCGCGATCTCGGACGGTGGTCACCGTCCTCGGCAGGAAGTCCTTGCCGCGGTCCACCCGTGCCTTCTCCGGCAGACGGCCGAACGGCCGTAGGGCTCCTCACGCTGCACCGCGGAACGGAGCCCGGCCGGCACCGACTCCCGCGACGGATGCCCGGGCGTGACGGCTACGCCGGTAGTCGCGTTGGTGACCTAGTCGGTGAACCAGGTGATCCACGGCCTGCGGGCCCTGTCGTCGATGTCGACCAGCACCGGGGCCTGTATGGGGTGGGTCGGCCATACCTGGTTGCGCCAGCCCGTGGCCGGGCCAGGAGCACATCGTGCTTGCGCGCCGCCCGATCACCACCCGCGGGTCCGGCCGGCTCCCCCGGTGTCAGATCACGGCGGATGGTGCCCGCAGCGTCGTCAGCGACGGTTCGTACCCCGGCGCACGGCCCCGGGCCGTGAGCGTGCCGTGCGGGCACGACTGGTTGATCCGTGTCGGATCCGGGGCCGGGACGGTGTGCCACAGCAGATGGAAGCCGGTCATCATGTCCGCTGCTTCCGCTCCGGCCAGGCGTGGAGCCTCCTGCCACGCGCCGATGCGCGATGCCAGTTGCGAAGGCCGGGCCAGCGCCCCCGCTCGCTGCCCGCACCGACCAGCACCAGCGTGATCCGCGTATCGGGGTGGTCCCACAGGCTCTGGCCGCATGAGCCCTGCCGGCCCACCCAGGATTGCCATGTGCATGAAAATGTTGCCTGTGCTGCCGCACGAGGACGTGCGGCGTACGCAGATCATGCCGGAGGTACTCATGCGGTCCAATATTGATGAACGCGGCCGGCCGTGGACGGGTTCGGGCGGCGGACCGATCATCGTGGTCCCGGCAGAGACGGCTGAGCACTGGCGGGGAACTCTGCCTCCCGTGGACGTTGAGGTCACCGAGGGCTGGACCTGGGGCGATGCGGGCGGCCCGGAGTGCGACTACGACCGGGCGTGCGATCCGCCGATCTTCGAGGGGACGCCGTTCGGGGGCTTCGGATGGGTCGATGTGCAGGGGCAGCCCGTCCTGATCCTTGACGGCGCGACCGTCGCGTCGTTCGAAGCGGACAACGAGGGTGGGATCCTCATGCGCGATCCGATCGACGAAGCCGAAGACGATTCGAAGACGATCTCCGCAAGCAGCTGGCACTCTGTCGGGGTGGACGTCATCACGCTGACCGACGGCCGCCTCTACATGTTCGACTCTGCCTACGCCGGGGCCGGCGATCCGGAACAGATTGAAGCGGGTGACGGGGTAGGCGTCATCGAGCTCGGACCTGGGCACTGGCGAGTCGAATTCGCCACCAACGCGAGCGAGGTCGACTTCGTGCGCTTCCGCCCTGCCTCAGAGGAGAGGGCGGTCCATGACTCTTCAGGTGGTTCCGCCGTCGCCTGAGGGTGGCGACGGGGGCCGAATCCTCCGGCTCCCCATCGCTGATCTGCTGGCGTCCCATGTGTCGTGGCTCATGTCCCGGATCATCAGGTAGCCGGTCCCGGTTTCCTCGGCTGCGGTGAACATGGCCACGGCGCCGGAGCGGGTGTCGGCGAACCAGGAGACCGCTTCGTCGACACTCACGGTGCAGCGGCCGACGCGGTGGATTATCACCTCCGGCGAATGGACCTTCTCCATGCCGACATCAAAGAGCAGGCTCGTCGGCGTCACCGCGGCCGCACTGGCGACCAGGCTTTCGTCGTCGGCAGCGTTCCGGCGCCGGGCTGTCCGGCGCACGCGGTGCCCCTCGACGCCCGCGGCTGCCCCAGTTGGGCCGCCGAAGCCGGCATGCCCTCCGACTTGTGTACAAGTACCTCGTGAAGGGATCCGGCGGCACGATGATCTGAGGGGGCCCCAACCGCCTGTTTCGCCCCCGGTCCGGCTCCCCTCACCACTCAGGACGCTGCGGCGCCCGGTCCGGAGGCGGCGGTTGCCGCAACCGGACCGGGCGCCGACCGCCCATCGCTCCGTCGTCAGGACGGATTGAGCTTGATCGCGAAGGCGTTGAAGATGTCCCAGACGTCCACCCACACCACCCAGGCAGGATAGCCCTGCCAGCCGCCGCGGATGATGCCGTTCAGTTGGCGCGAGTCGGGGTGGTTGACCGTCACCACCGGGCCGCCGCTGTCACCTCCGCGGGCTGCCGTGAAGCCGTCCTTCTGCACCCCGACCGTGGTGATGACACCGAAGTGGTCGTACTCCACGTTCGTCACCCGGATGCCGCACACGACCCGCGAGTTGTAGCCGAGCTGGCAGACCTCGTCGTTCACCAGGTTGCTGCGTACGCCGTTCAGATAGCGCGAGTAACCGGCCGTGTCGAACCCGTCCCAGGTGCGGCGGTACGTCGGCGTCTCGATGAACGCCGCGTCCACGTGCGGCAGCACGCGCCAGACGTTGCCGACGTACCGGCCGCCGTTGGTGTGGACGGCGTTCCCCTCCGCGTAGCAGTGTCCGGCCGTGACCAGCCACTGCCGGCCGTCCCAGGTGCTGACCGCCGGGATGCCCGAGGTGCAGCGCGCCAGCGTGCTGCCGACATTGTCCAGGGCAGCGCCTGCATAGTAGGGCGCGGAGTCGTTCTGGCGGGTGTAGAGGAGCGGGCGGGAGCCACGCTGCGGCTGGCCCTGGAGGACCTCGTAGCGGGGCGTTGGCTTGCCGTTCCCGCGGAGTGCGGCGGGCCCGGCGGCGAAGTACGCCTGGGCGCGACCCGCGTCGCTCGCCATGACCTGGATCTGCGTGCCGTCCACCGAGTGGCCGATGCCCTGGATGTCGAAGGGCAGTTGCGGCCCGAGGTCCTTCAGCTGCTTGATGTGGTTGCGCAGTTCGACGCGGGTCGAGGGTGCCGCCTTGACGTCGACCAGGCGCAGGTCCGCCTTGGGCTCCAGGCGTTTGACCCGGGCCAGGAAGCTGTCCTTCTGGTTGACGTCGGTGAGGAAGAGTTCGACGGAACGGTGACTCGGGGCGATGCGTACCCCCGTGAACACGTCCTGGCGCTGATCCCGTCCGACCTGCTGCACGGCGCTGCCGACCAGCCGCAACGGGTTGAGGACGTCCAGCTTCTGCTGGACCGTCATGCGGTCGAGGTCGTCCTGGGAGAGCGGAGCACCACGGCCCGAGGACTCGGCGGGTGCCGGGGCGGCGGGCGAGACGGCCGCCGCGATGAGGAGAACGGAGAGGGAGAATGCCGGGATTCCGAGCCGTTGCAACGGCTTGCGCATATGACACCCCGAATGGTCCGTATTGCGAGGTTGGTTCGGCATGGACGCTAACAGGGGCGGCACCGGGGGAACCAGGGGCTCCGGTACGGTTGGCCGATTGCCGTGGAGGAACGGCCCATTGGCATCGCCTTCCATCGGCGCAGCTCGCACAGGGTTGCCGCAATCGCCCCTTCGTGCGCGGGAAAGGGCGCAGGTCGGGCGGCACACGGCGGAGCGCGGTGATGGGCGGTCGCGGGCGGGCCCGGCCACCGGCGGGGCCCGCCGCAGGGTCAGGACTTGAGGAGAGGACGCTGGCATGCCGACCTCGGTGCCGCTGGATGAGGCTGCCGCGTCGGGACCACTGAGCACCGGCGCGCCTGACGGGGCCGCAGTGAACAGAAGGCACCCGCAGCCGCAGTTCTCCAGACGGTGAGTACAGCTTTTGATGGAGGGCTTCGTTCTACTCCGTGTTGTCCCCTGGCAAAACTCCCGGCCCGTCGGGTGAGAGCCGCGTAAGCCCGACAAGGACCATCGCCGTTCTGGGCGTGGGCTTGGCATGGGCGGCGCGGACCAGATAGCGCCCCGCCTCCAAGTCGATGCGCAGCCGGCCGGGGTCGTCGAATTCGGCGTCGGGCTCTGGAACGCCGGGCCATCCGGAGTCCAGCAGGACCACCGGGCCCGGGACCTCCCACAGCACCTCCGCCTCCCATGCCGCGGCCTCAAGCGCCTGCTCGACGCTGTCGAACGTGGCGTCCTCCGAGTCGGCGCCGATCCAGCACACGAAGCAGCCGTGCTCGGGCACGTAGGTGGTTGACCAGGGCTCCCCGAGAACCAGGGCCGCAGCGTGTGCGACGGGGATCACGCCGAGGCAGCCCTCGACCTCGCAGGCCCTGCTGTAGTCGTCGTCGCCCGTGGTCGACTCGAAGTCGCATCCCTGCCAGGACGTCAGGACCTGTTCGGGCACCACGATGAGCGGTCCTCCCCCGGACTCGATCCACTCCCGCGCCCCGTTCCCGTCTTTGACCATGCGGGAAAGCTACAGCTGGGTGGTGACATCGACGGCGGCGGGGGACCGCTTTGATCCGTCCCATCCAGCACACGCGGCGGCCAGGGGCCATGCCGGACGACATGCCCGCTCCGCCGACGGTGCACGCCGTCCTGTAGTCCGTCACAGCGGTTTCGCACCGGCCCCGGCGCTGTTCGGCGCGGGCCGCCGCCAGGACAGTGGCCGCCGACCGGAGCCTTGTCGGACGGTGGGAGCGGCGGTGATGCGACAGCCGACCCCGGGCGTCGTCGTGATGACCGGTGGGCTGCCCAGCTTGCGGCGCACCCGGCCGATGGTGACGGTCACCGTGTCGGTGAACGGGTCGGCGGTCTCGTCCCATACCTGCTCCAGGAGTTTCTCGGTGCTCAGGAAGACCGGACCGGCGCGCAGCAACGCCTCAAGGACGGCGAACGCCTTGACGGACAGCTCCAGCGGACGGCCGTCGGGCAGGGCGGTCCGGCGTACCGGATCGAGTTCGAGACCGGCGGCGCGCAGCGTGCGGGCGCGGGCGGTCGGCCTGCGGCGGGCCGGGGACCGGATGCGCAGAATCAGCTCCGGGAAGTGGAAGGGCTTGGCGAGGTGGTCGTCGGCCCCGAGGGCGAGACCGCTGACCCGGTCGCCGCGTGCCCCGGCCGCTGTCGGCATCAGCACCAGCGGCGTACGCAGTTCGTGCGAGGCGTTGCCGAGGATTTCCTTGCCTTCGCCAGGCGTCGCCTGCACTCTCACCTGCTACCGCAGACGCGCACGAACGAGATGACGTCTCAGTCCCCGGCGGACGGCCGGCCCAGGCCCGCGTCGTGGACGATCAGGGCGACCTGGACCCGGTTGGTCACGTCGAGCTTGGCCAGGATGCTCGACACGTGGGCCTTGACGGTGGGGATGCTCATGTAGAGTCGGGCGGCTATCTCGGCGTTCGTCCGGCCCTGCCCGACGGCCAGCGCGACGTCGTACTCGCGCGCGGCCAGCCGCCCCAGCCGGATCCGCGCCCCCGACCGGGTCCCGGCTGCCTCGGACGCCGGGTCCGCCACTCGGGCTATGAGCTGCTGGGTCACGGCCGGGGACAGGACGGGTTCACCGGCCGCCACGCGGTGCACGGCGGCCATGATGTCTGCCGGCGGGGTGTCCTTCAGCAGGAACCCGGCCGCTCCGGCGCGCAGCGCCCGTACGACGTACTCGTCCGGGTTGAAGGTCGTCAGGATGACGATCGCGGGTGGGGACGGCAGGGACCGCAGCGCGGGAGTCGCGGCCAGCCCGTCCATCACGGGCATCCGGATGTCGAGCAGGACGACGTCGGGAGTGTGTTCCCGGCTCAGGGCGACGGCTTGTTCGCCGTCGGCGGCCTCCGCGACGATGGTGATGTCGTCGACGCTGCCGAACATCAGCCGCAGCCCCATGCGCACCAGCGGATCGTCGTCGGCGAGGAGTACCCGGATCATGCCGACCACGGTAGCCATGCCTGCACGAGGTAGTCACGGCCGGTCGGGCCGTGGCGCAGTTGCCCTCCGGCCAGCGACGCCCGCTCGGCCAGGCCGATGAGCCCCTGCCCGGAGCCCGGGATGCCGGATCCGGCAGGTGTCGGCTGCGCCGGGACCGGATTGCGGACGATGATGTCGAGGCCGCTGCCGGGCTCTCCGTTCACCTCGACGCGGACGTCGGCTCCCGGGGCGTGCTTGCGGGCGTTGGTCAGCGCCTCCTGGACGATGCGGTAGACGGTGCGGCCCACGAGGTCCGGTACCGCGTCCGGGTCCTCGACGCGCACGTCCAGCCGCAGCCGCATACCGGCGGTGCGGGACTCCCGCGCGAGCCGTTCGAGGTCGGCGAGGACGGGTTGGGGCGCCTCGGCCGGCCCCTCCGCCCGGTCATCGCCCGCAGCCGACCCGCCCGCCGGTGTGCGCAGCACGCCGATGACCATCCGCAGGTCCTGGAGCGCCTGGTGGGCATTGTCCCGGATCACGCCGGCCGCCCGCCCGATGTCGGCCGGGTCCGGGGACCTGTTGAACTCCAGGGCTCCGGCGTGGACGCTCAGCAGCGACAGCCGGTGCGCCAGTACGTCGTGCATCTCGCGCGCGATGTCCTCACGGGCCCGCAACTGAGCCTCCGATGCCCGGCGCGCCGCTTCCTCTTCGGCCCGCCGCGCCCGCTCGGTCAGCGAGGCGACCAGCATCCGACGCGACCGTACGAACAGGCCCCACCCGACGGAGAGGGCGACCAGGGTCCAGGCGATGAGCAGGGTTCCCATGACGGAGAGCCCGGTCCTGGGCGCCTCGTTGAGCAGCCATGCCAGCGGTACGGGCAGTGCGGCCGCAGCCGCGACCCAGACGGTCGTGCGCACGGGGCGCAGGGCCGCCACGGTGAAGAGCGCGACCATCGCCGAGACGGTCACCGCCGACGAGATCAGCCCGAACACCAAGGTGATCCCGGTGACGGGGACCGGGCAACGCCTCCGCCACCACAGTGCCAGGGCCCCGCACACGCCGATGACGGGCCCCGTGCCGTAGTAGGGGTACCCGAGCAGCTCCTCCAGCGGTTGCGGCAGGGGGGCGCCCATGTCCACGGAGGTGCGGGGGAACATGAGCAGGGGGTTGGTGAAGGTGGCGGCCAGTGCCACCGACAGGGCGGCGGCGAAGACCACGACCGCGAGGTCGATGGACCGCTCGCGCGAGGTTCGGGACATGAGCCAACAGGATACGCGCGCCAAAAAGGACAAATCGCACAACGGTACCTGCGCGCGTACCTTCGTCGGCAGACCACATACTTTGGTCAGCGCACGCCCGTTCCCCCTGGCCGAAGGTCGGGACCGTCGCCGACCTTCCACCGATGCCCCTGGCCGGTTCCCCTTCCTAGCGTCGACGCCATGAACACGAACCAGGTACCCGAGCCCGGCACCCCTGCGGTGCGCGCCGTCGGTCTCGGCCTCCGCTACTCACGCGGCTGGGCCCTGAAGGACTGCACCTTCCAGATCCCCGTCGGCCGCGTCTGCGCCCTCGTCGGCCCCAACGGCGCGGGCAAGAGCACCCTGATGTCCCTGGCCGCCGACCTGCTCACGCCCACCGCGGGCTCGATCCGCGTGTTCGGCGCACCGCCCGGTGCCCCGGCCGCCCGCCGGTCGACCGCCCTGCTCAGCCAGGACAAGCCGCTCTACCGCGGCTTCCGGGTCGCCGAGGTCCTCCGCATGGGCGCCGAGATGAACCCCGCCTGGGACCGCGCGACCGCCGAACGCGTCATCGCCGGCGGGAACATCCCGCACCGCGCCCGCGTCGGCTCGCTCTCCGGCGGCCAGCGCACCCGCGTCGCCCTCGCCCTCGCCTTCGGCAAACGCCCGCGGCTGCTGATGCTCGACGAGCCCATGGCCGACCTCGACCCGCTGGTGCGCCACGAGACGGCGCAGCTCCTGCTGGCCGAGGCCGCCGCCCACGGCACCACCGTCGTGCTGTCCTCGCACGTGGTCTCCGAACTGGCGGGCGCCTGCGACTTCCTGCTCGTCGTCGGAGCCGGCCGGGTTCGCCTCGCCGGTGACATCGACGAGCTCCGCGCCGGCCACCACCCCGGCGGCGACGGCCCCGCCCCCTCCCTGGAACACCTGCTCATGACGTATCTGCGTGACCCCGACCTGCCGACGGTGATCACCTCGGCCGCCCGTCCGAAGCAGACCGAGGTGGCGGCGTGAGGCTCGTACGAGGAGTGACCTGGCTCGTCGTACGCCAGCACCGCACCGCCATCTGGGCGCTCCTCACCGGAGCCGTCCTCCTCGCCGGCTACTTCCTGATCGGCCGGTACGGAGCGGCCGACGCGGTCACGCAGCAGCTGGCCGGGTGTACGAGCCCGGCCACCGAGCACTCCCGGCAGTGCTCGGACGCGCTGATCGCGTTCCAGCAGGAACACCAGTACCCGCTGCGCCAGCCGCTTCAAGCCCTCGCGCTGCTCCCGCTCGTGCTCGGGCTCTTCCTCGGCGGGCCGCTGTTCGCCTCGGAGGTGGAGTCCGGCACGTACCGCACCGCGCTCTCCCAGTCGGTGACGCGGACCCGCTGGTTCCTGGTCAAACTCGCCGTCCCCGTCACCTTGACGGTCCTCGTCAGCGGCCTGGTCACGGCCTCTGTGACCTGGTGGTGGCACGAGGTCGCCGGCCCCCTCGGCAGCCGCTTCCCGTGGCACGGCTGGATACCGTACGACGTCATGGGCCCTGCGGCGGTCGCCAAGGCGCTGCTCATGCTGATGGCCGGGGCCACGCTCAGCCTGGTGCTGCGACGCACGGTGGCGGCCATGGGCGCGACACTGGCGCTCGGCGCGGGCCTGCTGCTCGCGCTGGAACGGGTACGAAGCTCCCTGTGGCCGACGGTCATCACCCAGCGGCAGGACACGAAGGCGTCGGACGAGCTGGCCGACTCCTGGCTGCTGGGCGACGGCCTGGTCACCTCCTCGGGGCAGCGGGTCGCGGACCTGCCCCAGTGCATGCGGGCGGAGGACTTCCAGCAGTGCCTCGCACAGCACGGAATCACCGGCCAGTGGGCCGAACACCACCCGCGGTCCCATCTGTGGCCGCTCCAGTGGATGGAATCCGGCCTGTGCCTCGCCCTCGTGGCGCTCCTCGGGCTCATCTGCTTCTGGTGGACGCGCCACCGTCTCACCTGAGGAGCGGACCGCCGCCCGACATGACGGAAGGGCCCGGATCCATCGGGATCCGTTGGTTGATGCGGCTCCGTGGGTGAGGTCGGCTCCCAGGACCCTGGTTGCGGTCTTGGGAGCCGACGTTGCCCTACGGAGAGGTGTTTGCGTCGATGTGGCTGAGCACCGGAAAGGGCAAGGCCCATCCGCCGGGACGGCACTCGGGGCGTCGGCACCGCGGCCTGCCCCCTCGGCCATGACGACGTGCCCGTCGAGTAGATCCGGTCGTGGGCGCGGCGTTTGCCGTACATCGTTGCCGTCGGTCAGCAGGCGCCCACACCGGTCGACGGTTTGGGTCCTATATCACCCAGGTTCCGAAAATGCCCCATTCTTTCCCGATGGAGAGTGCCACTGAAGCAGAAACCAGCAAGCAGAAGCCGATGCCGCCAAACAAGTATGGTGAAATCGCCGCAAATTTCGACAAGTAGCCATCGGGCCGACGCTTACGTGCAGTGGTGAAGCGACGGACAAGCAAAGCCACACTCAGCAGAAACAGGGATGCACCGATTACCTGCAGCGCCATCAAGCCACATTCGACGAGGAAGATAATCAGGTACGAAAGCAGCAACCCCACAACTGCCCCTCACTTACTCGGACTGCAGTATCCAATAGCAACCGGTCATCTTTTGTCGCCTTCGGACACAACCGCGCGCAAGGCGGACAATAGGATCAGGCCGTGGACCGAGTCAACTGCGTGCAGCTCTGTGGGGCTCATGACCGTCGAACCACGGGTGCTGTGTCCCGGTAACCAGCCGCTCCGAGAAGCGACGTGGGAGTCGACCCGCTGAGCCCCGTCGGGCGAGCCGTCTCCCTGACGGAGGCCGGCCGCGCCCTCCTCGAACACGCACCGCATCCTCGCCGCAGTGGAGGAGGCCGAATGCGCCATCGCGGCAGTCAAGGGCACGGTCGTCCCTGCCGTCGGCTTTGGCCCGGAGCTGCTCGAACATCCGCTTCCAGGTGTGCAGTTGCGTGGCCAACGGCGGAATAGGGCGTGGGCGAAGTTCCCGCGCGGCAGCGCCCGGCCTTGGCGATGGCCGGATCTGAGACAACCTCGTCATTGCGGACACAAGCAATAGCGCCAATGATCAGTGCATGCCCTCACCACGAAGAGTCGTCATCGTTGCGTTCCCCGGCGTCGAGCTGCTCGACGTCACGGGACCCACCGAGGTGTTCTCCGTGGCCTCCCGGGTGCTCGCGGAATCGGGGAAGCCGGGCTATCGGATCCAGATCGCGACGGCGGCCGGAGGGGAGGTACCGACCTCGAGCGGGGTGCGGCTGATGTCAGACCTGACCCTGCAGGAAGTGGAGGGCAGGGTCGACACCATGCTGGTGTCCGGAGCGATCATCCACACCGGAAACGGGCTCGAGGCGGTCATCGACGAGACAGTCACCGCCTGGCTGCGGCAGGGCGAACCCCGGACCCCAAGGATCGGCTCGATCTGCGCCGGCGCGCACCTGCTCGCCGCCGCCGGACTGCTGAGGGGGCGGCGGGCCACGACCCACTGGCTCACCGCCGCGCAGCTGGCCGCCGACCACCCGGACATCGACGTCGATCCGGACCCCATCTTCATCCGGTCCGGGCAGGTGTGGACCTGCGCGGGAGTCACCTCGGGGATGGACATGGCCCTGGCGATGGTGGCGGAGGACCACGGCCAGGCCGTCGCGCTCGCCACCGCCCGCATGATGGTCATGTACGTCAAGCGCTCGGGCGGCCAGAGCCAGTTCAGCGTTCCCCTCTCGCTCCAGACTCCCCCCGATGACCCGGTGGAAGCACTGTGCAGGTGGGTAACCGAGCACCCACGCGAAAAGCTCTCCACCGAAGCGCTCGCCGCCCGCCTGAACCTCAGCCCCCGCCATTTCTCACGGACGTTCGTCAGACGTACGGGCAGCACCCCCGCCTCGTACGTGGAAACCGTACGGCTCGAAGCGGCCCGCCGGCTGCTGGAGGAAACCGACCTGAGCCTTCCGGAGATCGCCGCCGACAGCGGCCTGGGCTCGGTGAAAACGCTGCACCGGTCCTTCCAGCGCAGGCTGGGGACGACTCCCGCCGAGTACCGCCGGCGCTTCCGCTAGCCCCGGCCGCACCAGCCCCTCAACACGGACACACACCAGGAACAGAAGGCCACGCCCACCCCGGGCGCCTGGCCTGGCAGCCGCATGCCCCGACAGCGACAACCAATCACCCCAGGAGCGCCCATGCCCGCCACGAAAATCATCCCGATCCCCGTCCTCGGCAGACACGCGGTCAACGCCTACCTGCTGCTGGACCGGCGTCCCGTCATCGTCGACGCCGGAACACCCGGCAGCGCCCGCAGGATCCACGACCGAGTCGCCGCCCACGGAGTCGACCCGTCGGACATCGCACTGATCGTCCTCACACACGGCCACATCGACCACTTCGGCTCTGCGGCCGAGCTGCACCGGCTGACCGGCGCGCCCATCGCCGGCCACGTCGCCGACCTCGAACCCTACCGAACCGGCCGTGTCCGCCTCCCGTACCTGCCCACCGGCCCCATGGGCCGCCTCATGAACCGCAACAGGAAGCTGCACGTCCGAGCCGAGCCGATTGAGCCCGGCATTCTGCTCCGCGGGGAAACCGACCTCGACGATTTCGGCATCACCGGCCGCATCATGCCCACGCCCGGACACACCGCCGGATCGGTATCCGTCATCACCGACACGGGGGACCTGGTCGCTGGCGACCTGGTCGCCAACTCCTTCATGGGTCTCATCGCCGGCAAGCCCGCCAACCCGCCCTTCCACGACGACCCGCTCGGCAACCTCGAAAGCCTCCGCAGAATGCTCGCGCTCAACCCCACCCGCCTGCACGTCGGCCACGGAACGCCGCTGAACCCGGACCGCGTACGACGCTGGGCCAACCGGGAGGAACACCGCCTCGCTCGCCTCGCCGCACGCGGACGCCTGACCACCCGCACGGACATGGACGAGTCCGGCACCCTGCCGACATGACCACCGCCGTTCATCGTCGCGGATCTCGCTGTGGGCGAGGCGGGGGTGGCGGGACATGCCGGCCTGACCGGACGCCGGTCAGCGAACGGGTCCATCCGAGAATCCGGATCGGGCAGGCGCTTTCGTGCGTGCTGGTCCTTCTCGGGGTGCGGCCGGGCGGCGCCAAGGAGCTGATCGCGCTGGTGGCCGAGGCTGCGGGAGTGCAGCGAGTCGTAGGTCGACGTGTTGCGAGACTGCTGACGACGTGGCATGCGCGACCCTGCGCCGGTCGTCGGCGACGGCGCGATGGGCCTGTGTGGGCGGCGCTCGCCGAGGTCTTCGCGGCCGACCGGCATCAAAGGTGCTGGGTCCACAAGGCCCGGAACGTCAGCAACGCCCTGCCGAAGTCCGCGCAGCCACGGGGCGACGAAGGCCATGCAGGAGATTTGCTGAGGCAGGTGGCCGCAGTTGACGGGGACGTGTTCCGTCAGTCGCAGATCCCGAAATGCAGGATGGTGGCCCAGTTGCCGGTGACCAACAGCAAGTTGCGCCACCCTATGTCGCCCGTGTGCGGGCCGCCGACGTCGCCGGAGCTTCGGACGGGCCCCAGATGTGCCTCGATGAGGTCGGCGATGCCATCGGCGAGTTCGCCTGCCTGGCGGATCTCAACGGGCGTGCGCAGGTTGGGGTCGGAGTACCGGTGGGCTGGCTGCATGAACCCTTCGGTCACCTGTCGCCGGAAAATGTCCCGCCAGGCTTGTGGTGACTCGAACGGGGCGACCGACGTTCGCACCTGGTGCCCACTGGCCCCCGCGTCATACACGGCTTGGGCGAGACCCTTCATCCAGTCATGACCCGAGGTCGTCCAAGCCGCTGGGACTACATGGAAGAGGTATATGGACGACACATGATTGCAGTCGTCGAGCAGCTCCTCGAGCGGTTCAGCTGCGGCTGACACCGCGGCTGGAGCGTCGAGCGGGTTCAGCATGGGTGTCTGGGCCTCCTCTGGTGAGCACCGGCGCAGGGCCGGTGGTGTTCTCGGGCTCCCGGACGGCCGGCCGGGAGAGGCGGCGCCGTCAGCGCGGCTCGGCGGCTTCGCCGGGGTCGCCGTGGTGCCTGTCGGCCAGGGCGGTGATTCCTGCTGTGGCGGCGGCGGCCAGGTCGGTGACCATCGGGTCGTCGACGGGCAGGTTGAGGATGTACAGGGCGGACGCCAGGGAGCCGAGCAGCAGCAGGTGAGCCATCGCGGGGTCGATGGTCCCGGCCAGCTCGCCGCGTGCCACGGCCTGTTCGATGATTTCGGCGAAGGCGGCCTGTTCGGCGGCCAGGAAGGTGTCCTGGAACCGGGTATTCAGTTCGGGATTGACGGCGAGTTCGCTGATCAGGGCCGGTGCCAGCTGTCGGGCTGCCGGGGCGGCCATGCGCACGTGAAACGTGCGGACCAGCGCCAGCAGATCCCCGTGCAAGGAGCCGGTGCCGGCCAATGGAGGCAGCGGCTGCTCATGCATGGTGGCAACGAACGCCATCTCGGCCTTGGAAGCGTAGCGGCGGTAGATCGCCGCCTTGCCCACCCCGGCGTGCGCCGCGACCTGGTCGACGGTCAGGGCCGGGTAGCCGACCTCGTCGATCAGCTCACGCGTGGCCTGCAGGATGTTGTGATCCACGCGACTGTCTCGGGGGCGGCCACCCCGTTGTCCTTTCATTGCCATGCCTGCATTATACGGAACGCGAGTATCGAAACGTCAGTATCGAAAACATGGTGCCGGATGGCGCGCCCCGGCTGCGCAGAGGCGACTGCGATGAAGTCGCACGCTTCGCGACAAAAAGGGAGACTTCAGGTGATCAAGTGGGCTGGCTGGATCATCACGTTCTGCGGGACCGCACACACGCTCGGTGCCCTGACGGTGCAGAGAGCCGGACATCACGCCGGGACATGGTTCAGCGGCGGACTGTGGAGCGAGGACCTTGCCGACATGAGCCCGGCGGGCAGCGCGTACTGGCTGAGCCTGGCCAGCTTCGGCATACCGCTCGTCCTGATCGGCCTGACGGTACTGTGGCTGGACCGCCGCGGCATCACCCCGCCGGCCTTCATCGCCTGGACGCTCGGGAGCTGGACCGCCGTCGACGCCCTGGTCCTCCCCTTCACGCCCTGGCCGCTCTTCGCGCTCGCGTGCGCCCTGCTGCTGATCGGAACCCGCCGCGCCCGTCGCGCCAACCCCGCGCCCGGGGCCCGGCTTCCACGCGCGTGAACGCGGGCCGCGCCAGGCTGCCCACTGGCCCCGCACGCGTCTGGCCCTACCCGAGGGCAGGCGGTGCGAGGAGCCGCGCGCCGGTCCGGGGCGTACCTTCCGGACGGACATCCACGGCGCACCTGAACGGTCCATGCCGTGGGATGCAGTCGACCCGACACGGGCCGGCCGAGGCAGCGAGGCCGCCCGCCGGACCGCTACTCGCCAGGAGCCCGATACCGGATCTGCTCAGCTCTGCGCAGGGCCTCCAACGTTTCATCGATGCTCAGGAGAACGGTCGTCTCAAAAGAGCTGAGCGCGCCACCTCCGCTGATCGCCAGCGCAACGGAGGCCATGGACACGTTGTCCGGAGCCTCCCAGAGGTTGTAGCCGTCGTGGGTACCGAAGGCGTACCAGAAGCCGTGGAGCTTCCCACCGACGGACTCGATGTACGACCGGGCGGCCTGTGCGCGGTCCTCGGGGCGGCCGATCAGCCTCGCCCAAGTCTGCGGCGTGTAGCTGAACCTCGACAGATAGAGGGGCATCGTGTCTCTCTTTCGTTTCACCAATCGATGCCCGCGCCCGGCAGGGGAGGACCGGGGCGGCCCGCGGTTCCCCCGAACAGCCGGGGACTCTGACCGCCATGGCCCACAGTCGCCGGGTGAGCGGGCCGCCCCCTACGAGGGTCGCTCCCTCGGATCTGTCGTACCGGGGTGGTGACCACACCGGAGTACCCGGGTCTGTTGAGCGGCCACCTCACGGTGTCGCCCGGGCCGCCACCCGCCTTCACATGCAAGTCGTCACGCAAGAGCGACGAAGACAGCCGGACGCGCTCGTCCGGCGTCCGCGGTCTTGTGCGGGACGAAAGGCCTTCCGCATACTCCCGAGAGCGCTTGTCAGGAACACGCCATTCCTGACGGGCCTCACAGGGCCCACCGCCCACGGGCCCCGATGCTCCGAGGAGGAGACCAGTGAGGAACACGCGCACCTCATCCCCCATCACCCCCACCACCCGGCGCACCCTGATCGCAGCCGCCGCCGTTGGCCTGGTGGCAGCCACCGTGCTCACCGCGCCGACCGCGCAGGCGGCCACCCCCAAGTCCTTCGGCGCGGCCGCAC
The DNA here is from genome assembly GCF_013401435.1 of Streptomyces sp. BR123. Classification (GTDB taxonomy): domain Bacteria; phylum Actinomycetota; class Actinomycetes; order Streptomycetales; family Streptomycetaceae; genus Streptomyces. The sequence goes on from NZ_JACBGN010000097.1 coordinate 21,138, forward strand.
TCGCCGCGGTCGACCAGGCGGTGCTCGGCGCGGACGTCGGCGGCACCGCGTGGTACACGGACGCAGCAAGCGGGCGGGTCGTGGTCACGGCCGACAGCACCGTCTCCGAGGCCGACCTCGCGAGCATCAGGAAGGCAGCGGGCGTGAACGCCGGCGCACTGCGCATCGAGCGCACCCCGGGCAAGTTCACCCGTCTGCTCGGTCCGGGCGACGCCATCTACGGCGGCGGATACCGGTGTTCGGCCGCGTTCAACGCGGTCAGTGGCAGCACCCGCTACTTCCTGACCGCCGGGCACTGCGGCAACGTCGTCAAGACCTGGTTCACCAACTCCGCGCAGAGCACGCTGATCGGCCCCACCGTGGGCTCCAGCTTCCCCGGCAACGATTACGCACTCGTCCGCTACGACAATGCTTCCCTCAGCTCCCCCGGCGGCTTCACCGCCGCCGACGCCTACGTGGGCGAGCCGGTCAAGCGCAGCGGCTCGACCACGGGCACCAAGAGCGGTACGGTCACCGCACTCAACGCGACCGTCCACTACAGCGGCGGCGGCACGGTCCGCGGCATGATCCAGACCAATGTGTGCGCGGAGCCCGGTGACTCGGGCGGCGCGCTCTACGACGGCACAAAGGCACTCGGCATCACCTCCGGCGGCAGCGGCAACTGCTCCGTCGGCGGCACGACCTTCTACCAGCCGGTCCGCGAGGCCCTCGCCAAGTACAACGTCAGCCTGTCCTGACCCACGGCGCCGCGCGGGGCCGTCAACCGGTGGCGGCCCCGCCGGTCGATCCTTCATACCTTGTGATCAGGTTCCCCGGGGCGCCCGACGTCGGCAGGCAGTCGCCCGGCGCGACAGCGTGGAGGAGGACCACCAGCCGTCCTTCAGCCTGCGCCCCGCCCCGTGGCCCGTCCGCGGGAGGTGCCCCGGGCAGTCACCCAGCGCCGGCAGACATCACTGGTGGGGGTAGAAGTTGGGGCGCTGGTCGACGTTGTCGTAGTAGCGGTGGAAGACGGGGGTGATGCCGCCGGAGAGCGGGGGGACGATCCAGCTCCAGTCCGCGGGGACGGTGCGGCCCTGGCGTTCCTCCCTGGCCAGGTGGTCGAGGAAGCGCCGGGACTCCCCGTGGTGGTCGCTGATCCGGACGCCCGCGGCCTCGAAGGAGTGCAGGACGGCGACGTTGAGCTCGACCAGGGCACGGTCGCGCCACAGGCTGGATTCCCTGGTGGTATCGAGCCCGAGGCAGGCGGCGACGGCGGGGAGCAGGTTGTAGCGGGCGTCGTCGACGAGGTTGCGGGCAGCAATCTCGGTGCCCATGTACCAGCCGTTGAAAGGGGCGAGGGGGTAATCGATCCCCCCGATGCGCAGGCGCATGTTGGAGATGACGGGTACGGCATGCCAGCGCAGGCCCAGCTCGGCCAGGCGCGGGACGTCGGGGTGGGTTATGGCGACCTCCAAGACCAACTCTTTTGGCAGTTCGAAGAGCTGTGGCTTGTCGTCGAAGGTTTCGATGACCAGGGGCAGGACGTCGAACGGCCCCCGGGGGCGGGCTTGCCAGCCGAGGCGGCGAACGGCCTCGGTGAGGTCGGCGGTGCGCGGATCACCGAGCACGGTGCCGTCGTCGCGGCGATGACCGGCGTATCGGATGAGTTGCTCGTTCCACACCCGCGGACCGGGTCGACCGGGGGCGTCCGGAGCGAAGACCGAGATCACCGGCCGGATCCGCCCGCCGTTGGTCGCCTGGCGCAGGTGCGTGCACAAGTGCCGGTGGATGTCCGCTGGGGCCGTGGCGCCGCGGCGGTCCAGGACGCGCAGGCTGTTCCAGTACAGGCGGCCGATACAGCGGCTGGAGTTGCGCCACGCGACGCGGGCACCGTGGGCGAGTTCGGCGGTGGTGTGCCGGTAGGTGCCCGTGGCGTCGATCGCGGCGCGGACCTGCTCCAGGCGCAGGCGGAAGGGGACGGGGCTGCCCGGCTGTTCCGTGTGGAACCGGCGCAGGAACTCCTCAGCCTCGTCCCGGTCGGCGACTGTGCCCGTACCCGGCGCCTCCGGTCCCACCGGCGGGGCCGGAGGCGCCGGGTACGGGCACAGTCGCCGAC
>NZ_JACBGN010000098.1 GCF_013401435.1 Streptomyces sp. BR123
CCACCAGCCCTCCGCGCCCCCCCGGTCCGCCGACCCCGTCGTCGAGCGCTTCCACTTCCTGGTGAACGCCCCGGCCCTCTTCAACGCCGTCGTCACCGCACTGGAATGGGACGTCTTCGGCCATCTCGCCGAGCACCCCGGCGCCTCCTTCGAGGAGCTGCGCGCGTCCACCGGCGTACCGGCCCACTCCCTGCGGGTCCTCCTGCACGCCGTGTGCACCACCGGCCTGCTGGAACGGCACGCCGACGGCACCTACCACAACGCGCCGGCGGCCGCGGAACTGCTCGCACCCGACGGGCCCGACAGCTGGCGCCACATCCTCACCGGCTGGAGGGAGATCTACTACCCCGCCTTCTCCCGGATGAGCGAGGCCCTCGCAGCCGGCACCAACACCGCGCTGGACGCGCACCCGGGCGAGGAGCCGACGCTGTACCGCCGTCTCGCGCACGACCCGCAGCTGGAGGCGGTCTTCCACCGCAGCATGAGCGCCTTCACCCTCAAGAGCCTCGATGCGCTGGTCGAGTCCGAGGAGTTCGCGACCGTACGCCACCTCCTCGACGTGGGCGGCGGCGACGGCACCACCAGCGCCCGGCTGACCGCCCGGTACCCCAGCCTGCGCTCGACCGTCTTCGACATCCCGTCGGTCGCGCGGCTGGCGGCCGGCGCCGAGGCAGGCGACCGCATCCGGCTGCACCCCGGCGACCTCTTCACGGACCCCTTCCCGGCCGGTGCGGACGCCGTGCTCTTCAGCCACGTGCTGGAAATATTCTCCGGCGAGCAGATCACCCAGCTGCTGGCGAAGGCGCACTCCGTCCTTCCTCCCGGCGGACGGGTGTTCGTGTACGGCTACAACGTCTCCGACGACGAGACCCGCGGCTGGTACTCCGCACGCCTCTCCCTCTACCTCAATGTCCTCGCCAGCGGCCAGGGCATGGCCTACCCGGCCCGCGACTACGAGGAGTGGATGCGCCGGGCCGGCTTCGCCGACGTACGGACACTCACCGGCTACCCCTACGAGCACGGTCTGACCATCGGCACCAGGCCATGAGCCGGGGCAGGTTCCCCGCAGCCGGTCCCGGGGCCCCCGCCACCGCCTCCCCCGTCCGCTACCTGGTCTGGCTGGCCACCCGCCACCCGGGCAGCCTCGCCCTGGCCACGGTGTTCGGTGTGCTGTGCACCCTCGCACAGGCGCTGGTGCCGGTGGCCGTCGGCCTCGGCATCGACCGGGGGCTGCTCCAGCGCGACCGGGAGGCGCTGCTGCTGTGGGGCGGGGCCGTGCTGGCCCTCGGCGTCTTCCAGGCGATCGTGGGGATGCTGCGCGACCGGGCATCGACCACCAACCGGTTCGGGGCCGTGTACGGGACCACCCAGCTGGTCGTCCGCCATGCCACCGAACTCGGTGCGGAACTGCCCCGGCGTGCCTCCACCGGCTCGGTCGTCAGCGTCGGCGCCACGGACGTCGGCCACCTCGGCACCGCCCTGGAGGGCACGGCACGGGGCAGCGGTGCGGTCGTCTCGATCCTCTTCGCGTCCGTGTTCATGCTGCTCACCTCCTGGCAGCTGGGGCTGCTCGTGCTGATCGGCGTCCCGCTGATCGCCGCCACCGTGGCCCGGCTGCTGCGCGTGCTGCACGGCCGCCAGCAGCGGCTGCGCGACGAGCAGGGCGCGCTCACCGACCTGTCGGTCGACATCATCGACGGGCTCCGCGTCCTGCGCGGCTTCGGCGGGGAGAAGGTCTACGGCCGCCGCTACCGCGAGGGCTCCCAGACCGTGCGCGCAGAGGGCATGCGGGTGGCGGCCACCGTCGCCGACATCGCCTTCCTCCGCGTGCTGCTGCCCGGGGCACTGCTGGTCGCCATCGTCTGGCTCGGCGCCCACCAGGTCGGCACCGGCCGGCTGGAACCGGGCCTGCTGGTCGCCTTCTACGGATACGCCGTCTTCCTCACCGACCAGCTGGGGCAGGTCACGACCATGCTCGACCAGCTCACCCGGGCCACCGTCGCGGCGGGCCGGGTCCTGGACTTCCTGGGCCTCCAGAGGGAACTGCCCTCCGGCACCCAGCCGCTGCCCGACGGACCGGACGACCTCCCCCTGCACGACCCCGACTCCGGACTGACCGTTCCGCCCGGCCGGCTGCTCGCCGTGGTGTGCGCCTCGGACGGGGACGCCCGGACCCTGGCGGACCGGCTCTGCAGGTACACCGACTCGGCCGTCCGGCGCGGCGACACGCCCCTGGCCGCCCACCGGACCGAGGACGTGCGCCGCCACGTGCTCCTGGCCGACAACGACGCCACCCTGTTCGCGGGGCGGCTCGGCACGGAAATCGATCCCCGCGACAGCCGGCCCGAGGGCGCCGTCCTGCGGGCCCTGGACGCGGCCTCCGCCCGCGACGTCGTCGACGCCCTGCCCGGCGGGCTGGCGCACGAGATCACCGGCGGACGCGAGTTCTCCGGCGGGCAGCAGCAGCGGCTGCGCCTGGCCCGCGCCCTGCTGGCCGATCCGCAGCTGCTCGTCCTCGTCGACCCGACGAACGCCCTCGACGCCCACACCGAGGGCCGGGTCGCCCGGAGCCTCGGCCCGTACCGCGCGGGCCGGACCACCGTCGTCTTCACCACCAGCCCCATCGTCCTCGACCACGCCGACCGCGTGGTGTTCGTCAAGGACGGCAAGGCCGTCGCCGAAGGGCTCCACCAAGGCCTGCTCGCGGACCCCGACTACCGCGCCGTCGTCACCCGGGAGGTCCTGGCATGACCGCCACCGCCGCCCCGCCCGCCGAACGGCTGCCCGTCGCCTCCCCCAAGGAGGTCCGCGCCCAGGCCCGGCGCACCATGCTCGAGCACCGCGGCCCGCTGGCCCGTTCACTGTCACTGCACGCGCTGGCCTGCCTCGCCGCGCTGGCCGCGCCCCAGCTGCTCGGCCGGATCGTCGAGGACGCGGCCCGCGGCACGATCGATGTCACCCCGGTGGCCCTCGCGATCTGCGCCGCGGTGGTCCTCCAGGCGGTCCTGACCCGCTTCGCACGGCTGGCCTCCCTACGCCTCGGCGAGACCGTACTCGCCGAGCTGCGCGAGGAGTTCGTCGACCGGGTGCTCGCCCTGCCCACCCACACCGTGGAGCGGGCCGGGACCGGGGAGCTGGTCACCCGGACCACCCGGGACGTCGACGTCCTCGCCTTCACCGTGCAACGGGCCGTCCCCGACACCCTGGTGGCGGGCACCACGATCGTCCTGACCGTCGGGGCGGTCTGCCTGACCGACCCGCTGCTGGTGCTGCCCTGCCTGGTGGCCGTACCGGTGCTGTGGCTGTCCACCCGCTGGTACCTGAGGCGGGCCCGGGCCGGCTACCTGCGGTCGAACTCCTCGTACGCCCGGCTCACCGACCACCTCGGCGAGACCGTGGCGGGCGCCCGCACGGTGGAGGCACTCGGGCTCCAGGAGCGCAGGCGCGGCCGGACGGACAGGGACATCGCCGCCTCCTACGAAGCCGAACTGCACACCCTCAACCTGCGCAGCATCTACCTGCCGATCGCCGACACCGGATACATCCTGCCGGTGGCCGCCACGCTGGTCATCGGCGGGCTGATGTACATCGAAGGGCTGGTCGGCCTGGCCGCCGTCACCGCCGCCACCCTGTACGTCCAGCAGGTGATCGGGCCCGTGGACACCCTGCTGTACTGGATGGACGAACTCCAGGTCGGCGGCGCCTCCATGGCCCGCATCCTCGGCGTGCGCGACGCGGCCGCGGCGGACACCCCCGGCGGGAGCGCCCAGGACACGACGCCGCGGCCTGCTCCCCGGGACGGCGCGATCGATGTCCGGGGCGTGCACTTCGGCTACCGGGAGCAGCAGGAGAGCCTGCGCGGCATCGACCTGTGCGTGCGCCCCGGGGAGCGGCTGGCGGTCGTGGGCCCTTCCGGGGCCGGCAAGTCCACCCTCGGCCGGCTCGTCGCCGGGATCGACACCCCCGGCCGCGGCAGCGTCGCCCTGGGCGGGGTGCCCCTGCCCGAACTGTCACCGGCCGCGCTGCGACGGGGCGTCATCCTGGTCACGCAGGAGTACCACGTGTTCCGCGGCACCCTGGCCGACAACCTGCTCGTCGCCCGCCCCGACGCGCAGCCCGCGGACCTGGAACGCGCCCTGCGGGCCGTGGCCGCCTGGGAGTGGGCGTCGGCGCTGGGCCTGGACCACGAGGTCGGCTCCGGCGCGGCCGAGCTGCCCCCGGGCCGGGCCCAGCAGCTGGCGCTGGCCAGGCTGGTGCTGCTCGACCCGCCGGTCGTGGTCTTCGACGAGGCGACCGCGCTGCTCGACCCGCACACCGCGCGCACGGTGGAACGGGCCCTGGCCGGGCTGCTCAGCGGCACGGTCGTCTCCATCGCGCACCGGCTGCACACCGCCCACGACGCCGACCGGGTGGTGGTGCTGGAGGACGGCCGGATCACCGAGAGCGGGACCCACGACGAACTGGTGGGCCGGGGCGGTGCGTACGCGCAGTTGTGGAAGTCCTGGCACGGGTGAGGCGAGGGGGCCTGCCCGGCGGCCGACCGCCCCCTCACCCCACCGGGCCGCGGGTTCGCCTCACCGTGCCGCGGGTTCGCCTCACCAGGCCACGGGCAGCCGGTGGACCCCGTAGAAGCCCATGTCCTCCCCCAGCGGCACCTCGGACGGCGGCACGGCCAGCTTCAGGCCGGGGAAGCGGGCGAAGAGCGCGGGGAACGCGATCCGCATCTCCGTGCGGGCGAGGTGCTGCCCGATGCACTGGTGCGCCCCGTGGCCGAAGGCGAGGTGACCGGAGGCGGGGCGGGTGATGTCGAGGCGGTCGGGGTCCGCGAACCGTGCGGGATCGCGGTTCGCGGCGGACAGCGAGACCGTCACGGACTGCCCCGCGCGCAGGGTGTGTCCCTCCAGCGTGACGTCCTCCAACGGGGAGCGGGGGACACCGAAGTGGAAGATGGTCAGGTAGCGCAGCAGCTCCTCCACGGCGTTCCCGGCCAGGGACGGGTCGGCCGTCAGGCGGGCCAGCTGATCGGGGTGGGACAGCAGCGCGAAGGTGCCGAGCCCCAGGGAGCCGGCCGTCGTCTCGTGCCCCGCCGACAACAGCAGGGCGCCCGCGCCGGCGACTTCGGCGGTGGACAGCCCGCCCCCGGCGACGAGCGCGCTCAGCAGGTCGTCGCCCGGCGCCCGGCGCCGGTGCCGGGCCAGCTCCGTGAGGAAGGCGTCCAGTTCGGCCATCGCGGCCGCGGCCTCCGCGGCGGTCGCCTCGATCCTGAAAAGGGTGGCGCTGCTGCGCTGGAACCCGGCGCGTTCGGAGTAGGGGACGCCCAGCAGCTCGCAGATGACCAGGGAGGGAACGGGCAGCGCGAACCGCTCCACGAGGTCGGCCCGGCCGCCGAGGCCGGCCATCGCCTCCAGGTGCTCGTCCACGATCTGCTCGATCCGTGGCGTCAGGGCCCGGGTCCGGCGGGCGGTGAACCAGCCCATGAGGTGCCTGCGCAGCCGCGTGTGGTGCGGCGCGTCCATGTCGACCAGCCAGCCCGGCAGGGCGGGACTTCCGTAGAACGGGTCCGTCCCCGGCCGGGCCACCGGCACCCGCTTGAGCTCGGAGCGCGCGCTGAAGCGGGGGTCGGCGAGCACCCGGCGGGCCGGCTCGTGGCCGGTGACCAGCCATCCGATGTGGCCGTCGGGGTAGCGCAGGCGGCTGACCGGGCCCTGTGCGCGCATCGCCGTGAGCTCCGGGGGCGGGTCGAACGGGCAGGTCCGGTCACGGGCGGTGGGGTGGGCCGGAACGGCCCGGCCGCTCATGAGCGGGCTCCGGCGGCGGCTGCGGTACCGGGCCGCGGCCCGGCGTGGGCCCTGAGGAAGGCGACGAGCCGCCGCACGCCCTCGTCGATCTGGTCCGGGTCCAGGTAGCTGCACGACAGCCGCAGCGTGCGGGTGCCTGCGCCGCCCGGATGAAAGGGGGCCATCGGGGTCCACAGCACGCCGTACTGCGCCGCCGAGGCCTCCAGCAGTTCCGTGTCCGCCGGCACCGGCAGCCGCATGCGCACGAAGAACCCGCCGCCGGGCCGGTTCCACTCCACCCCGTCCGGCAGGCCGGCGGCGGTCTCGCGGTCCAGGGCCCGCAGCAGGCGGTCGAGGTTGCGCCGGTAGATCACGGATCGGGTCCGGCTCAGTTCGGCGAGCGAGCCGCCGTGCTCCAGCAGCATGCCGGCGATCAGCGCCTGGCACACCGGTGAGGTGTTGACCGTGACGGCGGTCTTCAGCCGCGCCAGTTCCGCCGCGAGCGTGACCGCGGAGCCGTCGGCGGCGCGGACGGTCTGGTCGGCGACGACGTAGCCGACGCGGGCCCCGGGGAAGCACACCTTGGCGAACGTGCCGATGTGCACGACCCGCCGCCCGGTGTCCAGGGCCTTGAGAGCGGGCAGTTCGGTGCCCGGGAGGGCCGTGAACCCGTACGCGTTGTCCTCCAGGACGAGGAAGTCCTCCTGCTCGGCCAGCTCCAGCAGCCGCGGACGCCGCCCGGCCGCCATGCGGGTACCGCTCGGGTTGGCGTAGTCGGGGGCGACGTAGCACGCCCGGATCCGGCGGCCGCAGCGGCGGGCCGCCCGACACGCCTCGGCCAGCGCGTCCACGTCGAGGCCGTCGGCGTCCTCGGGGACGGGGACCACCCCGGCGCCGAGCAGACTGGCGGCGCAGGTGATGCCCACGAAACAGGGGTCCGAGACCGCCAGCAGGTCGTTCGGGGAGGCGATCAGGGCGCGCAGCGCCAGGAACATCGCCTCCTGCGCCCCGACGGTGATCACCAGCGTGTCGGGGTCGGCGTCGATGCCCTGGTCGCGTCGGAGGGCCTCGGCCACGATGCCGTTGATCAGTCCCCGGGCGGGCCCGTACTCGTAGAGCAGCCGGGCCGCCCGGTCGGGGCTGCGGCCGGCGGCGGCCTCGTGGGCGGTGAAGCGCTCCAGGTAACGGGCGGTGTCCAGCCCGGCGTACGGGGCCGGATGCGGGGCTCCCGGGGCGAAGGAGAGGGCGTCCGGGTACCGGTTCATGATCTCGTTGAGGAAGCCGATCGACTCCAGCACCGGGTCCTGGAGCGAGGCGTGCAAGCTGTCGCGGGCGAGGAACGTCATGCGGTGGCCCGTTCGGAGCGCGCCCAGTGTCGCTCGGCCTTGGCCAGGACGTCGGCGCTGTGGATGCGGCGGGCCTGGACGACCGCGAACTCCGCCAGATACGTGCGCAGGAGGTCCACGGGCTCCTCTGCCAGCGTCAGCATGGCGCGGTTGACGGCCACGGCCGGGGCGGCCAGGTCGCGTACGGCGCGCTCGGCGGCCTCGTCGAGTGCGGCGGCGGGCAGCACCTCGTCGACCAGCAGGGCCGCCTCCGGGTCGCCGGTGTGGATGCGGCGGCCGGAGAGGATGATCTGCCGGGCCGTCCGGGCCCCGGTGAGCCGGGTGAGCCGCAGGTTGCCGAGGCCGGGGACGATGCCCTCGTCGGCGGCCGGCAGGCTCAGGAACGCCCCCTCCTCGGCAATCACGCGGTCGAGGACGAGGAGGAGCTGCATGCCGCCGCCGATGGCGAACGAGTCGACGACGCCCACCCAGGGCTTGCCCGCCGTGGCTGTGCCGCCGCCGGCAGGATCGTCGCGGTGCAGGCCGCGGGCCATCTTGTTGATGTACCCGAGCTCCCGGCCGAGCAGGAACTCCACGAAGGAGATCGCGCCCGAGCGCAGCTCCTTGAGGTTGATGCCCGCGCTGAAGATCCGTTTCCCGGCGTGGCGCGGGTGGGTCACGGGGCCGCCGCGCAGGACCCCGACGCGTACGCGGTCGTCGAGGAGGGCGACGTCGACGGCGGTTTCCAGGTCGGCGATGAGCCGGTTGTCCTCGGCGTTGAGGCAGTGGCCGTTGCGGAAGGTGACGTGGGCGGCCTCGCCTCGGCGTTCCAGCAGTACGGCGTCGAGCTCCAGCCTGTCCGCACGGCGGAACTCCGCCAGACGGGCGGCCGAGCCCGGGGCGGGGCACAGCATGCTTTCGATGAGGTGGGTGCCGGCGGTCGGGGAACGCAGCAGGGCCCCGAAGAAGATGCCCTGGTCGATCTCACGGCCGTCCTTGTGGGCCTGGAGGCGTCCTTTTTCCTCGGCGAGCTGGACGGCGTCCGGCACGAGACCGGGGAAGCGCACGGCGGCCTCGGCGGCCAGGTCGGCGAGCCGGGGCCGCCGTGTGCGCCCGGCGGTGAGGCCGTCGTAGACCGCGTCGGCGTGGCGCGCGAGGAAGGCGTGCCGGGCCGCCCGGCAGGCCTCGTGGAGGCGCGCCGCCCGCTCCGACTCGGCGGCGGTGCGGTGGGGGCGCGGCGGCAGGAGGGCGAGCATCCGTTCGGTGCCGGCGGCGCGGAGGGCGAGGAGCCCGGCGTCGGCGGCGAGGTCGCCACTGAAGGCGGGGGCGCAGTCCGGCAGGTCCTTCTCCTGTTGGCTCGCCCGGTCGTTCACGCGGACTCCCCCGCCGCGTGGCCCGGCTCCGCGCCGGCCAGGCGGCGCAGTTCCCGGTCGCAGGCGGCCAGGTGGGCGCCGAGCGCATCGTCGAACTCCAGGCTCTGGGCCTCCAGCAGCAACTGCCGGCGGACGGCGAGTTCGCGGTCGGAGATCCGGCCCATCAGCACGGTCGCCGTGTGCGCCGCCTCCTCGGTGTCGTCCGTGATCTGGTCGATCAGCCCCAGTTCGCGGGCCCGGCCGGCGTCGATGTCGTCGCCCCACAGCACGATCTGCCGGGCGCGGGCGGCCCCGAGCTGCCGGGAGATGCGGTAGACGGCCATCCCGGGCCAGAAGTGGCCGTCGTTGACCGGCGCGAGGAGCCGCAGGTCCGGGGCGCCGATCCGGTAGTCGCTGACCAGCAGCAGGTCGAGGGCGGGGCCGCCGCAGGCCCCGGAGGCGACGGCGATGCCCATCGCGGGCAGCCGCTCCAGCCTCCGTACGGCCCGCTCCCAGCGGTTGATCTGCTGGATGTCCACCGGGCCCGGCCAGGACCGGGCACCGGCGGGGGCGTCCGGCAGCCGCAGGAGCACCACCGAGCGGTCGGCCCGTTCCTCGGCCCGGACGCAGGCGTCGTTGACGGCGGCGGTCAGCTCGGGCAGCGGACGCCCGGCGTCCAGCTGCAGTGTGACGCACAGCCCGTCCGAGGTGCCGCCGTTCGCGTGCTTCGCCGTGCCGTCCGCCGGTCCGCCCTCCGCGGGCGGCGGCGTGTCGTGCGTCCGCATCGCAGTTCCCTTCGTCGTCATGCCACGTCATGCCACGTCATGCCGTGTCGGCCCGGGGCCGGTGGGTCACCACTGCGCCAGCGCCATCTCGATCGTCGAGCCGGGCCCCATCGTCATCAGCACGCCCAGGTCGCCCGGCCGTACCCTGCCTTCGGACGCCAGCCGCCGGTAGGAGAAGAGGAAGGAGCCGCTCGACAGGTTGCCGTGGTCGCGCAGCACCCCGGTGGTGTGCCGTACGTCGTGCCGGGTCAGCCCGAGGTTGACCCGGACGGAGTCCACGACCTTCTTGCCCCCGGAGTGCACCACCCAGTGGTCGATGTCGGAGGCCAGCAGCCCGGTACCGCGCAGCAGCCGCTCCAGCGCCCCCGGCGCGTGGGCGCCGACGAGGTAGGGGACCTGCGGGTCCAGCCAGAAGCTGAACTTGCCGTGCCCGTCGTCCCAGTCGTAGCGCATGGCGTCGACGGCGTCGGGGATGATGCGGCTGGAGAACCGGAGCAGGGCCGGTGCGAGCGCCCCGCCGGCGTCCTCCCTTCCGTCACCGGGAGCGGTGACGGCGACCGCCGCCGCACCGTCGCCGAAGAGGCTGTTGACCACCGAGGAGCGCATGGTGCCGTCGAGGACGTACGCCGCCGAGCACACCTCCACACACACCAGCAGGGCCAGTTCGCCGCGGTGTGAACGCGCCCAGCCGGCCACCGCGTTCAGGGCGTTCAGACCGGCGTTGCATCCCATGCCGACGACGTCCAGCCGCGAGCACGAGACGTCGATGCCCAGCTCCTTGATGAGCAGGGCGGAGAACCCGGGGGTCAGGAAGCCCGTGGACGTGACGCAGCAGAGGTAGCGCACGTCCGACAGCCGGGCGCCGGCGTCCGCGAGGCAGTTCTCGATCGCACGACGGCCCAGTACGAGTCCCTGTTCGGTGTGCTTGCGCAGCAGTTCGCCCTGGGACTCCACCACCGGGGAGCCGTCCGGGGCGGGGCCGGGCAGGGTCAGGCCCCGGCGCTCGATGGCGCTGTTGAGGAAGACCGAGCGGACACGGGGATCGGTGACGGCCAGCAGGTCGAGCAGCTCGCGCTGGCCGTAGCTGGTGTCGGGGACAGCGGTGCCGACCCCGGTGAGCCGGGCGTTCCCGGTGTCCGGCCGGGTCATCCGAGGTAGTCTTCCGGGCCGCCTTCGCGCACGGTGTCGAGCGTGAAGCAGTGGAAGCCTCCTCCGAACAGCCGCCGGTGCCGGTGCCGGACCGGGACGACCGTGAACCGGTGCTTCTCCAGGGTCCGCGCCAGTTCGGGGCAGGCTTCGTTGACCAGGACGGTCTCGGGGTCGGCGGACAGCACGTTGAGATCGATGAACGGGCTGGTCAGAACCAGGTCCTCGTCCTCGTAGCGGGGGAAGTTGTCGGTCTCCGGCGCGGGCGCGACGATCCGGTCCCAGCCCCGCAGCGCCTCGGGCAGCTTGTCGGCGACGGCCTCGGAGCGGACGAGCAGGGTGCCGGGCCGCAGCGCCAGGACCATGCTGTCGATGTGGCTGTCGCTGAGCCGGTGCACACGGTGGATCCGGAAGCGGTCCCCCACGTGGCGCTCCAGCCAGTCACAGGCCAGGGCATGGTGCGCGGTGGAGACGTTGACCACGAGGTCGCGGCCGAGCCGCAGGACCTGGGCGCCGTCGAACATCATCTCGATGCCCACGTCGTAGGGCGAGGGGCTCGGAGTGCCGATGGGCTCGGTGGGCCCGCCGACCGTGCTCTCACGCGCGTAGTCGAGGTCGAACGAAGCGTCCGTCATCAGGGGGCGGGGCATCACCGTCCAACGGGCGCCCTGCGCGAAGTACCGCTGGAAGACGGGCGTGAGGAACTGGGTCTCGAAGTAGCGGGAGCGGATCATGGGCGGAGTCTCGATGATCTCGTCGCCCAGGATCAGCGTGTTGTCGCGGATGTTCAGCGGGGGGACGACGGAGGCGGACCAGGCGGGCGTCCGCACCTCGCTGGTGCCGGCATCGAGGTCCATCGGCCGGTGCACCGTGACCCCGAGGTCGGTCAGGGCCCCGGCGATGCCTTCGAGGTCCTCGACGAGCTCGTCCACGTAACGCTGCTTGATGGGCACCCGGCCGCGGCGCGCGCCGTCCTGGCCGGTGTCCCCTGTCCCGGCCTCACTGACCGACAGCCGCGGGTAGTACCACTCGGACCGGGTGGAGTTGTCGCCGGCGATGTTGTCGTGGAAGAAGAGGTCGAAGGACAACTCCCGCTCGTGTGAGGTGTAGTTGGCCGCCGAGCCGACGACCACCTCCTTGAGGGTGGACCATTCGTCGAAGCTGTTCAGCGTCATCGTGTGCTCCATCGATCGCTTGGTGTGCGCCACCGGACCTCACCGGCTCCGACCGGCCAGGGCCGGGTCGCCGTGCTCTCCGGCGCCGGCGCGGTGTCGCCTCAGTGGCCGCTCTTCGGTCTCCCCCGGTGGGGCGCCCCCCGCCCGGCACGCGGAGGACGGGTGAGGCCCCCGCCCGGCACGCGGAGGACGGGTGCCGGGCGTGTCGGAGGAACTCCTGGTCAGTGAGGTCATGCGACCGGCGGAACGGTATGGCCCGGATCGGTTCACGACGGCAACGAGACACGGGCGGGAAGTGTCGCGTCCGCGGTCACCGCTCGTCGCCCGCACGCCGTCCCGGACGCCCGGGCAGCCCGGGGCGCAGCGGCAGCGCGAGGGAGAGGTACTTGCCGTCCTCCTCGAGGCAGATGCCGTGCGCGACGCAGGACCCGAGGAACTCCTCGACCCCCGCCCGGTCCACGGGCCCCGCGCCGCTCTCGCCGCCGCCCTGCCCGGCCAGCTCCCGGTGGACGCGGGCGGCGCTGCGCGGGGCGTCGCCGCACAGCTCGTACGCGCGTGCCCGCCATCCGGCGAGGGTGGTCTTGCGGTGCCGGCCGCCCCGGGTGTCGAACAGCGTGAGCCAGTCCGGTCCGCGCCGGTACGTGAGAGTCGGCCGGTCCTCCGAGGCCCAGGCGCGTCCCCAGGCTTCCACGGCCTTGGCCAGCTCGGCCACGGAGTCCGCGGAAGCGACGTCCGGTGCCCGGTAGTCGAAGAAGTACGCGATCCGGCCGTGGTCCAGCCCGGGGACGGGGAAGGCGAACCGGTAGGCGCTCTTGGGCGTGATCTCGCCCATCCCGAAGGAGGGGTCGGTGAAGTACGGGCTGAACCGTTCGAGCCAGATGCGTCCCACGCCGGCGGGCGGCTCCAGATGGGTGAGCAGGGGCACGAGGGCGGCCTGGCCCGTGTAGTCCTCGTCGGTCTCGCCGGGGAAACCGGCGAGCAGGTTCCAGTCGACGCGGACGCCGTAGTAGTGGGCCCACTTGAGCAGACGGATGTTGAGCAGCCGCGAGGAGCCCTTGCGCATGAGGCCGAGGACGTGGGTGCTGAGGCTCTCCAGGCCCGGCTGGATCTTCCACACCCCGGCCTCGGCCAGCAGGCGTACCTGGTCCCGCGTCAGGTTGGCCTTCACCTCGAAGAACAGGGCGGTGTCCCAGGGAGACACCCGCAGACCGGTGCAGAACCGGTCGAGGTAGGACATGTCCAGGATGTTGTCGACGGCGTCGACCGCCAGGACCCGGTGCCGGCGCATCAACTCCTCTAGCTCGGCCAGCGCCCGCGCGGGGGACTTGGCCCGGTACTGCATGCCCAGCGCGTTGAGTCCGCAGAAGGTGCAGTGGTGCTTCTCGCCCCACCAGCAGCCCCGGGAGAACTCCACCAGCAGCCGCTGGGTGTTCCGGCCGATCACCCTGTCCCGGCCGAGGGCCTCCAGGGCGGTGAAGTAGTCGTCGTAGTCCGGTACCGGCAGCTGGTCCATGTCCCGGGTGCGGGCGCCGGGGGAGGGGATGCTCACCCGGCCGTCGGGGGTGCGGCCGCAGACGCCCGGGATCCCGGTCGGATCGGCGCCGCGCGCCACGGCCGCCGCCAGCCGGGGGAGCGTCACATCGCCCTCGCCCACGACTACGTAGTCGATGAAGGGGAAATTCCTCAGGTATTCCGGCCCCATGTCCCCGTCGTAGTTCGCACCACCAAATATGATGATCAGACGGGGATGGACTTCCTTGAGTCGGCGAGCCAGCGCCAGAGCGGCGACGTTCTGGATGAACGTCGACGTGAACCCGACGATGTCGAGTTCCGACCAGAGGGCGCGCGCGGCCAGTTCGTCGATCCAGGCGGGCAGTCGACGGCGCCGCAAATCGATCACGGCCTCCCAGTCCGCGCCGGCCTGGGCGCACGTTTCGGCCACCTCGGGAAAACGCAGACGATAATCCTCCACGTCCTGCGTCACTCCGAAGGCGGCCGTCCCGAAGAGCCATTCGCCGAAGAGGTGGACCCGTTCGGAAGGGGCTTCGGTGATGACCTCGTACAGGCCGGCGCCCAGCTCGGCGGAGAGCTCCAGGTTCGGGTAGACGCTCCGCGCGTCGTGGCCGAAGGAGCGGAGTGCGGCCTGGAGCAGGCCGCACTGGATGGAGGGGGTGTCGGTGCGCGCCCAGGGCATGTTCACCAGCCCGATGCGCAACGGCCTCGCCGGGACGCAGTCCGGCGGGAACAGGGGCTGGTCGATCAGGTTCAACTCACCGCCGCCTGGCAAGATTCCTCCGTACGTCCGGTCCGGCAGGCCGGACCCCTCCCCGGCGGACGGGGAAGGACCCGGGTCGCGCACTGGTCGGCTCGCTGGCTCAGTCCTTGACGTTGCTGGCCGAGACGACGCCCGTGTCCTTCACGTTGCTGGACGAGGCGATCTCGGCAAGATCCGATTCCTCGATCTCGGTCCAGACGATTTCACGCTCCATGATTCACCTCCTTGCCGGTATCCGGACAGGGGATTCTGACGGCGAACGGTTATCGATCGTAGGAACCGCCCGAGCGGCGGGCAAGGTGTCGATCCGGCCACCCGGAAAACCCCGAACACCCGAGCACCCGAACACGCCGCGCAGTGCAACCCGGTGCCCCGGCCGATTCCCGCGCAGAAACCCGCCCGGGATTTCCGATGCGCTGAGGTGCTCTTGACGCCCCCTCCGGCCGCTTTCACAATTGGCCGGTCCAGCCGGACGGGGACTCCTTCGCCCGCTGCCGGGAATTGCACTGCGATCACAGGAGTGTTGCCGGATGCTGCGACTGCTCATCGGGAACGACTGGAGCGAGGAGCTGGAGGAGCCGGTCGGATCCGGCTGGGCCGTGCAGCGCCTGCTGTGGTTCGCCCGCGACGGCGACGTCCTCGTCCTGCCCGTCCTGCCCGAGGAGGACTTCCTCTCCTACGTGACCTCCCTGACCGGCACCCGCCGCTCCTCCCTGGAGGTGGTCGCCCCGCCGCCCGGCCGGACCGGCACCGGCGCCCTCACCGCGGACCGGCTGACCGACCCCGCGTTCATCGCGGCACTGCGCGAGAAGCTCGCCGGCCGGCCCGTCGACGAGATCTTCGCCCTCTGGCCGGACGCCGCCGTCGCCGCCGTCGCCGACGCCCTGGGCTGCCCCGGAGCCCTGGAAGGACACGGATTCCTCACCCAGAGCGGCGGATTGCTCGGCAGTAGCAAGGCCGTCTTCCGGGCCCTGGCCGCCGGTGTGGGCGCCCCCCTGCCGGACGGCGCGGTCTGTGCCGATCCGCGGCGCGCGGAGGAGCACATCGTCCGCCTGCTGAACGGCGGCAGCCCGGTCATCCTCAAGCAGGACTACGGGTCGGGCAGCGACGGCAATGAGATCCTCAGCCGGACCGGGGACGTGGACCTGCGCGGCGCACGGGACATCCGCCTGCTGGCCGACCGCCCGGCCGTCTCCGCATACCTCGCCGAGCGCTGGGACTGGCTGACCGTCGGCGGCCGCGACCGGGTGGTCGTAGAGCGCTACCACCCCGGCAGCCGCGCCTACTTCGCCGAGTTCTGGATATCCGACGCGGGCATCCGGCTCGGCGGGCACGGCGAGATGCAGTACTGCCCGCTGCCCAACGCCCAGGTGATGCCGGCCCCGGACCTGACCGCACGGCAGCTGGACTCGCTGCTGGACGGCGGTCACCGCATCTCGGCGGGGCTACGGGCGGTGGGCTACCGGGGCATCCTCAGCGCGGACGCCGTGGTCACACCGGAGGGGGAGGTGCTCTTCACCGAGTACAACGGCCGCGCCACCGGCTCCACCCACATCTACGAGATCGTCGGCAAACGGGTGGTCGGACCGGGCTTCGGCACCGACCGCATCCTGCTGGAGCGGGTGTGGCCGAAGCACTGGGAGGTGCCCTCCTTCAGCGCCGCCCTCACCCGGCTCCGCGAGTCCGGCCACGCCTACGATCCGGACACCCGCCGCGGTGCGATCATCCTGGCCGCGTACCACCCGGGCCGCAGGGGCGTCATACTCTGTTTCGTGGACGACACCGTCGGCGCCGCCCAGCGCCGCGAACAGCTCGTGGGCCGACTGTTCACCCCTGCCGCCGCCTGACCGCCCGGGCGCCGGGCGGGCGCGTGCGCGTCCGACGGGTGAGGCGGCCAGGCGGCGGCAGACCTCGTGGGCGACGGCCGCCGGGCCGTCCGGATCGGCCCCTGTGGGTGCGGCGGCGGCCGGGTCCGACCGCCCTGGGCGGGCACGTTCCGGCCCCCGGCGGAGAAGCACCTTGGCACGGGGCGGCAGGACGCACGGTGTCCGCCTGTGCGCCGGCACGGCGTAGCGCCGCAGGTGGGGCCGGTGTGCGTCGTGTCAGCGGAGGTCCTCAGGATGCGGCCCCGTGGCGTACGGGTTCGGCTCGCCCTCCGCGAGCACCCCCACGAACGGCTCGCCCTCCCCTGCGAACGTGTACGCGCCGCCCTCGATCCGCGCGATCAGGCTGTGCGTCCATTCCGCTTCGCTGTCGGCCGAGTGTACCCACATGTTCATGATCTCGCCGATGTGCCCGAGCTGTCCGGGGCCCTTCTCCGGCGTGTAGTACTCGGTAACGCCGGCTCGCCACCGTTCGAGCCCCGCGATCCGCTCCTTGAGGAGCGCGACGGCCTCGTCCCGCGGCAGGTCGACGATGAACCCGATGGCGGCCGAGAGCATGTCCATCTTCTGGTCGTACGAGGTCAGGGCCTCGCGCAGCAGCTTGAGGTACTCCGCGGTGCCCTGGTCGGTGATCTCGTACTCGACGCGGGGAGGGCCGCCGACGGTGCTCGGCGCGACCTCGTGCGCGACGAGGAGTCCCTGCTTCGCCATCTGCTTGAGCGCGTGGTAGATGGAGCCCGGCTTGGCGTTGGACCACTCGTGGGCTCCCCAGAACTCCAGGTCGTTGCGTACCTGGTAGCCGTGCGCCCGTCCGTGCTGGCGGACGGCGCCGAGAACCAGCAGCCGGATGGCAGACATGAGCAGTTTTCCTTCCCGGTCGGGCCCGGTCACGTTGGACCAGAGCGACATCATCGCAGTAATCAAGTTTGACTAATCGCGGGCGAGCAGGCTACCTTCCTTGTTAGTCAAGTTTGATTACTGGCTGGAGGGGAACGCTTTGACTGACCGCGATCCGGCGATCGTCGTCGAGGGACTGCGGAAGAAGTACGGGGACAAGCAGGCTCTCGACGGCCTCGATCTCACCGTCCGCAGCGGAACCGTCCAGGGGATGCTCGGCCCGAACGGCGCCGGCAAGACCACGGCCGTCCGCATCATGTCCACGCTGCTGCGCCCAGACGAGGGCCGGGTCGAGGTCGCGGGGATCGACGCCACGGCCCGCGCCGGCGAGGTGCGTTCGCGGATCGGGCTGGTCGGCCAGAGCGCCGCCGTCGACGAGGAGCTCAGCGGCCGCGGGAACCTGGAGATGTTCGGTCGCCTCCACCGCCTGGGCGCGCGCCGCGCGAGCGCCCGGGCTGAGGAGCTCCTCACCCGGTTCGGGCTCGCAGACACCGGGCCGAAGGCCGTCAAGCAGTACAGCGGTGGGATGCGGCGGCGCCTCGACCTGGCGGCCTCCCTCATCTGCGAACCGGAGGTCCTCTTCCTGGACGAGCCCACGACCGGGCTCGACCCCCGCGGCCGCACGGAGGTGTGGAACGCGGTGCGCTCGCTGGTCGGCGGCGGCACGACCGTCCTGCTGACCACGCAGTACCTGGAGGAGGCCGATCAGCTGGCGGACCGGATCGCGGTGATCGACCACGGGAAGGTCATCGCCCAGGGCACGGCGGACGAGCTGAAGACCAAGACGGGAGGCGACCGCATCGACGTGGTCCTGCACGACCCGGGCCGGCTGGCCCGGGCGGCCGCGCTGCTGCCCGGGGAGGCGACCGTGGACGAGGACCGTCGGCTGGTCAGCGCCTCGGTCAGCGACCGGATGGCGGCGCTGACCGAGACCGTGCGGGCACTGGAGGCGGCCGGAATCGAGGCGGAGGACATAGCGGTGCGGCGGCCGACGCTCGACGAAGTCTTCATGCACCTGACCAAGGGGGAGTCGGCATGAGCACGGCACGGAGTGTGAAGGCGCCCCGCAGCGCGGAGACCGCCGGCGGCACGGGTTCGAAGTTGCGCTGGGCGGCCGCCGACTCCTGGACGATGACCAGGCGCGAACTGGCCCACTGGGCACGGCAGCCCGTGCAGGTGGTCGTCGGGCTGGTCTTCCCGGTGATGATGCTGCTGATGTTCGGCTACCTGATCGGCGGTGGCCGGGACGTCGAGGGGGAGTACACGGACTACCTGGTGCCCGGCATGCTCACCATGACGATGGCCTTCGGCCTCGAGGCCACGATGCTCTCCGTCACCCAGGACCTGGGCAAGGGGATCATCGACCGGTTCCGCTCGATGCCCATGACGTCCGGTGCGGTCCTGGTCGGGCGGAGTGCCGCGGACATGCTGCAGTCGGCGGTCGGGCTGACCGTGATGATCGCGGTCGGCCATGCGATCGGATGGCGCTGGCACGGGGGATTCGCCTCGTTCCTGGGCGCGGTGGGACTGCTGTTGCTGCTGCGGTTCGCGATGCTGTGGATCGGCATCCACCTGGCGATGGTCGCCGGCAAGCCGGAACTCGTGCAGGCGGTGCAGATCCTCGTGTGGCCCGTCAGCTTCCTCTCCAACGCCATCGCCTCCCCGGAGTCGATGCCGTCCTGGCTGGGCGCGACCGTGGAATGGAACCCGATGTCGGCCACGACCACAGCAGTGCGCGGCCTGTTCGGCAACCCGGGCGCGGTGGGCGACTCATGGGCCGCGACGCACGCAGACCTGCTCGCGGTGGTGTGGCCGGTGGCCCTGGTGGCGGTGTTCTTCCCGCTGGCAGTGAAGCGGTTCAGGGGCCTGAGCCGCTAGCGGACACGGCTCCGCCCCCGGGCCGGCCCGTTCGGCCGGGGTACGCCTGCGCACAGCACTGACCAAGCGCCGCGTGGACGGCGGACGTTGACGGACAGCCGAAACCAGGGGGGCGGAACAGATGGTGTGGATGTCGCGTGAGCAGGCCGACCTGCTGGCACAGTGCGCGGTGACCTTCGAGCCGGGCGATCCGGCGCGTACCGGAAAGCTCGCGTTCCGGTACCCCGACGGCCCGGCCGGACCCGGCCTCGACGTACGGCTGCCCTTCGGCGAACCCGGCGAAGCCGACCTGGTCACCGCCGACGGCGGCACCCTCGTGGTACGCCGCCGACCGGTCCTGCGGCTGACCGTCGCCGAGGCACTGCCCGCCCTCACCCTGGCCCGCCGCCTCCACGCCGAAGCGACCGCCGACGCAACCGCGATCGGGACCGCGGAGGGGACTGTGAACGGGACCGCGATCGGGACCGCCGACGCAATCGAGAACGGGACCGCGAACGAGGCCGCCGAGGGGACCGCCGACGCAACCGAGAACGGGACCGAGAACGGGACCGAGAACGCAACCGAGAACGGGACCGAGAACGGGACCGCGATCGGGACCGCCGAGGGGACCGTGAACGGCATCACCGAGGGGACCGCGAACAGCACCGCACAGGTCACCCCCAGCCCGTCCGCCGCGTTCTGGGGCGCCGCCACCGTCCTCGGCCTGCACCTCGCCGCCCGCGAACGGCTGCTCCCCGGCGTCTCCGCCACCGGCCACGACACCTGGCGCGCCGGCCCGCTCGCCCCGGAGGACGTCCAGCGCATGCGCGAACTGGCCGCCGCGGCACCGGCCGAGGCGCTCGCCGTTCCCCTGCCCGTCCCGTCGGGCGGCCCGCTGCTGCTGCCCGACGCCACCGCCCTGCTCCGCTCCTTCGTCGACGCGGTCGCCGACACCCTGCCGCGCACCGCCGCTGCCCCCGCCGCGGCCGGTCGCCCGGCCTTCGCCGCCGTCGAACCCCAGTACGTCCCCCGGCTGCGCACCTGGGCCGAGGAGATCTCCGCCGGCCTCGACTCGGGCGTACGGCTGGCCCTGCGCGTGGACCCGGTGCCCGCCGCCGCCCACGGGGAGCCGCCCGCCCTGCGCCTGGTACCCCGGGTGTCCAGTCTGGCCGACCCGACCCTCAGCGCCGACGCCGACGAGGTGTTCGCCGCGGTCGAGGCAGCCGGGTTCGGACCGCGGGCCCAGGCCGACACCGTCCTCGCCGTACGGCGGGCCGCCGACGTCTGGCAGCCCCTTTCCCGCCTGCTGCCGGTGCCCTCCTCCCTGGAACTCTCCCACCGCGAGGTCCAGGAGCTGCTCGGCGACACCGCCGGCCGGCTCGCCGCCCACGGCATCGAGGTGCTCTGGCCCGAGGACGCCGCCCGTTCCCTCACCACCCGTGCCGTCGTCGGCGGCGAGCGGACCCCGCCCACCGACATGCGCTCCTTCCTCGGCGGCGACGGCACGGTCGACCTGCGCTGGCAGCTCGACCTCGACGGGGAGGCCCTCACCGAGCAGGAGACGGCCGAGATCGCCGCCGCCGACCGGCCGCTGGCGCTGCTGCGCGGGCGCTGGGTCCTCATCGGCGCCGACATCGCCCGCAAGGCCCGCGAACGCGACCTCGAGCCGCTCACCGCCATCGAGGCACTCGCGGCCGCCCTCACCGGGTACACCGAGATCGGCGGCAAGCAGGTGCGGGTCGCGCCCGGCGCCTGGCTGCTCGCCCTGCGCCGGCGCCTGGTCGAACCGGACGGCGACGGCGACGGCGGCACCGAAGCGGTCGAGCAGCCCGCCGCGCTCGCGGCCACCCTGCGCGACTACCAGCTGCGCGGCCTGCGCTGGCTGGACCGCCTCACCTCGCTCGGCCTCGGCGGCTGCCTCGCCGACGACATGGGCCTGGGCAAGACCGTCCAGCTGATCTCATTGCACTTGCTGCGCCAGGAGCATCCGTACAGCGCCGGCCCCACCCTCGTCGTCTGCCCCGCCTCCCTGCTGGGCAACTGGCAACGCGAGGTCGGCAAGTTCGCCCCCGGCACGCCCGTCCGCCGCTACCACGGCCCGGGCCGCACCCTGGACGGCGCCGACTCGGGCTTCGTCCTGACCACCTACGGCACCATGCGCCTGGACGCCGAACGGCTCGGATCACACCGCTGGAGCACGGTCGTCGCCGACGAGGCCCAGCACGTCAAGAACCCGCACTCCGGCACGGCGAAGGCGCTGCGGCGGATCCCCGCCGACGCCAAGATCGCCCTGACCGGCACCCCGGTCGAGAACAACCTCTCCGAACTCTGGGCCGTCCTCGACTGGACCACCCCCGGACTCCTCGGCGGCCACGGCCGCTTCCGCAGCCGCTGGATCGCCGCCATCGAGGCCGAACGCGCGGAACGCGCCGAGTTCGGACCGCCGCCGGGCGAGGAGGGAGAGTACGGCACCACCGCACGGCGACTGGCCGAACTGGTCCGGCCGTTCCTGCTCCGCCGCAGGAAGTCGGACCCGGGCATCGCCCCCGAACTCCCGCCGAAGACCGAGACGGACCGCCCGGTCTCCCTCACCCCCGAGCAGCGGACCCTGTACGAGACCCATGTCCGTGAGGTCATGGCGCAGATCAAGGCCACCGAGGGCATCGCCCGAAGCGGTCTGGTGCTCAAGCTGCTCACCGGCCTGAAGCAGATCTGCAACCACCCCGCGCAGTTCCTCAAGGAGGGGGAGGGCACCAGGCTGGCCGGCCGTTCCGGCAAGCTGGAACTGCTCGACGAACTGCTGGACACCATCACCTCCGAGGGCGGAGCCGCCCTGGTCTTCACCCAGTACGTCACCATGGCACGCTTGCTGGAGGCACACCTGCGCGAACGCGGCGTCCCCACGCTGCTGCTGCACGGCGGCACCCCGCTGCCGCGCCGCGAGGAGATGGTCCGCCGGTTCCAGGACGGAGAGGTACCCGTCTTCCTGCTCTCCCTCAAGGCCGCCGGCACCGGACTCAACCTCACCCGCGCCGACCACGTCGTGCACTACGACCGCTGGTGGAACCCGGCGGTGGAGGCCCAGGCCACCGACCGCGCCTACCGCATCGGGCAGACGCGCACCGTCCAGGTTCACCGGATGATCGCCGAGGGTACGGTCGAGGACCGCATCGCCGCCCTGCTCGAAGGCAAGAAGGGCCTGGCGGACGCCGTGCTGGGCTCCGGGGAGCAGACATTGACGGAGCTGACCAACGACGAGCTGGCCCACCTGGTCGAGCTGAGGAGCGCAGGATGAGCGGGGACGTGACGAGCGGGGACCTGAGGAGCGGGGACGAGACGGGCGCGCGGGGCTTCCCGGCCTTCGCCGCGCGCCGGGGCAGCCGGGCACGCGGCCGGTCCTGGTGGGGCAAGGCCTGGGCGGACGCGCTGGAGGGCACTTCCCTGGACGAGGAGTCGCTGAAGAAGGGCCGGGCCTACGCGCGGACCGGCCGGCTCGGACCGATCACGGTCAGCCCCGGGCGCATCTCCACCACCGGCTACGAGGGCGACACCCCGTTCAGGACGGTCCTCACCCTGGAGGAGCTCGACGATGCCGAGTGGGAGTCGCTCTGGGAGAAGACCGCCGAGCGGCCGGACGCCACCGACGAGCTGCTCGCCGGTGAGCTGCCGCCCGACCTGCTGGAAGCCGCCGAGGACGCACGGGTCCGGCTGTTGCCCGGCTACGGCGACCTGGAGGCGGAGTGTGACTGCGGCGCGTTCGACCACCCCTGCAAGCACGCGGCCGCGCTCTGCTACCAGGCGTCCTGGCTGCTGGACGAGGACACGATGCTCCTGCTCCTGCTGCGGGGGCGCGGCGCGCAGGAGGCGCAGGAGGAACTCCGGTCCGTCCTGCTGATGCAGGCGATCGTCGGCAGCCTCGGGGACGGGGACGGGGACGGGGACGCCGACGGTGCGGAGGCGGAAGCGGAGGCCGGTTCGCAGGCCGCCGCGGCGCAGCTGCCGGACGGCACTCCCGCCGAGGAGGTCTTCGGCCGTGAGCCGGCGGCGCTGCCCGAGCTGCCGCCGCTGCCCGGCCCGCCCGTCCGGCAGGCCGTGTCGTCCGCCGCGGCCGGGGCCGACCCGCTGGAGCAGCTGGTCACCGGCGCGGCCGTGCGCGCCCGCGAGCTGCTCGCCTACGCGCTCGGGTTCACCGCCGAGCCGCCGGCGCCGCTCGACCTGTGGCGGGACTGCGTACGGATCGCGGCGACCCGCCCCGAGCCGCGCGTCCTGGCCCGCCTGCGGGAGGCCTGCGGCAGCCCGGACCGGCTGGACCGGGCGGCCGAGGCATGGCGGCTGGGCGGCAGCGCCGGGCTGGACGTGCTGGAGGAGGCCTGGACGCCACCGCAGCAGGACACCGCCCGGGCCCGCACCGCGCTCACCGCGGGCTGGGAGCAGGACGAACTCCCCGAGCTGGAGGTGCGAGACAACAGCTTCACGCCGGCCGGCAGCGGGCTCCAGCTCCGCTACGGCCGGGACGGCCGCTGGTACCCCTACCGGCAGCGGGACGGCCGGTGGTGGCCGGCCGCCGCACCGCACCACGACCCGGCCGAGGTCCTCGCCGAACTCCTCGACGATCGGGGATGACCCGGACCGGGCAGCTCCCGGCGTACAGGTGCGACCCCGCGGCGAACGTATCGGTGGATTCGGCTCGTATCGCCGGAGGTGCCCCGTCGGCCGGGGCGGGGCGGGGC
>NZ_JACBGN010000099.1 GCF_013401435.1 Streptomyces sp. BR123
GTCATACCGCGGCCTCCGGGTTCGGGGCCCACGCGGGGCTGGTCCAGTGGCCCGGGATCCGGGCCTCGGGGGGGTGTTCGAAGGGGACGGCGGGGTCGGCGCGGCCTGGTCCGCGGGCGAGGAGCCACAGGTAGGCGTCGCGGAAGGCGGCGACGTTCTGCTCGACGGTGAAGAGTTCGAGGGCCCGGGCGCGGGCGGCGGCGCCGAGCCGCCGGGCCCGTTCGGGGTCGTTCAGCAGGGACAGGCAGGCGTCGGCGAGGGCCCGCGGGTTGCGGGGCGGGACGACGAGACCGGTACCGCCGATGACCTCGCAGACGGCTCCGACGTCCGTGGACACGGTGGCCCGGCCGCAGAGCATCGCCTCGGCCAGGGTGATCGGGAAGCCCTCGATCACCGAGGACAGCACGGCGACCCGCCCGCAGCCCCAGGCGTCGGCCGGGGTGGGGGCTTCGGGGCCGCCGATCTCCTCGAAGGTGACCGGGTTCTCCCCCGCGGTGACCGCGTCGGCGGCCTCGTCGGGGAAGAGCTGTGCGGCGAGGGAGCGGCAGTCTGCGAGGTAGCCGGGGACGGCGGCGGTGGCGAAGATCCGCAGCCGGGTGTCCGGGACGGCCTTGCGGACCTCGGCGAAGGCGTGCAGCAGGCCGATCAGGTCCTTGGCGGGCTCGACCCGGCCGACCCACACCAGCGTGTCCGGGTCCCCGCGGTCCGGGTCCTCCCCGACCGCGGCGAATCGGTCCGCCTCCATCCCCGGGTACACCGTGCGCATCCGGTCCCGGGTGGCCCCGCAGCGCTCCTGCCAGCGCCGGGCGTGCGCGTTGCCGGCGACGAGCAGATCGGCCCGGGCGTAGATCTCGCAGGCGAGGCGTACGTGGAAGGCCGCGAGCAGGGCCCGGACGACGAGGCGGGGGCCGTCGGCGCCACCCCCCGGCAGCCCGGGAGCGGCGTCCGCACCGGCCCGCTCCAGGTAGTGGGCCCGCAGCCGGACCCCGTACTCGGTGACCAGCAGCGGCACGCCGAAGAAGCGTTTGGCCAGCAGCCCCGGGAGGGCCGCCACACCGCCTGAGGCGGCGTGGCAGACGTCCACCTCGCGCAGGTCCTCGTACCAGTCGAGGGACAGCGGCCGCAGCAGCTGCTCCAGGGCGTCGGTGAACTCCAGCAGGTCCGCGACCTGTGCGCGCTGTACGGAGCGGCGCGCGCCGGGGGCCCGACAGGCGGCCTCCACGGCGCGCACCGCCGCCTCGGAGCGCAGGGCGCCGTCGAGGCAGCCCTGCTCGCGGGCGAGTTCGGCAAGTCCGTACAGGCCGGCCGCGAAGGGCTCGGCCTCGTCGGCGCAGATACCCCGGACGAGGTCCTTGAAGCAGTCGGCGAACCGCCTGCGTTCACGCCGGGAGAAGGTGCGGCCGTCGTCCGCGGGGGCCCACAGCGGGGCGGTCCAGACGCGGGTGACGTGCTCGGGGAGCACGACCCGGCCGCGTTCCTCCTGTTCGGCGCTGCGGCTCAGCGCGTAGAGCTCGAACTCGTGCTGCGGCAGCCCGCGCACGAGGCGGTCGCACCACAGCCTCGCCTCTCCCGTCGCATACGGATAACCACCTTCCGTGAGCAGTCCGATCCGCACGAGTGGCACCCCCGATCTCCGGTTTCCGGCGGCCTCCGTGGGTCCGGTGACCCGCCGCGGAAAACTCAAGCGGATATGCCGGTGGCGCGACGGACGGTTGTCCGTCGCGCCACCGGAAGGGGTGAAGAGGCGTAACTTTCCCGTACGGTCCGCGTTCGAGGCCGCTGGCAAAGGCCCCGTGCGGGGCGCCGCCCACCGCGCGTCAATTGCCGGGGAACACCCAGGGATTGGGCTTGCAGCTGATCCCGTCGATGTCGAGGGACTTCGTCTGCTGCTGCATGATCGGCGCGAGGGCGCCCGGCGTCCGGCAGTTCACGTGCCCCTGGCCGAGCCGGTGGCCCACCTCGTGGTTGATGAGCATCTGCCGGTAGGCGAACATCTGGTCCGGACCGTACGTCGCCGCGCCCTGGGCCCAGCGGAACGCGTTGATCATCACGCGCTCGGTGCTCGCGGAGTCGCAGCTGACGTTCTCGATCGTCGTGTCGAGGTCCGACTTCGCGCACCACACGCCGGTGGTGCCGGGGCTCGCCAGCGTGATGACGAACTCGGCCTCGCCGCCCGGCACCCGCTCGAAGGTCTTGCTGCCGCCGTGGCCCCAGCTGCGGTCGTCGTTGAGGGTGCGGTGGACGGCCTCGGCGAACAGCTGCGCGTCCAGGCCGATCCCCTGCTCGACGTCGACGCGGTAGCGGACCACCTTGCCCTTGCCGGGGGCGGCAGCGACGCCGGGCACGGTGTCGAAGGTGCCCGGCCCCTTCAGCTTCGCGTCGAGCGGGAACTGCTGGGCCATCTTCTGCTCGTACGACAGCTCGGGCACGGCCGGTGCCGGGGCCGGTGCCTGGGGGGCGCCGCGGTCGTCGGAGCGGGAGGCCGGGGACTGGCCGGGCTGGGCGCGGTCGGAGGCGCTGCCGGCGGCCTGCGGGGCGGAGTTCTTGGCGTCGCCGCCGGTGAGCATCTGGGTGCCGACGACGACGGCGATCGCGGTGGTGACGGCCACGGCGGCCACACCGCCGTACGTACGGGCCCTGGAGCGGCCGGAGGACCGTTCCTCCTCGGCACCTGCGGGCGCGGCCTCCTCGCGGGGGGAGGGCACGACGCGGCGCTGCGCGCCGGTGGAGGTGACGGGGTCGGCGGGGCCGGCCGCGGGCTGCGGTTCAAGGACGGCCTGCGGGAACCCGGCCGCGGGGGTGCCGAAGGGCGGCGTGCCGGTGTCCAGCACCGCTGCGGGCGCGAAGGCGCCGGGTGCGCCGCGCCGGTCGCCGCGGACCGGGCCGGAGCCGGCGTCGGAGCCCCAGCCGCCGCCGGGCTCGCGCGGCTCGGGGCGGCCGCCGGGCCGCGCGTCCGACTCGGGGGCGCCGGCCGGGGCGTAGCCCTGGTGGGCGGCGGCCGGCTCGGTGCGGCGGCGCCGCCCGCGCGGCTCCTCGTGCGGGGGGAACGGCTCCTGCGGGGGGAACGGCTCCCGCGGGGGGTACTGGTCGCGGGGCGGGTACCAGTCGTAAGCGGGCTGCTGCCCGTGGCCGGACGCGGGGCCGGGGGACTGCTCGTACCCGGGCTGCCCGCCGTACGCCGGCTGCTGCCCGTGGTACCCGGTCCGGTCCCCGTACGGCGGGTGGTCCCCGTACGGGGGGTGCGGCTCGTACTGCTCGTACTGCTCGTACTGCTCGTACGGGGGGTGCGCGGCGGGCGCGGGCGCCGGGCGCGCCGGGGCGGGGGCAGGGGCAGGGCCCTTGCGACTATGTCGTCCCACGGTGGTCAGCCCCTGCCGTCTTCGATATATCGGTCGGTGTCGTGCAGCAGCTCCCGGAAGGCGCTCGCCACCGACTCGGGGTACTCCATCATCGCGACGTGCCCGGCCTCGGGGAGGCTCAGCAGTCTCGAACCCCGGAAGGACGCAGCCGCCCTCCGGGCCGTACGGTACGCCACCAGCCGGTCGCGTCCGCCGTAGACGAGCAGGGTCGGTGCGAGCACCCGCTGCGCCTGGCGCCAGAGCCCGTGCTGCCCGCCGAGGGTGTAGGCGTCGACGATGCCGCGGGTCGAGCGGGTCATCGCCTCCCAGAAGTACGGCAGGGCCATCCGCCGCTCCATCTCCTCGACGGCGGCGCGGAAGTCCTCCGCGCGCACCCGGGAGGGGTCGCCGTAGCAGAGCTGCATGACGCCTCGGGTGCGCTGCTCGGCGGTGAGGCCGCCGGCCAGGCGGTGCAGCAGGCCGGTCGTCCCGGGCACGGCGAGCAGGACGGTCGGCAGGGCCGACTTCTGCATGCGCAGGTCGGGCAGTGCGGGCGAGACCAGCGTCAGCGTGCGCACCAGGTCGGGGCGCACGGCCGCGACGCGGGTGCTGACGGCGCCGCCGAGGGAGTTGCCGAACAGGTGCACGGGGCCGCGGCCGGCTGCGTCGAGGTGGCGGATGACCGCGCGGGCCATCGCCGTGACCGAGTAGTCCCGGTCGGCCGGCGGTGGGGACCAGCCGAAGCCCGGAAGGTCGACGGCCTCGCCGTCGACGCTGTCCTCCAGCAGGGCCATGAGGGCTGACCAGTTGGTGGAGGATCCGCCGAGGCCGTGGACGAACAGGGCGGGCGGCAGTCCGGTACGGGTCGCCCGCCGGGACCGCACGGTCAGTTCCAGGCCGGGCAGCAGGGCCGTGCGCAGCTGCTCCCCCTCGGCCACCCGGGCGGCTCCCGCCCGGAAGGACGGCTCGGTGGCCGATCGCACACCCGGCAGCTCGGTCGAAGACATGGGGGCAATGTTACGAGACGATCACGTCCGGACTCTTGTGTTCGGCATCACAGGCCCGCGCGGGATGCCCGGGATCCACGTAGCGGCGCACCCGCGATCCTCCTAGGCTCATAGGTGAGGCAGGACCGCGAGGGGTGAGGGAAGAAGGGGAGCCAGATGAGTGTCGACCCGGCGGAGCCGGAGACCTTCCGGGGCAGACTCCGGGATGCCCTCGACGCGGAGGCGCCCGAGGCCGATGCCGCGGAGCAGCAGGCGGAACTGCGGCCCGTGGACGACGACGAGCGGGTCACGGGGGTGGACCGGGGCGAGGCAGCCGACGGGGACGCCGTCGACCAGGCCCGGGTGGTGCCCCTGGACGAGGACGACTACCGCTGAGGGGCCCGGGGCCCTTCGGCCGACCGCGCCCGGCCACCCGGCCTACCGTTCGGTAACCCCTCCCGGCGCCGCTGACCAGCGCGTCCGGGCGGTCCGTACAGCGAGAAAACTCGGCTTCGGCCCTACAGATTCGGTTACCGAAAAGTACGATGGCGGGCGCGGCGCAGAGGCACTGCGGCTACAGAGAAAGTGGGAGGCGGCGTGACAGCCATCGAGCAGACGGATGCAGCGCGTCCCCGGGGCACGCGCCTGCCGCGCCGAGCCCGACGCAACCAGCTCCTGGGCGCGGCCCAGGAGGTCTTCGTCGCGCAGGGGTACCACGCGGCGGCGATGGACGACATCGCCGAACGGGCCGGGGTGAGCAAGCCGGTGCTGTACCAGCACTTCCCGGGCAAGCTCGACCTGTACCTGGCGCTGCTGGACCAGCACTGCGACAACCTGCTGCAGGCGGTGCGCGGGGCGCTGGAGTCGACGACGGACAACAAGCAGCGCGTGGCGGCGACGATGGACGCCTACTTCGCGTACGTGGAGGACGAGGGCGGCGCGTTCCGCCTGGTCTTCGAGTCCGACCTGACCAACGAGCCGGCGGTGCGCGAGCGTGTCGACCGCGTCTCGCTGCAGTGCGCCGAGGCCATCTCGGACGTGATCGCCGAGGACACCGGCCTGTCGAAGGACGAGTCGATGCTCCTGGCCGTGGGTCTGGGCGGTGTCTCGCAGGTCGTGGCCCGGTACTGGCTCTCCAGCGAGAGCCCGGTCGCCCGCGACAAGGCGGTGGGGCTGCTGACCTCGCTGGCCTGGCGCGGCATCGCGGGCTTCCCGCTGCACGGCGCGGAAGGCGCCTCGGCGTGATCGCCCGGGCTTGACCGCCCGGGCGTGATCCGCTGTTCGCTGCCAGCGTGCCCGCTGCGCGGCTTGCGTGTCGCCTCTGCGGGCTAATGTGGACCGGGTACGGCGCGGCTGATCGCGCACAACCGACCGTCGGAGGGACAAAGCCGTGGAGGTCAAGATCGGCGTGCAGCACGCACCCCGGGAGATCGTGCTGGAGAGCAACCTGAGCGCCGAGGAGCTCGAACGCATCGTCTCCGAGGCGCTGACCGGTTCGGCACCGCTGCTGAGCCTCACCGACACCAAGGGCCGCCGGGTCCTGGTGCCCTCCGACCGCCTGTCGTACGTCGACCTCGGCGAGCCGAGCGCACGCAAGGTCGGTTTCGGCACGGCCTGATGCCTTCCGGCACGGTCTGATGCGTTCCGGTACGGCCTGACCCGTTTCGGCACGTTACCGAGAACTACGCGAAACGGCCCGGTGGTTGATTCCACCGGGCCGTTTCCGTGTCTTCCGGTTCGGGTAGGACGGCTGTGACCGGTTAGCCCCTGACCTGCGGGAGGCCCCCATGCTGCTGATCGAGGCGCTCGGCTCCGCCCTCCTGGGCCTGGCCCTGTCGGCAGCGGCCCTGTGGCTGTTCGCCCCGCGACTGCCGTCGCCGCGGGTCGTGCTCGCCAGCGGGGCGCTGGGTGCTCTGTTCGGGGCGTACCTCACGCAGTACGCGCTCGGCCCGGGGCACGGCACGGTGACCGCGACGCTGGTCGGCTCGGCGCTGGTCGCCGCCGTGGTGCTGTCGCTGCTGCTGCGCCCGCGCCGGCAGTCCGGCCCCCGCCCCGCCCGCCGGGCGCCCTTTTCACTTCCGTCGCGGGGCTGACCGGCGCCGCCGATGGCGCCGACGCAGATGACCGCGCCCCCGTAGGGGCGCGGGGAACTGCGCGACCAGCCCCCACCGGCCCGCGGTTCATCACCGCACTGCCGGCGCAGCGCTCAGGCGGCGAGGCCCAGGGCCGCCATCCGCTTGGTGTGGGCCTTGGTGATCCGGGCGAACATCTCGCCGACGGCCGCCAGGTCGAAGCCGGCCGCCATCCCGTCCACGCCGCCGACCAGCATGGTGGACAGGGCGTCGCGCTCGGCGACCACCCGCTGGGCCTGCGAGAGCGCCTCGCCCATCAGGCGGCGAGCCCACAGCGCGAGCCGACCGCCGCAGCGCGGGTCGGCCTCGATCGCGGCGCGCACCTTCTCGACGGCGAAGCCGCCGTGACCGGTGTCGTCGAGGACGGCGAGCACGAGGGCGCGGGTGTCGGCGTCCAGGTGGCTGGCGACCTCGCGGTAGAAGTCACTGGCGATCGAGTCGCCGACGTACGCCTTGACCAGGCCTTCCAGCCAGTCCGAAGGCGCCGTCTGGCGGTGGAAGTCGTCGACGCCCTTGGCGAAGGGCTCCATGGCGGCGGTGGGCTCGGCGTCGATCGCCGCGAGCCGGTCGCGCAGCCGCTCGAAGTGGTGGAACTCCGCGGAGGCCATCTTCGCGAGCTCGGCC
The DNA here is from genome assembly GCF_013401435.1 of Streptomyces sp. BR123. Taxonomy (GTDB): domain Bacteria; phylum Actinomycetota; class Actinomycetes; order Streptomycetales; family Streptomycetaceae; genus Streptomyces. Next base: position 7,081 of record NZ_JACBGN010000099.1, read on the forward strand.
TTGTCGTCGAGGGTGGGCGCGAGCTTCGCGTCCTCCGCGAGTCGTTCGAAGGCCGCGAGCTCGCCGTACGCGAGTGCGCCCAGCAGGTCCACGACGGCGGCCCGGTACTGCGGCGAGGCGGAGGCGGTCGCCCAGTCCTGGGCGGCGATACCGGTCGCCTCGGCGGGTGCGCCGTCGTCGGCGGGCGATGCGTTTTCTACGGTCGACATGCTCCGCACAATAGCCCGCCCGGACACCCCTGACGCCATCACGTCACACTGCCTTCCGTCCACCCGAACGCGACGAGCAGGTGAATTCACCCGACACGCCTGCGCGATTCCGGGGTACAGTGGTAATGCGCCTGCCGGATACTCGGCGGGCCATCGCATGAGGATGCCCGGTCGGTGGCCCGATCGGCTCCAACCCGACCGCCCTCGGGCGATGCGCACGTTCATGCGTAGCGCGTCCACGAGGGGCCCCCTCAGCGGCACTGGCGGCTTGAGCGAAGGCAGTGGTCCCGCGCAGCTTCGTACGTACATCGCAGTACTGCAAGCCCGGCACGGTACGACCACCCCCCTCGCCGCCTCGCGCCGCGTCTCACAGAAGAGGCAGCACCCTGACTACGTTCCGTGAACTCGGGATCCTTCCCGAAACCGCCGAGGCCCTCGAAGCCGTCGGTATCGTGACCCCCTTCCCCATCCAGGAGATGACCCTCCCCGTCGCCCTCTCCGGCACGGACGTCATCGGCCAGGCGAAGACCGGAACCGGCAAGACGCTCGGTTTCGGCCTTCCGCTGCTGGAGCGGGTCGTCGTCCCCGCGGACGTCGAGGCCGGCCGGGCCACGCCCGACCAGCTGACCGACTCCCCGCAGGCCCTCGTCGTCGTCCCGACGCGCGAGCTGTGTACGCAGGTCACCAACGACCTGCTGACCGCGGGCAAGGTCCGCAACATCCGCGTCCTCGCCATATACGGCGGCCGCGCGTACGAACCCCAGGTCGAGGCGCTCCAGAAGGGCGTCGACGTGATCGTCGGCACCCCGGGCCGCCTGCTCGACCTGGCCGGCCAGCGCAAGCTCGACCTCTCGCACGTCAAGGCGCTGGTCCTGGACGAGGCCGACGAGATGCTCGACCTGGGCTTCCTGCCCGATGTCGAGAAGATCATCAACCATCTGCCGGCCAAGCGGCAGACCATGCTGTTCTCGGCGACCATGCCGGGCGCGGTCATCGGACTGGCCCGCCGGTACATGACGCAGCCGACGCACATCCGCGCCACCTCGCCCGACGACGAGGGCGCGACCGTCGCCAACATCACCCAGCGCGTCTACCGCGCGCACAACATGGACAAGCCGGAGCTCGTGGCCCGCGTCCTGCAGGCCGAGGGCCGCGGACTGGCCATGATCTTCTGCCGCACCAAGCGCACCGCGGCCGACATCGCCGAGCAGCTGGAGCGCCGCGGCTTCGCCTCCGGCGCCGTCCACGGCGACCTGGGCCAGGGCGCGCGCGAGCAGGCGCTGCGGGCGTTCCGCAACGGCAAGGTCGACGTGCTCGTGTGCACCGACGTCGCCGCCCGCGGCATCGACGTCGAGGGCGTGACGCACGTCATCAACTACCAGACGCCCGAGGACGAGAAGACGTTCCTGCACCGGGTGGGCCGCACCGGCCGCGCCGGCGCCAAGGGCACGGCGATCACCCTGGTCGACTGGGACGACATCCCGCGCTGGCAGCTGATCAACAAGGCGCTGGAGCTGGACTTCCACGACCCCGTGGAGACGTACTCCACCTCCCCCCACCTGTTCGAGGAGCTGGGGATCCCGGCCGGCACCAAGGGCATCCTGCCGCGCTCCGAGCGCGTGCGGGCCGGCCTGAAGGCCGAGGAGCTCGAGGACCTGGGCGAGACCGGCGGCCGCGGCGGCCGGGGCGGCCGCGGTGCGGCCCCCGCCGCCGAGCGCCCGGAGCGCACCCGGACCCCGCGCCAGCGCCGCCGTACGCGCGGCGGTTCCGAGGTCGGCGCCGCCGGTTCCGCGGACGCGGCCCTGGCGGCGGAGGCTCCGGCCGTCGACGCGGCCCCGGCCGCTCCGGCGGCCGACGGGGCCCCGGAGGCGGACCAGCCGCGTCGGCCGCGCCGCCGCCGCACCCGCGTGTCGGCCTCGGCCGCAGCCGCCGAGGCCGCTGCCACGGCCGCTCCGGTCGCCGAGGCGCCCGCAGCCGTGGCGCCCGAGGCCCTGGTGGTCGAGGCACCCGCCGTCGAGGCGCCGACCGCCCCGGCCGCGCGGGCGAAGGCTCCGGCGCCGCGGCAGGCCCGTACCCGCAAGCCCACCCAGACGTCGATCCTGGCGGCGGCCGCGGCCGCGCCCGTCCGGGCTGCGATGCCGGTGTCGGCCGGGCCCGAGCCGGACTTCCAGATCGCCCCGCCGTCCGAGCCGGTGCGGACCACCCGCCGTCCCGTGCGGGCCCCGCGCAAGGCCGCCCCGACCGCGGCGGTGACCCCGGTTGCCGAGGCTCCGGTCGTCGAGGCCGCCCCGGTCGCCGATGCCGCACCGGTGGCCGAAGAGGCCCCGGCGAAGCCGAAGCGCACCCGGACCCGCAAGGCCGTGGCGCCCGCGGCGGAGGTCCCGGTTGCCGAGGCTCCGGTTGCCGAGGCTCCGGTGGCCGAGGCCGAGGAGGCCCCGGCGAAGCCGAAGCGCACCCGGACCCGCAAGGCCGCCGCTGCCGCGCAGGCTCCGGTGTCCGAGGCCGCCCCGGTGGCCGAGGAGGCTCCGGCGAAGCCGAAGCGCACCAGGACCCGCAAGGCCGTGGCGCCGACCGCGGAGGCCTGAGCCCCCGCAGTGCCGTGATCCGGGCCCCGGTTCCCCCTCGCGGGGGGCCGGGGCCCGCGGCGTACGGGGGCGGCTTTGCGGGGGCGGGTTGCTACGGACCGGTAACCTCAGGCCATGAGCAAGCCGCCGCGCCTTACCCTGCCGTCCGACGCCCGTGCGTACCGCCTCCCGACCGCCCGCGGCGAGTTCGCCGTCCACGAGGCGGGCGAGCCGGTCCGCGGGACGGCCCTGCTGGTCCCAGGTTTCACGGGGAGCAAGGAGGACTTCAACGGTCTCCTGGAGCCGCTGGCCGCGCACGGCTACCGGGTCGTGGCCGTCGACGGGCGCGGCCAGCACGAGACGCCGGGGCCGCGCGAGGAGTCGGCATACGCCCTCGACGAGCTGGCGCAGGACGTGCTGGCGCAGACGGCCGCCCTCGACGGGGGCCCGGTCCACCTGGTCGGGCACTCGCTCGGCGGGCTGATCGCCCGCGCCGCCGTGCTGCGCGACGCGGCGCCCTTCGCCTCCCTGACCCTCATGAGCAGCGGGCCGGCCGCGATCGCCGAGGAGCAGCGGGAGCGGACGAAGCTGCTGGTGGCGGCGCTGGAGGTGATGCGGGAGGACATGGCCGGCGTCTGGACGGCCATGCGCTCGTACGACCCGGAGGACGCGGTGCCCGACACCCCGGAGCTGGCGGAGTTCCTGCGGGACCGGTGGATGGCGACCGTGCCGGAGCAGCTGATCGCCACGGGGCGGGTCCTGGTCTCGGAGCCGGACCGGGTGGCGGAGCTGAGCGGGGTCGACCTGCCGAAGCTGGTGCTGTCGGGCGAGGTGGACTATGCCTGGCCGGTCCCGCTGATGGATGACATGACACGGCGTCTGGGCGCCCGTCGCGTGGTGGTGCCGGGTGCGGAACACTCGCCGAATGCCGAGAACCCGCAGGTCACCGCAGATGCGCTGGCCGCGTTCTGGGGTGCCGCCGACACCCGGTAGTTAGCCTGGGAAAAAATTTCCTTAGCGTAGGGAATGTTTCAGTCTTATACTTCGTTGGGACCGATGCAAGGAGAACACTGACGAAGGGAGAAGCCGTGCGCTTCGAGATTCTGCGCCTGGACGACGTCGACGGATCCGCCGTGGACAGCACCGTCGTGGACGCGGCCTCCGTCAACCGGATCGTGCAGCAGGCGGCCGCCGTGGGCCAGCGCATCCTGATCCGACCGGCCGAGAGTGCGTCCTCCTGACGATCGGGTCGCACCGCCGCACATGCAGGACGCCCCCGCACCGATCGGTGCGGGGGCGTTCGCATGCGCGCGGCGTGGCGCCGGGGCTCGGCCGGTCAGGCGCCCCGGACGACCTGGAGCACGCCGTTGATGATCTGCTGCACGGCGATGGCGGAGAGCATCATGCCCGCGAGGCGGGTCACGAGGACGACGCCGCCGTCCTTGATGACCCGGATGATCACCAGCGAGTAGCGCATGGTGAGCCACAGGACCACGTGCATCGCGATGATCGCGCACCAGACCGAGATCTGGGCGCTGACGGCGTCGGCCTTCTGGACGGCCAGGATGACGGACACGATCGCGCCGGGCCCGGCGAGCAGCGGCATGCCGAGCGGCACGAGGGCGACGTTCACGTCCTTGGTCTGCTTCGGCTCGTCGGTCTTGCCGGTGAGCAGGTCGAGCGCGATGAGCAGGAGCAGCAGACCACCGGCGATCATCAGGGCCGGGACGGAGACGTGCAGGTAGTCCAGGATCTGCTGGCCGCAGATGCCGAACACCGCGATGACGCCGAAGGCCACGCAGACGGCCTGCCAGGCCATCCGCCGCTGCACCTTGACGGGCCGGCCGGAGGTCAGGGCGAGGAAGATCGGCGTGATCCCCGGCGGGTCCATAATCACAAAAAGCGTGAGAAATAGGGATCCGAATACGGCGAAGTCGAACACAGTGATGCCTTGCAGAGAGTGAGGTGTTTCGAAGGGGGAAGAGGGGGCGGGGCAGCGCGCAGTGCTTCCCGGCGACATGCCGGAAAGGGCCGTTACGCGTCCGCGGCTCCGCCGGTGCCCGGCACGGGGAAGGCCCCGGTCGCACGGCGCGTGATCTCGCCGTAGACCTCGGGGTCGGTGGTGTAGTCGCCGAGGCTGCAGGTCTTGCGGCTGCCGTGGTAGTCGCTGGAGCCCGTGACGAGGAGGTCCAGCTCGCCGGCCAGGGCGCGGAGCCGGCTGCGGGTCTCGGCGTCGTGGTCCATGTGGTCGACCTCGATGCCGTCCAGGCCGGCGGCCGCAAGGTCGGCTATGGCGCTCTCGGGGACGCAGCGGCCGCGCTTGACGGCGGCCGGGTGTGCGAAGACGGCGACGCCGCCGGCGGCCTTGACCAGGCGGATGGCGTCGAAGGGGTCGAGCTCGTGCTTCTGCGCGTAGGCGCGGCCGCCGTCGGCGAGCCAGTCCGGGGTGAACGCGTCCGACACGGTCGGGACGACGCCCAGCTCGACGAGGGCGGTCGCGATGTGCGGGCGGCCGACGGAGCCGCCGCCGGCGATCCGGGAGACCTGCTCCCAGGTGACGTCCACGCCGAGCGCCTGCAGCTTGCCGATCATGGCCTGCGCGCGGGGGGTGCGGTCGTCGCGTACGAGCTCCCGCTCGCGGGCGAGCTCGGGCTCCTCGGGGTCGAAGAGGTAGGCGAGCAGGTGCATCCCGATGCCGTCGAGGCGGCAGGAGAGTTCCATCCCGGGGACGACGGTGAGCCCGCGCGGGGCCGCGGCAATGGCCTCGGCGTATCCCCTCACCGTGTCGTGGTCGGTCAGTGCGACCACGTCGAGCCCGGCGGCGGCCGCCCCCAGGACCAGCTCGGCGGGGGTGTCGGTCCCGTCGGAGGCCGTGGAGTGGGCGTGCAGGTCGATGCGCACGGCCATGGCTCCAGGGGTCGCGGGTACGGGGGACACCCCAGGATAACGTCCGACCACCCACACGGCCGCCCCACCCCCTCCGACGAGGGCGCCGCCGCGGCCCCGGCCCCGGACGCGGGCACGGGTGCGGGGTGCTACGGGTCCAGGATTCGGGGGCTCACGGCGCCGCACGGCAGGAGTTCGAGCTCGGCGCCCGCGTCCCGCAGGTCCGTCAGTACCAGTTCGTCGTACATCAGCATGCCCGACTGCTCCGGCCAGGCGATCGCCCACAGCCACAGCCCGCGCGCCTCGCCGGCGAAGACGGCCCGGTCGTCCGGGGCGCCCTTCACGTGCCACAGCGGCGTGGGGCGGCCGGCCGCGACGACCTTGGTGTGCGGAGGGGCGGACACGTCGAGGCAGGTGCCCGGGTCGGGGCCGTCGATCCCGGCGAACCGCGAGCCCAGCCCGACGCCCAGTTCCTCGGCGATCAGCAGCAACTCCCCCATCCCGCCCAGCGGTCCGGGCCCCGAGCAGGCCACGGCGGTCGCCCGGCCCCCGCTGCGGTCGTCACCGGCCGAGGCCACCCCGGTGAACAGCCACCCGACCGGCAGCGGCCAGGGCATCCACACCGGCACGCGCGCCCGGTGCACGACGACGGTGAGGCCCTCGACGCTGGGCGGGATGACGGGCTGCAGCGGGTGCACCGCGCCGTGCACCGCGCACTGCCAGGAGTCGGAGAAGAGTCCGGGCGCCCTGACCCGGCCACCGCACTTCGGGCAACTCGGTTCGCCCCTCATAAGATGCAACGCTCCTCCCCGCCCGGCGCGCCGTCAAGACACGATCACCCGTCCGGATGCCTCAGTCCAGCGGCACGGAGGAGCGCAGGGGGTCGCGCAGGTCCGTGCCCTGCGCGAGCCACCGTTCCTGGAGGGCGGCCGCACCGTGCACCCGCTTCCACGCCGCCTCGTTGGGCGTCATCGGCAACAGCGGCAGGAACTGCACCGGGTCCATCGGCTCGTCCAGCACGAGGTCCTCGACGAGCCCGCCCGGCTCCGCGACGAGCACGGAGGTGAACGGCGCCCCCTCCCACAGCGGCTCCCCCACGTCGAGGGAGGCGCCGGGCGCCACGACCAGCCCCTCGACCTGCGGGGAGGCGGCCAGCACGGCGAGGGGCCGCAGTACCTTGTCGGTGGCCGCGCGACCCTCGCGGACGGTCAGCACCAGCTCGGCCCGGGGGCCGCGCTGCGGGTCGGCGACCAGGTCGGTCGGGTCGGTCATCGGGTTCGCGGACATGCCGAGGGTCGCGTACCGGACGAGGCCGTCGCCGGTGAAGCGGAGTACCTCGATGCGGTCGGTGCCGAGGAAGGTGACGGCGGCGCGGGCGTCGGGTTCACCGAGGGCGCTGCGCAGCCGGGCCTCGACGAGAGCCAGAATTTCTGCCATGGATCGAGCATAGAACTCGTATGAGGCGGGTAAAGGAAGGGGCTTGACCATCCGTCGGCTGATAGTGTTGTTCGCTGGCCGATGCCGCGTGCATGGGGGTGCTCCAGCAGTCGCCGGGGGAATGCATCCGGGCATCAGGCGACAGGAAGTCCTCCACGGAGGACCGGCCGGAGGAGGTGGGGACTGCGATGAAGCGAAGTCGATCGTGCAGTACCAACCGCTCTTCCGCGTCCCGTACGGGCACCTTTCGCCCGTTTTGATCATCTGATCAGCAGAAGAGCGACGGCAGAACGTTGTCCTCCCGTCCTGTTTGTTCCTTCCGGCCGCTTCGGCATGCCCCGCCCGCCGACGGTTCCGTGCCGTGCCGCCCGGAAGGGGCCTCCACACCCCGCGCGGTTGCCGCCGCGCGTGCGAAGGAGCCTGCCATGTCGATGCTGCCCTACCTGCGTGCCGCCGTCCGCCCGGCCCTGCGCCGGTCCACCCCCGTCCAGCCCGGCTACGACACCACCCGCGACCCCTCGGCGAGCAGCGCCGTGGTCGACTGCGCCGTGTACCGCGACGGCCGGCGCGCCGCCGGACCGGCCTGTCTGACGCCGCGTGAGGCGATCCGGCGGGTCCGCGAGGACGGCGGGTTCGCCTGGATCGGCCTGCACGAGCCGACCGAGGAGGAGTTCGCGGGGATCGCCGCCGTCTTCGGCCTGCACCCGCTCGCCGTGGAGGACGCGGTCCACGCGCACCAGCGGCCGAAGCTGGAGCGCTACGACGACACCCTCTTCACCGTCTTCAAGACCATCCACTACGTCGAACACGCCGAACTCACCGCGACCAGCGAGGTCGTGGAGACCGGCGAGGTGATGTGCTTCACCGGCACCGACTTCGTCATCACGGTCCGGCACGGCGGCCAGGGCTCCCTGCGGGGGCTGCGCCACCGCCTGCAGGACGACCCGGAGCTGCTCGCCAAGGGCCCCTCGGCCGTGCTGCACTCCCTCGCCGACCACGTCGTCGACGGGTACATCGCGGTCGCGGCCGCCGTGCAGGACGACATCGACGAGGTGGAGAGCGCGGTGTTCGCCGCCCCCGCCAAGGGCGCTGCGCGCGGCGGCGACGCGGGCCGCATCTACCAGCTCAAGCGCGAGGTGCTGGAGTTCAAGCGGGCCGTCGCCCCGCTGCTGCGGCCGATGGAGCTGCTCAGCGAGCGGCCGATGCGGCTGGTCGACCCGGACATCCAGAAGTACTTCCGCGACGTCGCCGACCACCTGGCGCGGGTGCACGAGCAGGTCGTCGGCTTCGACGAGCTGCTGAACTCGATCCTCCAGGCGAACCTGGCGCAGGCGACGGTCGCCCAGAACGAGGACATGCGCAAGATCACCTCCTGGGCGGCGATCATCGCCGTGCCGACGATGATCTGCGGGGTCTACGGGATGAACTTCGACCACATGCCCGAACTCCGGTGGGAGTACGGCTACCCGATGGTGATGACGGCCATCATCGGCAGCTGCTTCGCCATCCACCGCACACTGCGCCGCAACGGCTGGCTGTAGGGGCCCTCGGGGCGGCCCCGGGCCCGCCCGGCCCGACCCCCTACGCTGTGGGCATGACTCTCAGCACGCTCGACCTGGCCCTCGTCGAGGAGGCCACCAAGAAGTCCGGCCTGATCTGGGTCCGCGGCGACGGTGCCGACCGGGCCCTGTGGCACGCCTGGGTGGACGGCGCGGCCCACGTGCTGGGCGACGGACCCGGGGAGCAGCCGCTGCCGGGCCTCGCGGACGGGGCGGCCGCCGAGGTGACCGTGCGCAGCAAGGACAAGGGCGGCAGGCTGGTCGCCTGGACCGCGGCCGTACGGGAGCTCGCGCCCGGCAGCGAGCCGTGGGAGGCCGCCGTCGCCGAGCTCAAGGGCAAGCGGCTGAACGCCCCCGACTCGGAGCAGATGACGGCGCGGTGGGCCCGCGAGTGCCGGCTGCTGCGCCTGGACCCGGTCGCGGTGGCCACCGAGCTGCCGGACGGTTCGCTGGCCGCGGTCCCGCAGGGCTCGCCGGCGGTCACGCGCCGGCCCGTCCCGGCCGGGCTGCCGAAGCTGCTGCTGAAGCGCCGCAGATCCGCCCGCTAGGCGGGCGGTCCGCCGACCGCCACCAAGCCGCCGGCTGCCGGGCTACTGGCCCGGGTTCGAGCCCTGGCCCGTGCCCTTGCTGCCGCCCGGCGCCGGGGAGGCCGACCCGCCCGCCCCCTTGTCCTTCGTGGTGGGCAGCTGGGACCCGTAGTCGAGGGTCTGGTCCGCCGGGGGCGCCTCAAGCGGCACCGGCTTGCCCCAGTCGCTGAGGTCTACCGCCCCGGCGCCGCCGGCCCGCTCCATGCGCAGCGGGTACGGGGTGCCCTCCAGGGAGACCGACAGCTTGCCGCCCTTGCCCTGGCCTGCCGTCACCTGGACCGCGCGGGTGGGGCCGACCTTGGTGTAGTCCTCGACCTTGGCGAGCTTGCCGTCGAGCCCGAGCAGGCCGTCGAGCAGCACGTGCATGTCGGTGAAGCCGCGGAACTGCTTGTAGGTGGGGTCGCTCTCGGGCACCTTCACGTACTTGTCGCCGAGCTTGCCGGCCGCCTCGGAGGTCCCCCAGAAGGCCGCGCTCGCCTTCAGGTAGAGCTGCTCGCCGACGCGCAGCAGCTGGAAGGTGTCCTCCTGGGACTTCACCTCGCCGGAGCCGCCGTCCTTGCCCAGGCGCACGTCCAGCGTGAAGGTTTTTCCGCCGCTGACGAGGGTGCCCGACAGGTGCACCGAGGCGGCGGCGCCGGCCGCGGCCTTCGCCTTGCTCTCGATCTGGCCCGCGGAGAGCTTGCCGACCCCGTTCGTGCCCTTGTCGGGGTCCGGCCCGCACCCCGCGCCGGTGACGGCCAGGCCCGCGCACAGGACACCGGCGAACGCTGCCCGGCGCAGGCGCGCGGCGGGGAAGTGGGCGGTCACGGGCAGGTGCCTCTCGTCGTACGTCTTCGGGCAGCAGGCAGCGTACCCGCCCGTACGGCGGGGACCGCGTCCGCGGTGCCTCCCCGGCCGGACGGCCCCACCAGGACGTCTGCGCGCGCCACGGGCTAGCCTGAGGGGCGGCAGGACTGTCGGTGGACACGAGGCAACAGGAGGCGCCGGTATGGCTGGAGGCGCCCCGCGGATCTTCGTGTCGCATCTGTCGGGTGTGCCCGTCTTCGACCCCAACGGCGACCAGGTCGGCCGCGTCCGCGACCTCGTCGCGATGCTGCGCGTCGGCGGGCGTCCGCCCCGACTGCTGGGCCTGGTCGTCGAGGTGGTCAGCCGGCGCCGGATCTTCCTGCCGATGACCCGGGTGACGGGTGTGGAGTCCGGACAGGTGATCACCACCGGCGTGGTGAACATGCGGCGCTTCGAACAGCGGCCCACCGAGCGGCTGGTCCTCGGCGAACTGCTCGACCGCCGGGTGCGGCTGACCGCGACCGGCGAGGAGGCCACCGTCCTCGACGTGGCCATCCAGCAGCTGCCGGCCCGCCGCGACTGGGAGATCGACAAGATCTTCGTCCGCAAGGGCAAGGGCGGGGCGCTGCGCCGCCGCGGCGAGACCCTGACCGTCGAGTGGTCGGCGGTGACCGGCTTCTCCCTGGAGGAGGAGGGCCAGGGCGCCGAGAACCTGGTGGCCACCTTCGAGCAGATGCGCCCGGCCGACGTGGCGAACGTCCTGCACCACCTGACCCCGAAGCGGCGCGCCGAGGTGGCGAGCGCCCTCGACGACGACCGGCTCGCGGACGTCCTGGAGGAGCTTCCCGAGGACGAGCAGGTGGAGATCCTCGGCAAGCTGAAGGAGGAGCGCGCCGCCGACGTCCTGGAGGCGATGGATCCGGACGACGCGGCCGACCTGCTGTCGGAGCTGCCCGAGGACGACAAGGAGCGGCTGCTGACGCTCATGCAGCCGGACGACGCCGCAGACATGCGCCGCCTGCTGTCGTACGAGGAGAACACCGCGGGCGGCCTGATGACCACCGAGCCGATCGTGCTGCGGCCGGACGCGACCGTCGCGGACGCGCTGGCCCGGGTGCGGCAGGCCGATCTGTCGCCGGCGCTGGCCGCGCAGGTGTACGTGTGCCGGCCGCCCGACGAGACGCCGACCGGCAAGTACCTGGGCACGGTGCACTTCCAGCGGCTGCTGCGGGACCCCCCGTTCACCCTCGTCAGCTCGATCGTGGACACGGACCTGCCGCCGCTGCGGCCGGACGCCTCGCTGCCGGCGGTGACCAGCTTCCTGGCCGCGTACAACATGGTGGCCGTGCCGGTCGTCGACGAGGGCGGCGCGCTGCTGGGCGCGGTGACCGTGGACGACGTGCTGGACCACCTGCTGCCGGACGACTGGCGGGAGACGGACTTCCATGCGGAGGAGGCCGCGGGTGGGTACTGACCGGAGGGGGAACCGCGATCAGGCCCGTGAGCGGCGCCGGGAGCAGATCCGCGAGCGGCGCGAGCAGGCGCGGGCCCAGGCACGCGAGAGCGGGCTGCTGGACGGGTCCGAGAGGACGGAGCAGCGGGCCGCCGAGCGGGCCGAGCGCGCGAGGTCCGGGCAGTCGACCGGGTCGAGCGCGCTGACGCGCTCGCGGGTGCGCCTGGACCAGCCGCGGGCGCCGCGCCGCTCGCTGCTGCCGGAGTACGACCCGGAGGCCTTCGGGCGTCTGTCGGAGCGGGTGGCCCGGTTCCTCGGCACGGGCCGGTTCATCGTCTGGATGACGCTGGTCATCGTCATGTGGGTGCTGTGGAACATCTTCGCCCCGGACCACCTGCGCTTCGACCCGTACCCGTTCATCTTCCTGACGCTGATGCTGTCGCTGCAGGCCTCGTACGCGGCCCCCCTGATCCTGCTCGCGCAGAACCGGCAGGACGACCGCGACCGCGTCAACCTGGAGCAGGACCGCAAGCAGAACGAGCGGTCCATCGCCGACACCGAATACCTGACCCGGGAGATCGCGGCACTGCGGATGGGCCTGGGCGAGGTGGCGACGCGCGACTGGATCCGGTCGGAGTTCCAGGACCTGATCAAGGAGATGGACGAGCGGCGTCTATTCCCGGCGGAGAGTGACGAAGGCGACCGCTAGCGGCCTTACCGGTGGCAGGCTACCGAGCCGTACCATCGGGGGCATGGCTACCGACACAAGCTCCGCCGCCGTGCCCGAGCAGGATGCGATCCTCGACGCACTGGCGACGGTGAACGACCCCGAGATCCACCGGCCGATCACCGAGCTCGGCATGGTCAAATCGGTGGAGATCGGCGAGGGCGGCGCGGTGGCCGTCACGGTCTACCTGACGGTGTCGGGCTGCCCCATGCGCGAGACGATCACTCAGAACGTCTCCGGGGCCGTCGCGAAGGTCCCCGGGGTCGCCTCGGTCGCCGTGTCGCTGGAGGTGATGAGCGACGAGCAGCGCAAGGAGCTCGCGGCCACCCTGCGCGGCGGCACCGCCGAGCGCGAGGTCCCGTTCGCCAAGCCCGGCTCGCTGACCCGCGTCTACGCGGTCGCCTCGGGCAAGGGCGGCGTCGGCAAGTCCTCTGTGACGGTGAACCTGGCCGCGGCGATGGCGGCGGACGGCCTGAAGGTCGGCGTCGTGGACGCGGACATCTACGGTCACAGCGTGCCGCGCATGCTGGGCGTGGACGGCCGGCCCACCCAGGTCGAGAACATGATCATGCCGCCGTCGGCCAACGGCGTGAAGGTCATCTCCATCGGCATGTTCACCCCGGGCAACGCGCCCGTCGTGTGGCGCGGGCCGATGCTGCACCGCGCCCTCCAGCAGTTCCTCGCGGACGTGTTCTGGGGCGACCTGGACGTGCTGCTGCTCGACCTGCCGCCGGGCACCGGCGACATCGCGATCTCGGTGGCCCAGCTGGTGCCGAACGCGGAGATCCTCGTCGTCACCACGCCGCAGCAGGCCGCGGCCGAGGTCGCCGAGCGGGCCGGCGCGATCGCCGTCCAGACCCATCAGAAGATCGTCGGCGTGGTCGAGAACATGTCCGGCCTGCCCTGCCCGCACTGCGACGAGATGGTCGACGTGTTCGGCACGGGCGGCGGGCAGAAGGTCGCCGACGGCCTCACCAAGACGGTCGGCGCGACCGTCCCGGTGCTCGGCTCCATCCCGATCGACGTCCGTCTGCGCGAGGGCGGCGACTCGGGGAAGCCGGTCGTCCTGGCCGACCCGGACTCTCCCGCCGGCGCGGCGCTGCGCGCCATCGCGGGCAAGCTGGGCGGGCGCGCCCGGGGCCTGGCCGGCATGTCGCTGGGCATCACCCCGCGCAACAAGTTCTGAGCCACAAGGGCTGATCAACGGGTCCGGGCAACGGGTTCCGGCCCGCGCGTCCGCCCGGGATCCGGGCCGCGCCCCAGTGGAGGGCACCGCCGCCGGGCGGTGCCCTTTCGCGTACCCGCTGCGGGCTACTGCTGGTATGCGGCGAGGTCGCCGATGACGGAGAAGCCGAGCCCGTAGGCGCTCATGCCCCGCCCGTACGCGCCCAGGTGCACGCCGGCCGCGGTGGACCCGGCCAGCACCCAGCCGAACTCGGACTCGCGGTAGTGGAAGGGCGTCGGCTCGCCGTCCACGGGCAGCGACAGCACCGACCAGTCCGGCCCGTCGAGGTCGTCGGCGAGCTCCCACGCGGCCTCGGTCTGCTGCTCCAGCCAGTCGTCGCGCAGGCTGTGGTCCATCTGCCCGGGCCAGCTGTACGCCAGCAGCCCGGAGCCGGCCAGCCAGGCCGCGGAGGAGACCGACGTGGCCTCCAGGACGCCGGTGCCGTCGCCGCTGCGGCGCAGCGGGTTGCTGGCGACCGTGACGACCACCGCGAAGCGCTCCTTCTCGCCGGTGGCGATCTCCCCGCGGACGGAGGGCTCGTCACCGTGGCCGGTGGAGCCGTGCTCGACGGTGCCGTCGGCGCCGGTGCCGACCTGCAACAGCCAGCGCGGCCCGGTGAAGGCCTCGTCCAGCCCGTACCAGGGGAAGTCGGCCCGCAGGAAGCCCTCGGCCGTGCGCCGGGCCGCAGGCACGGGCCGGGCGGCCTCCTCGGACTGGGCGGGCGCCGTCGCGGGGGCCGCGGCGGGTACTGCCGAAGCCGCGGGCGTAGCCGATGCCGCCGGTGCCGCGGCGGGCCCGGCCGGTGCTGCGGCGGGTAGGTCGGGTAGCTCGGGCAGTTCGGGTGCTTCTGCGGGCTGTGTCCCGACCCGGCTGCTGCTCGTCGTCTCCATCGATGCGGCCTCTCGTTCCGTTGGGTCCGGAACGGCCCTCCCCCACAGGTCGTTGGGGGGACCCCCACCTCGGGCGCCCTGGTCCGGACTCATGGAGGATAGCCACCGGACCCCGGATCGCCGGGCAGGACGAGGCTCAGGTGGCGTCGGCGTCGGACCAGGTCCGCCGTTCGACGGCCGGGGCGGCGGGCTTCTTCAGCAGGTCCGGGGCGGCCTCGGGCTCGCGGCTGTTGACGGCGTCGGTTACCTCGTTCAGCTCCTTGCGCAGGTCGAAGCTGCTGCGGATGTCCCGCAGGTCCTCGTTCTCGGAGAGCTGCTTGCGGATGAACGTCTTCGGGTTCAGGTCCTCGAACTCGAAGTCCTTGAATTCCGGGCCCAGTTCGGAGCGGATGTCGTGCTTGGCGCTGTCGGAGAAGGCGCGGATCTTCCGGATGAAGCCCGTGATGTCCTGGACCACCTTCGGCAGCTTGTCCGGGCCGAAGATGAGGATGCCGAGAACCACGATGGTGACCAGCTCGAGTGCGCCTATGTCGTTGAACACCTTGCCGCTCCTCGGCTCTCTCCACGTCGGGCCACGACAACGGTACCCGGCCCGGCCGGTCAGCCCCTACATCGGTGCTGTATCAGCCGTGCCTTCCCCTGATCGTCATGCCCCGTTCGCCGAGCCGAGGACGAGCGCCAGGGTGAGCTCGCGGCCGTCGCGGAGCACGGTGAGGCGGAGCGGGTCGCCCGGCCGGTGGGCGCGGATCTTGATGATGAGCTCGTCGCCGCCGTGCACGCGCCGGCCGTCCACCTTGGTGATCACGTCGCCCGCCTTGACCCCCGCGCGGGCCGCGGGGCCGTCTGGGGTGACGGCCGGCTTGCCCCCCTCGCCCGCGGTGCCGACACGGGCGCCGTCGCCGGTGTACTGCAGGTCGAGGGTGACCCCGATGACGGGATGGGTGGCCCGACCGGTGCGGATGAGCTCCTCGGCGACCCGCTTGCCCTGGTTGACGGGGATGGCGAAGCCGAGGCCGATGCTGCCGCTCTGCTTCTCGGAGCCGGCCTTTTCGGCTCCGCGGATGGCGCTGTTGATGCCGATCACGCGGGCCCGGGCGTCCAGGAGCGGACCGCCGGAGTTGCCGGGGTTGATGGGGGCGTCGGTCTGGAGGGCGTCGACGTAGCTGATGTCGCTGCCGTCGCCCTTGTCACCGCCCGCGGTGACGGGCCGGCCGGTGGCGCTGATGATGCCGGCGGTGACGGTGTTGGAGAGGTCGAACGGGGCGCCGATGGCTACCACCGGGTCGCCCACCTGCACGTTCTCGGAGTTGCCGAGGGCCAGCGGCTGCAGGCCGCGCACCCCGTCGACCCGCACCACCGCCAGGTCGTACCCGCTGTCCTGGCCGACCAGCTCGGCGTCGACGCTCTCGCCGGTGGCGAAGGTGACCGTGATGCCCTTGGCGCCGGCGACGACATGGTGGTTGGTGAGGATGTGGCCCTGCGGGTCGAGGACGAAGCCGGTGCCGGTGCCGCCGCCCGTGGCACCGCGGACGTGCAGGGTGACGACGCCCGGCAGTGCGGTGGCGGCGATCCCCGCCACGCTGTCGGGGGCTCGGCCCTTGCCGTCGGCGGCAGCCTGCGGGAGTTCGAGGCGGGTGCTGCTGCGGCGCTCGGCGAGCACCCCGAGCCAGCCGCCGGTTCCGCCGGCCAGCAGGGCGATGCCGAGGCCGAGGGCCAGCACGTGGCGCAGCCGCACCACACGACCGCCGGCCCCTGTCTCTTATACACAGC
>NZ_JACBGN010000009.1 GCF_013401435.1 Streptomyces sp. BR123
GCGGGGGCCAGGGCGGCCGCGGCGAGCGCGAGCGCGCCGAGCAGGCCGGTGATCCGGTGTCGTGTCATGGCCCCGCAGTGAAGCCCGCCGGCGCCTCCCCGCGCCAGGCCCGCCGCGCGGGTCATGGCCGGATTCCGCCCCCTCCGCCGCCGGAGGGGCGTTCCTCGAACGGCGGGGCGGGTCCTGCACGCAGGGCGGGCGGGTCAGGCGGCCGACTGCCACCGGGCAGGACCACGACGCCGCGTCGTCCGCGTGCACCGTGTCCGCGGGGGGCGGCGGAAGACGCCACCGCCGGTGGTGACGGCGCCGGGGTCGAGCCCGCCGAGGGCGACGCTGTCGCGGACCGCGCCGTTGACGACCGGCGCGGCCCGGCCGTTGCGCTGCGCGGCCCCGGCGACGACTTCTCGGGGGGAGGGCGGTGCGCAGCGGGCCCCGGCCGTCGACGACGGCACCCCGGCCCGACTGTGGTCCGGATCGCGCGGCAGGGCATCGCCCCCGCGGGAGACGGTCCGCACCGGCCCGGCGACCGCCGGGTCCTGCCGCGGCGAGGTGGGTGCCGGACGGTCCGGGCCCGGGCCCGTCAGGCGGGCGCTCCCGGCCGATCGCGCACAGGACGTCCGCGGGCCGGACCCGGTCCTGGCCGAGGGCGTGGGCCGAGTCGGGTCGGGTCGGGTCGGGTCGGGTCGGCGGGCAGTGTCCGCACGTGCCGCCGGGGCTGCGGCAGCCGGCAGGCCGTCAGGTGGTGCGGCTCTTCGGCAAAGCGGCGGGCGGGCCGCCCGTTCAGTCGCGGGAGTGGCCGAAGAGGATCCGGTAGCCGATGAGCAGCACCAGCGAGCCGGCGATCGCCGAGCCCCAGGTGGCGGGGTCGTAGAACTCGTTGGCGATCGGCTTGTCCAGGAACTTCGCGGAGAGCCAGCCGCCGATGAACGCGCCGACGATGCCGATGAGGGTGGTGCCGATCACGCCCCCGGGGTCGCGGCCCGGCAGCAGGAGCTTGGCTATGGCGCCGGCGAGCAGCCCCAGGATGATCCAGCTGACGATCCCCATGCCGTTTTCACTCCGCTCTCCTGCTGCGTGGTCGGTCTCGGAAAGGAGGACGCGGGGAGGGGCGAAACGGTTCTCAGCCCCGGCGGGCCCGCGCGCAGGCGACCGCCGCGACGGCCACCGCGGCAGCGGCGAGGCCCCCGCGGGCGCGCCGGCAGCGCACCGCCGTGCCGTGCGAACCGGCGGCGAGCACCGACCGGTTCGACCGGTAGGACAGCACCGAGCGGTTCGACAGGGCGCTGAGCAGGGAGCCCGAGCTCAGCCAGGAGCCGGCGGAGCCGAGGCAGAGCGCGGAGCCGAGCGAGCCGACCGACAGCACACTGCCGACCGAGCCGATGGAGAGCACCGAGCCCACCGAACCGATGGACAGCACGGAGTTCTTGGACCACAGCGAGAGAAACGATCCGTCAGCAGCCGTGCCGGTCATGTGCCTCATGCGGTCATGCTGCCACACGGCCGGCCGCGGCGGGGGCCGCGGCGGGCTGGGTCCGCCCGCTGTCCCGGGGCCGTACGGGTCAGCAGCAGCACTCCTCGGGCCGCCGCCAGCGCGCCCGCGACCGCGAGCAGCAGGCCGACGGTGCCGCCTTGGAGGCGTTCGCCGAGCAGGACCATGCCGATCGCGGCCGCGGCCAGCGGGTTGGCCAGGTTGACCACGGCGAGGGGCGCGCCGAGTCCGCCCCGGTAGGCCCGCTGCGACAGCAGCATCCCGCCGACCGCGAAGACGGCGACGAGCCCTGCGACGGCGAGGACGCGCCCGCCGGGCAGCGGTCCTGCGCGACCGCCCGCCACCGCCACCGTCTGGGTCAGAGCGGAGGCGACGGCTGAGGCCAGCCCGGACGCGGTCGCGTGCCGCAGCCCCGAGCGCACCTCCCTGCGTACGGTCAGCAGGCCGATCGCGGCGGCGGTGGCGCCCGACACGGCGAGCGCCTCGGCCAGGGTGAGGGTGTCGTTCGGGGTCGGCCCGGAGGCCGGGAGCAGCAGCAGGCCGAGCCCGGCGACGGTGGCCAGGGTGCCCCGCCATTCGGTGGCGTCGACGCGGCGGCCGGCCCGGCGGGCGCCCATGGGGACGGCGGCGACGAGGGTGAGCGCCCCGAGCGGCTGGACCAGGGTGAGCGGCCCGTAGCGCAGGGCGGCGGCGTGCAGCAGCGCGGCGGCGGTGTTCAGGCCCGCGGACCACCACCAGGCGCCGTTGCCGAGCAGGGCGCGGGCGGTGCGGGCGGCGCCGGCGCGGGCGAGGCGCTCCTGCGCGACCGCGGCAGCCGCGTAGGCCGCGGCGGAGGCGAGGCAGAGCGCGACGGCGAGGACGGTGGCGTTCACCGGCCGGCTCCGGCCGGTTCGGCGGGCTCGGCCGACGCGGCCCGTTCTGCCCGCGCGGCCGCGCGGCGGGCCCGCGGCAGGTGCCGTACCGCGACACGCGGGCGGGAGGGGGCCTGCGGGCCGGGTACGGCGAGGAGTGCGGCGCCGAGCAGGGCGGCGGAGACGATCGCGTCGAGCCAGTAGTGGTTGGCCGTGCCGACGATGACGAGCAGGGTCAGCAGCGGGTGCAGCAGCCACAGCAGGTGCCACGGCGAGCGGGTCCGGCCGGCGGCGATCATGCCGAGGGCGAGCACCAGCGCCCACCCGAAGTGCAGCGAGGGCATGGCGGCGAACTGGTTGGCCAGGGTGTCGGCGGCGGGCGAGGCCCCGTACACGGAGGGCCCGTAGGCCTGCCCGGTGTCGACGAGGTGCGCGGCGGCCAGCATCCTCGGCGGGGCCAGCGGAAAGGCCAGGTGCAGGGCGAGGGCGGCGCCCGTCAGGACGGTGAGGACACGCCGGGCCCACCGGTAGTGGCGGGGTTTGCGCAGGTACAGCCAGACGAGGAAGAGCGCGGTGGCGGGGAAGTGCACGGCCGCGTAGTAGGTGTTGGCGGCGTGGACCAGGATGTCCCCGGCGGCGTCCCCGGTGGGCGCCCCGGTGTCTCCGGCGCCCTGGAGGAGCAGCCGCTGAATCGTTCCCTCACTTGGGAGGCGCAGGGCCCGCTCGGCGTCCCAGACCCGGGCGGCGTTCCCGAAGGCGTCGTCCGTACGGTCCGTCGAGAGCAGCCGGCCCGCCTTGTAGACGGCGAACAGCCCCGCGACGAGCAGCAGCTCGCGCAGGAGCCGGCGGCGCGCTGCCCCCCGGCCGCCCGTCGGCCCCGCAGGTGTCGTGTGGGAGGTCATTCCCCCGGTCTCGCTTCCTGTCATCGGTCCCGTAGCGGGGGCCGCCGTGTGCGGCGGCCCGGCGGTGGCGGGCGGCCGGTCCGGGCCCCCACCACCGAAACGCCAGTGTATCGATACGTTCACGTACCGATACGCCGGTGTACCGATACGCGGGCGTTCCTCTACACTTCGGTGACCGAAGCATCTGCCGCGGAGCCCCCGAGGAGAGCCGCACCCATGACGTCGACGCAGCCCGCCGGGCGCCGCTCCAAGATCACCCCCGAGCGGGTGCAGGAGTTCTACGACGCCGTCCTGGACGAGCTGCGCGAACACGGCTATGAGGCCCTGACCATGGAAGGTGTCGCCGCCCGGGCCTGCTGCGGCAAGTCGACGCTCTACCGGCAGTGGAAGACCAAGCCGCAACTGGTCGCGGCGGCTCTGCGCGCGCACCGGCAGGGCACCCTGGCCGCGGTCGACACCGGCTCCCTGGCCGGCGACCTGCGCGAGGCGGCCCGCATCGCCGCCGGCACCTCGGGGCGCGACACCCGCCTCACCCAGGCGCTCGGGCACGCGGTGCTCAGCGACGAGAAGCTCCAGGCGGCCCTGCGCGAGGCGCTGGTCGAGCCGGAGCTGGCCGCGTTCGCGGCGATGGCGGCGCGGGCGGTGGCACGCGGGGAGATCGCCCCGGACCATCCCGCCGTGGAGTTCCTGCCTGCGCAGCTCATGGGCGTACTGCGGATCCGGCCGGTGCTGGAGGGGCGGTACGCGGACGCGGACTACCTGGTGCGGTTCGTCGACGCGGCCCTGCTGCCCGCTCTGGGCCTGGCGGCCGACGCGGCACCCGGCGCCGACGCCGGCCCGCGGCAGGCACCCCCTGGCCGCCCGCAGCAGGCGTCCGAACCGGGCCCCGACCCGCAGCAGGCGCCCGAACCGGGCCCGGATACGGCTCCCTGAACCGGTGGGCCCCGTCACCGATGACCGGACGGGGGCCCGCCCCGCGCTGCCTCGTGGGGACGGCGGCAGCGCGCCGGCCGGACCGGGCGGCGGCCACCCGCGCGAGGGGCGGCGGCCGCCCGGTCCGCACGGCCGGCCCCTTCACCCCTGCCGGGTCAGTGCCGTTCGGCGCCCATCGCCCGGACGAACTCCTCCGCATCGGCGTCGAAGCCCTGTACGGCGGTGTCCAGCAGCCAGCAGCCCGCACCGTCGCGCGTGAACCGCGCGACCGTTGCCGCCGTGGCGTGCGGCACGGCCGCGAAGTCGGTGACCGCGAGGTCGCTGTGGCCCTCCCGGATCCGGACGCCCGTGCCCCCTATGGCGGCGAACGTCTTCCGGTGGCCGCCGCGCGGGCCCGCGTCCTGGATCAGCACGCCCACCACGACCCGCACCGACTCCGGCCGCATCCGGTCCAGTTCGAGGACCATCACCTCGTCGTGGCCGAAGCCCTGGCCGGTGCGGCTGTCGCGGTTGAGCGTGATGGTGCCGTCGGGCGAGCGGCTGCCGAAGTGGACGACCTGGACGGGCTGCCCGTACGGGTCGGCGGCGCCGTAGACCGCGGCCACGATGTCCAGGTCGTTCGGGGGCGTGCCCGCGGGGCTCGGGTCCCACCGCAGCGCGACCTCGACCTTCGCCAGGCTCTTGCGTACTCCGCTCGCCGAACCGCTCACCGAACTCCCCTTCCGCTTCTCGGGTGTTGTCCGGCCATGCTGTCATGCGGAGCGGCTCCGGCGCGGGTGACCGCATGTTCCCGGCCATGCGGGATCCGGGTGCGCGCCTCCGCTCCGGCGGCCGGCCCCTACGATCCGGGGCCGACCCGTACGGTCTCCACCCAGTCCGGGGGCTGCGGGGCCCCCTCGCCGATCAGCGCGGCGATCACCCTGCAGGAGGAGGGCTCGCCGGGCCATGGCGTGAAACCGTCGGTCAGCACGACGACGACGTCCGGCCGGTCCGCCGCCGCCAGCGCGGCACCGATCCCGACCCGCATGTCCGTTCCGCCGCCGCCTGCGAGCGCCACCTGGTCGACGCTGGTCACCCGGGCCACGGCCTGCACGTCCGCGTCACAGGCCAGCACCGCGACCCGGTTTCCGCCCACCCCCACCTCCCGCAGCACACCGGTCACTTCGGCGAGCGCGGCGGCCAGCTCGTCCTCCCCCATCGACCCCGAGGTGTCGATGACGACCGCGACCCGCGGCAGCGGCCGGCGCAGGCTGGGCAGCACCACCCGGCCGCCGAGGGCGGGCGTGCGGCGAGAGGGGCGCCGGTAGGTGTAGTCGACGGCTCCGGCCGCCCAGGCGGCGGCCTCCCGTACCGCGCCGGTCAGCGCGCGCCGCCAGTCGACGGTGGGCTCCAGCACCTCCGTCGCCCAGCGCTCCCAGCCGGCCGGGAGCGTGCCGCGGCTGCGCTGGTGGGCGCGCATGGCCTGCGCGGTCTGGCGCCGCAGCGCCTCGGCCTCGACCGGGCTGATCCGGGCGGTGCCGGCGGCATCGCCGAGCTCCCAGGGGGCGGGCATGCCGTGGGCGCCCGAGCCGCAGTCGATGCCGTGCCGCGGGGTGGGCGGGATCGACGGCAGGTACGCCTCGAACATGCCTCCGGTGGGCAGGCCGAACAACCCGGGCTCCATCCGCCCCTCGGGCAGCGCCAGCCCGTCGGCGAGGAGGTCGTCATTGATCTCGCAGTCCTCGGCGATGTTGATCCGGACCTGGTCGCCCTGGTCGGCGGCCGGGAGCCGACCGGCCCGGCCGTGGTGGTCGCGCAGCAGGTGGGCCACCTCGTGGATCCACACGCCGGCCAGTTCGGCCACGGGGGTCGCGTCGACGAAGGCGGGCGAGACGTAGCAGCGCCAGTGCCGGTCCACGCCCATGGTCGGGACGGCCGTCGAGGGGACGACGGTGAGCGCGTACAGGGCCGAGGCCAGGTAGGGCCGGGCCTCCGCCGCCCGGTAGCGGGCGGCGAGCAGCTTGGCCCGGTCGAGACGGGCCTGCTCCGCGTCCACGGCCGTCAGCCGCTGCCGGGCAGTGCGCCGGAGAGCTGGAGCAGTTCGACGAACGCGTCGATGCCGGAGGGCACCGGCCAGTCCAGGTCGCGCATCGCGGCGAGGTCGGCGGCGGCCCGCGCGGCCACGTCCGGCACGCCCGCGTCCACGGCCTTGGCGAGCACCGCCCAGCCGGCCTCCCAGCGCGGGCGGGTGAGCTCGCCCTGGACGGCCGCGACCACGGCGATGAGGAACGCCAGCTGCCGGTCGCCGCGTTCGGGCAGGGCGAAGGCGTCCGGATCGGCGAGCACCCGGTCCGGGTCGGGCAGGTCCAGGTTCTCCAGGTACGACAGCAGCTCGATGCCTGCGGCCTCGCCGACGGCCCCGGTGAGCGCGGTGGCCAGGGCCTCCCGGCCGGCTCCGGCCGCGTACCCGGTGGCCAGCAGCCGCAGCGCCATCTCCCAGGTGCGCGGGGAGGGCCAGGCGCGGCCGCGGCCCTCGGCCTCGTTCGGCATGTGGTGGACCAGGCCCGGCCGGGCGGTCAGGAAGCCGGAGACCACACCGCGGGCCCGGGCGACGGCGCCGGAGACGCGGGCCGGGTCCACGGCCGGGAGGGCGACCTCGGGCCAGGTGCCGGCCATGCCGCGGGCGACGGTGCGCGGGCTGTGGGTCCAGTCGAGGTGGACGAACCGGTTGGCCAGCGGCGGGCTGAGGTGCCAGCCGTCGGCGGCGCTGGAGGGCGGGTTGGCCGCGGCGACGATCCGCACCGACTCGGGCAGGGTGAGGCTGCCGACCCGGCGTTCGAGGACGACGCGCAGCAGGGCCGCCTGCACGGCGGGCGGCGCGGAGGACAGCTCGTCGAAGAAGAGCAGGCCGTGTCCGGTGCGGGCGAGGCGCACCGCCCAGTCCGGCGGCGCCATCGGCACACCGGTGGTCGCCGGGTCGTCCCCGACGATGGGCAGGCCGGCGAAGTCGGAGGGCTCGTGGACACTGGCGATGACCGTCTCCAGCCCGATGCCGAGGGCGTCGGCGAGCTGCTGCATGCCGGCGGACTTGCCGATGCCGGGCTCACCCCACAGCAGGACCGGCTGATTGGCCGTCACGGCCAGGCACAGGGCCTCCAGTTGAGGGTTGGCGGCGGGCTCCGTGCGGGTGGCGCGCAGCCGGGCGCCGAGGGCGTCTGCGGCCGCGAGGGGGCCGGGCGGCCGGGTGCTCATGCGTCCTCGTCGCTTTCGCTTTCCTCGTACTCGGCGTTCATGGCGTCACGCTCGTCCATGTACTCGTCGAGCCACTCGGAGCCGATGCCGGGGAACTCCTCCTCGACACGGGTGCGCAGGAAGGCGAGATCGGTGCGCTCGTAGCGGCGGATCACCTGGGCCAGCGACAGTTCCAGGTCGTCGATGACGTCGATCCGGGAGCCGGCCTCGATGAACGCCCGCACCAGGTCGGCGGAGCCGCCGTTCTGGACGGCCACCTGCAGCGGGGTGAGGCCGGCCTTCGTCGTGGTCTCCACGTCCAGTCCCGCCGCCAGCAGCCGCGGCAGCAGCACCGCGTGGTCCAGGAGGTGGAGCACGTGCATCAGGGTTTGCCCCCGCCGGTCGCGGACCCGCGGGTCCATGCCGGCGTCCAGCAGCGCGACGACTCCCGGGGTGTCGCCGTGCTGGGCGCGCAGGAACAGGTCGCGCATCTGTGCCCGCAGGGCACGCGGCAGCCGCCCCCCGCCCGTGGTCCAGTCGTGCTGCACGGCGAAGCAGCCGGCGACGGCGCCGCCGAACGCGCGCATGGCGCGCTCGCGCTGCTGCTCCTCCGCGGTGTGCGCCGGCAGGTCCAGTGCGCCGCCTTGGACGCGCACCCCGTGCCATTCGCCGCGGCAGCGCACCCGTACCGGCTGCGCCGGGGACGTTCCGGGCGGGCCGGACGCGGGGCCGGCCTCGGGGAAGAGGGCCTCGGCGACGAGGGGGTGCAGTTCGCGCGGGGTGATCCGGCCGGTGCGGACCAGTTCGAGGTCGGGCAGCCGCTTCCGGGCGAACACGGGCATCCTGGCGCTCTCCTGCGGCGTGTCCCAGCCCGTTGCGACGGCGGACAGGCGCATGCCGCGCGCGCCCACCGGCTCCACCACCAGGGCGCCGTACCACTGCACGGGAATCCGGAACCTGCTGTCTTCGCCCGCCTCCGCCAGACGGCGCACCTCCGCTTCGAGGCGGGCCAGGTCGAAGGCGTCGGTGGCCATCAGCTCCCGCGGGTCCACCGGACGGGCGTACTCCGACGTGGACTCGGGGACGGTCATGTCCCGGTCGGCGCCGACGGCTTCGTAGGCCGCGTCGTACTCACCGCGGGCCTGCAGCAGGGCGACCCACTCGGCGCGTGCGGCGGGGTCCGCCGGGCCGGGATCGGCGGTGGGCAGTTCCCCGGGGCCGAGCGGCGTGCCGTCCGGGCGGAAGAACGGCAGCCGGTCGGCGCCGCCGGTGAAGCGCTCGCGGAGTTCGGCGGTGTGCCGGGCGTCCCAGAGGGGTCGGGCGGCGATCCAGTTCTCGGGGGTG
This sequence comes from Streptomyces sp. BR123, assembly GCF_013401435.1. Taxonomy (GTDB): domain Bacteria; phylum Actinomycetota; class Actinomycetes; order Streptomycetales; family Streptomycetaceae; genus Streptomyces. The sequence goes on from NZ_JACBGN010000009.1 coordinate 8,730, forward strand.
TAGCTCGCCCGGGGCGCGGGCGTGTCGACGAGATGGTTCTCCTCGAGGGGGTCCACGGGGGTGCAGCGCAGCCTCAGCCGCTGCGGCCCGTCGGTCATCGGGCCGGTGGTGACGGAGAGGACCGGCGCGTCGTGGCCGGTGCCGTAGCGGGCGAGCAGCACACGCGTCAAGCCGGCGTGGGTCGTACGGCCTCCCAGGAGGCGGGGCAGGTGCCAGCGCACCAGGTCCGGGGCCAGGTGGTGCAGGTCCTCCTCCACCGCCTCGGCGACCGGCCGGCCGTGCTCGGCGGCGATCTCGGGCAGGTCGAAGGTGATGTCGACGGCGGCGGCCGCGCAGGCGGCCCGCCAGTCGCCGGCGAGCCGGTGCCCGGTCGCACGCTCGATCATCCAGCCGGGCACGGCGTAGCGGCGGATGCGCTGCCAGGCCGGGCCGTCCTCGGGGAGGAAGCCGCCGGGCAGCCGGTCGAGGCCGCGGTTAACGGGGCGCGCGTTCATCGGTACACGCTCGTGATGGCGCTGAGGTCGGGGTGGGCGCCGCGGGCGGGGCGCAGCCGGCCGGCGAAGGAGCGCTTCACCTTGCGGGGCAGGCCGGGGCCGAGGCCCACGTACTCCAGGGGCGAGCCGTCGGGGACGGCGGCCAGCAGGCACTTCGCGCCGCGTCCGGTCAGTCCCGTGTGGCGCAGCTCCAGGCGGCGCAGCGGGCTGCCGGGCAGGGCGGCGGCAAGGGCGTACGCCCCTTCGTCGCCGGTGGTGTTGCCGGTGGAGCCGAGGCTGCGCTCGGACAGGGCCCGGCCGAGGTCGAGGGCTTCGATGCCGGCGAGGGCGTCGGCGAGGGCCCGGGCGCCGTCGGGGCCGATGCCGTTGCCGCCGAGGCCGAGGCGGACCGGGCGGGCGGGCTCGGCGGCCGCGGCGGCGGCCAGGACGGCGGTGCCCTCGTCGCCGAGGTGGTTGGCGGGGAGGTACAGCTCGCGGACTCCGGCGTCCCGGATGAGGGCGGCGAGCAGCGGGGCGTCGGCGGCGGTGAGGCCGTTGCCGCCGAGGAAGAGACGCTCCAACGGGGTCTCGCGGGTACGGAGGGCGTCGAGGAGGAGGCGTACGCCGTCGCTGCCGATGCCGGTGTTGACCAGGTCGAGGGTGCGCAGGGTGCGGTTGCGCCGGAGCAGGGCGGCCAGGGTCGCGGCGCCGTCGGCGAGGACCGGGTTCCGCTTGAGCCAGAGGGCCTTGACGGAGGTGTCGTCGGCGAGGGCGTCCGCGAGGGCGGCGACGCCGTCCGGCCCGATCCGGTTGCAGCCCAGGTAGAGGGTGTGCAGGCCGTGGCCGTCCCCGAGGGCGCCGGCGAGCGTGCGGGCCCCCTCGTCGCCGATGGAGTTGGTGCCGAGCAGGAGGTGCCGGGCGTGCGGGGAGCGGGCTGCGGCGGCTGCGACACGGGCCGCGCCGGCCGGCCCGAGGCCCTGCTTGCACAGGTCGACACGTCCGTCGGTGCGCAGGGTGCCGATGGTGAAGGCCTCGTCGGCCGCGACCTCCTCAGCCGCGGCGAGCCGCGCGAGCAGCGGGTCGAGACCGGCCGGGTCGGCGAGCGGCAGGTCGGGGTGCTCGATCGCAGGGCACCGCACGGGTATCGGCCGTGTCATCACCACTCCACCGGTTCCTTCGCCGGTGCCCGGCGTCCGCTACGACTTGAAGAAGACGCAAGACCGGTCGGATTCGAACCGACGTCCTCCAGCTCGATGCTAGGGCGCGACGACCTCTGCGCTACGGCCTTGCTGCCGAGATCATAGCGGGTTTCCGGCCAAAGTCGATCACCAGTTTGAATTCGTGGCCGAATGACTGCTGCCGGTGACGAACGGGCAGCCGTGACCGCGCGCTTCGCTTGGCGGGTGAGTGCTCCGCCTGACGGGTTGAGCGTCCTGCTCGGCGAGGTACCGCTCTCGCGCCCGGACGGGGGCGAGCGGCGCGAGTGGGGCTGCGCGCGTCCCGCCGGAGCGCTCAGCCGCGGCGGCGCGGGCCGCCCGGCCACAGCGGAGGCCGTCCGGCCGGGGCCGTCTCGGCAGCGCGAGGCGGTTCTGCGGGTCGCGGGCGAGCCGACCGGTCCACCGCTCGCCGGCGGCGGGCCCACGCCTTGTCGACGCCGACCCGGAGCGCGGCGGGCAGCGCCGCGCCGCCCTGGGCGAGCCATTGCGGCGGCACTGCGTCCGGGGCAGCCCTCGGCCCGGCACAGGGCACTGCGCCGAGGCCGGCCGCCTGGGCCACGACACCCGACGCCCGGTAGGCGCAATGTCCGAATGGATCCGACATTCACCCATTCGCCGATAAGCAGGCCCTTTCTGCCCACCCGCGCCGAACGCGGCGCCCCGTGCGCCCCTCTCCATCCCGTTCGCAGCCGTAATCGCCGCAGGAACGCCGGTCGAGCCGGATCGTTACCTCAAGTTTCGCTCAATTCCAGTGACACCGCGGCGGCGGCATTCCTAGCTTCCTCGTACACGCGTCTCGAACGCTTTTCACATTTCCGCGGTTCCGCGCGATCCGGTGATCCCGCTCCGCATGCCGCGACCCCCTAGGAAAGAGTGCACAACATGAGGGTTCCCAAGGCTGGTGCGATGGCCGTGGTCGTCGGCCTCGCCCTGACCGCCACCGGCTGCGGCGGCGACGAAGGCCCCAAGGGGACCCTGTCGGTCGGCATCAAGTTCGACCAGCCCGGTGTGGGCCTGCGCGAGACCGGTGGCACCTTCTCCGGCTTCGACGTGGACGTCGCCACCTACATCGCCAAGGAGCTCGGCTACAAGCCCGAGCAGATCGAGTTCAAGAAGGTCGACAGCTCCGACCGCGAGCTGCTGCTGCAGTACAACGAGGTCAAGTTCGTCGCCGCGAGCTACTCGATCAGCGACAAGCGCAAGGAGAAGGTCGACTTCGCCGGCCCGTACTTCACGGCCCACCAGGACCTCCTCGTCCGCGCCGACGACGCGACGATCACCAAGGCCGAGGACCTCAACAACAAGAAGCTCTGCTCGGTCTCCGGCTCCACCTCGGCGCAGAACGTCAAGGAGAAGCTGGCGCCGAAGGCGAGCCTGCTGGAGCTCGGCGGCTACTCGGAGTGCGTCATCGCCCTCCAGGACGGCCTCGTGGACGCCATGACCACCGACAACTCCATCCTCGCCGGTTACGCCGCCCATAAGGGCAACACCGGCAAGTTCAAGCTCATGGGGCTGAGCCTGAGCAACGAGAGCTACGGCATCGGCGTCAAGAAGGGCAACAAGGAGCTGGTCGACAAGGTCAACGCCGCCCTGAAGAAGATGGTCTCGGACGGGTCCTGGGACGCGGCCGTGAAGAAGAACTTCGGACCGGCCTACCGCAACGAGCCCGCTCCGCAGATCACGACGGGCAGCTGACGGCGCCCTACGCGGTGGCGGGGTCCGGCCGGTCGGCGTCGAAGGCGGCGTTGACCGCCCACGGGCGCCCGCCGCGCACCGCCGCCGCCGTCGGCCCGTCGAACCGCCGGTCGGTGGTCCGCTCCACGAAGCGGCCCGCCGGCCGTCCGCGCCGATGAACCTGCGCCGGGCCGGGGATCCGGTCACGGCGTGTCCTTTCGACCGCCGCGCGGACAGCGGTGGCCGGTGCCGCTTCGGGAAGATCCTGCCCGCCGCGGCACGCCACCGCCGTCCCGTCAGTCCCCGGCCCGGACCTTCACGAGCAGAGGGGGAACGCCCCCTTCGCCGCCGCCGGGATCAGGCCACCGGGGCCTCGACGGCGAGTACCTTCAGGAACTCGCGCATCCACGCCGGGTGGTCGGGCCAGGCCCGCGCCGAGACCAGCTTGTCGTCGACGACGGCCTCGGCGTCCTCGAAGTCGGCGCCGGCCGCCTTCATGTCCAGTTGGAGCGCCGGGTACGCGGTCACCCGCCGACCGTCCAGCGAGCCGGTCGCCGCGGTGATCAGCGGGCCGTGGCAGATCTGGGCGATCGGCTTGCCGGAGGCGGCGAAGGCGCCCAGGATCCGCTGCACGTCCTCGTTGTTGCGCAGGTACTCCGGCGCCCTGCCGCCCGGTACCACGACGGCCGCGTACTGCTCCGGGTCCACGTCGGCGAAGGCCACGTCGGCGGGCCAGGAGTAGCCCGGCTTCTCGGTGTAGGTGTCGAAGCCGTCCTCGAAGTCGTGCACGACGAACCGCAGCCGCTTCACCGCGGGCGCCGCGATGTGGACCTCGTACCCCTCCTCGCGCAGGCGCTGGTACGGGTAGAGGACCTCCAGCGCCTCCGCCGCGTCGCCGGTCACGATGAGGATCTTCGCTGTCATGGGCTGCTCCCGGTAGGGGTGTTCGCACGATCGTGGTCTTCGTGTCCGCCCGGTCCTTGCCGGGCCCCGCGCCACACTGCCCGTGCTCCGGGCTCCTGCCAAGAGGACTGTCACCCGATCGGCGTACCGGACCCACAGGAAATGTCCGGGCTCCCGACACGTGCACTTCACCTGTACGGCACATGACAATATGACCGTCGCTCCGTCACCTGACACCCCGTCGACCCACCGGCGGGGATGGCGGTGCGCACGGAAAGGATCCCCCACATCATGTCCATCTCCCGGAGAACCTCCTGGGCCGCCGCCCTCGCCGCGGCCACCCTGGTGGCCATACCCGCCGCCGCCACGGCGGGTACGGCGCACCATGCCGCCGACGGCACCGCAACGGCCGCCGCCGCGGCCGGCGCGTACACCACCGTCGACGCGTACTACGCGCCCGCCGAGGGCAAGAGCGGGGCAGCGCTGAAGGCCGCGCTCCACGACATCGTCAAGAACCAGTCCCGGATCGGCTATGACGCCGTGTGGAACGCGCTGAAGGTCACCGACCAGGACCCGGCGAACCCGAACAACGTCATCCTCCTCTACTCGGGCCGCTCCCAGTCCAAGTCCACCAACGGCGGCGGCGCCAACGACTGGAACCGCGAGCACGTCTGGGCCAAGAGCCACGGCGATTTCGGCACCGCCACCGGCCCGGGCACGGACCTGCACCACCTGCGCCCCGAGGACGTCACGGTCAACAGCACCCGCGGCAACAAGGACTTCGACCGCGGCGGCAGCCCCGTCGCCGAGGCCCCCGGCAGCTACACCGACGCCGACTCCTTCGAGCCTCGGAACGCGGTCAAGGGCGACGTCGCCCGGATGCTGCTGTACATGGCGGTGCGCTACGACGGCGGCGACGGCTTCGCCGACCTGGAGATGAACGACCGGGTCGACAACGGCAGCGCGCCGTTGTTCGGCCGGATCAGCGTGCTGAAGGAATGGAACCGGTTGGACCCGCCGGACGCCTTCGAGAAGCGTCGCAACGAGATCATCTACAACACCTACCAGCACAACCGCAACCCGTTCATCGACCACCCGGAGTGGGTCGACTCCATCTGGTGACCCGGGGTTGACCCCCCGCGGACCGGGTATCCGCAGGTCAGAGGCTGCAGCACGCACCCTGCGAGCTGCAGCCGACGGAGGTCGCCATGGACGATGCCGGACTCTCCGACCGCGAGCAGCGCGCCTTCTCCGCCATCGAGGCGGAACTGAGGCAGGACCGCTCGCTCGGCCGGATCCTGCGCTTCGGCAGGCTGCGCCACCGCGCGATGGCGGCGTGCGCGCTCGGCGCGGTGACGATGGGGCTGCTGATCGCGGCGTCGATCACCGTGTCCCCGCCGCTGATCTGGGGATTCGCGGCCGCCTGGACCCTGACGGTGGCCATGGCGCTGCCGCTGCTCGCCCAGTGGCTCCGGCACCGCTGGCAGGTCCGGGAGCACAAGGGCCGGGCGGGCTGAACCACCGGCGCGCCCGGTCCGGGCACCCCGTTGCTAGGCAGTGTCTGACAAATGATCATCTGGCTGGTTCGCGGAGCCAGAGGATCAGCGAGGCCAGCACGACTCCGGCGCGGTAGCGGTCGGCGAGCTTGTCGTACCTGGTCGCGATCGCGCGGAACTGCTTGAGTCGTGCGAAGCATCGTTCGACCACGTTGCGGTCGCGGTAGGCCTCCTTGTCGAAGGCGGGCGGCCGGCCGCCGAGGCGCCCTCGGCGCCGGCGGTTGGCCGCTTGGTCGCGGCGCTCGGGGATCGTGGCGGCGATGCCCCGGCGCCGCAGCAGGTGGCGGATCGCCCGGCTGGAGTAGGCCTTGTCGCCCAGGACCCGGGCCGGTGTCGTGCGCGGGTGGCCGGTGGAGGCGCGCGGGACGCGGATCCCGTCGAGGACCTGGGCGAACGCGGTGGCGTCGTTGATGTTGCCCGGGGTGAGCACGATGGACAGGGGCAGGCCCCGGCCGTCGACGGCGAGGTGGACCTTGGTGGTCAGCCCGCCCCGGGACCGGCCGAGGGCCTGGCGCGTCTGCGAGCGGCCCGGATCTTCCAGTTCGTCCCCGCCTGCGGCCCCTTTTTACGCGCGCCGGCGGCGTGCTGGTGGGCCCGGTTGACCGTGGAGTCGACAGCAACGGTCCACTCAACCCGGCCCACCGCGTCGTCGCGGACCTGCACGTGTTCCAACAGCGCTGCCCACGTGCCATCCGCCTCCCAGCGGGCGAACCGCTCATAGACGGTCTGCCACGGCCCATACCGCTCAGGCAGGTCACGCCACGGAGCCCCGGTCCGCAACCGCCACAGCACACCATTGACCACCTGCCGGTGATCACGCCACGGACGCCCACGCCCGTCCATGCGCGGCAGCAAGGGCTCTATCCGCTCCCACGCCGCATCCGTCAACTCGCCTCGACCTGCCACAAGATCAATTATCAGACAGGCCTTAGGACCCGGCGGGCCGGAGCCGGTCGGCGAGGGCCTCGAAGTCGGTCCACGGCTGCTGCGGGGGCCGCGCGTCCCAGACCTTCTGGGACAGCGCGGCCAGCGGCAGCCGGATCCCGTCGGCCACCTGGGCCTGGGTCTGGGCCCCGGCGAGGTCGCTCCAGACGGCGAGCCGGCCGCCCAGGATCTGCGGCCCGTACCTGGCGGGCACGGGGGTGGTCCCGCGCAGGACCAGCGGGGTCCACTCCTCGTAGATCCGCCGGCCGGTGGGGTAGGTGAACTGGTTCGGCTGCCCCAGCACGTAGTAGAGGTACTCGTCGTTGAGGTTGACGACCTTGCGGCCCTCGTCGAGGTACGGGAGCGGCGGCCGGGCCCCGGTCTCACGGCCGGTCCAGTACTCGACCTGGATGTCCTGCGCGGCCCGCGCCACCCCGCCCGCGAACAGGCCGTCGTTCCACGCCTTGGGCACCCGGCCCGCCGGGCGCACCACGCCCGCCCGGTCGTTCAGCCAGCCCGTGGCGAGGTCCTGCACCTTCGCCGAGGGCCCGTACCGCTGCCGCGCGGCCTGCGCGAGCTGCGGGAAGGAGGCCTGCGGGTCGCGGTAGACCAGCGCCTGGTACTCGTCGGCCCCCAGGTGCCAGGTGGTGCCCGGGAACAGCGGCAGGTACTCGCGCAGCAGTTCGTCGACGAGCCGGGCCGCGGCCGGGTTCGAGATGTCCACGGCTCCCTTGACCGCGCGGCCCTGTACGTCGCGCAGCTGCAGGTCGGGGTGGGCGCGCAGCACCGCGCCGAGATGGCCCGGGGAGTCGATCTCGGGGACGACGGCGATGTGCAGGCGGGCGGCGAGCTCGGTGATCCGCCGGACCTCCGCCTTGGTCAGGTGGGGGGTGGAGACGATCTCGGGGTGGGTGTCGGACTGGATCCGGAAGGCCTGGTCGTCGGAGAAGTGCAGGCCGAGCTGGTTGAGCTTGAGGTCGGCCATTTCGCGCAGCCGGGCCTCGATCCACGGCGCGGTGTAGTTCTTCCGGGCGGTGTCGAGGTTCAGGCCGCGCTGCGGTTTGGCCGGCGCGTCGCGCACGGTGCCCTCGGGAGCCGAGCCGGCCGCCTTCACCGCCTGTTTGAGGGTCCGGGTGCCGTAGAAGACCCCGGCCTGGTCGGGGCCGGTGACGCGGGCGCGGCCGTCCTTCACGGTGAGGGTGTACGACTCAGGGGGCCCGGAGTCCGGCGCGGCGAGTGCGAGTTCGACGTCCCCGGGACGTGCGGCGGCCTTGTCGGTGAAGCCGAGCCGGAGTTCGCCGGCGAGCAGCCTGCCCTCGTCGGCGAGGGCCGCGCTGTTCGCCGCCGGTACGACGACCCGCGCGCCCGGGGCGGGTTTCCAGCCGGGGCCGCGGGCGGGGGTGTGCTCGCGTACGGCCGGGATGGTCCGCGGGGCGGAGGACATCGGGTACGACGGTGTCGGCGAGGGAAGGGTCGGCGCGGCCGCCGGTCCGGTGCCCGGTACCTGCCCGGCCGGGCCGGTGGGGGCGGCGCCCGTCCCGCGGCCGCCGCCCGGGGCGGCGGTGCAGGAGGAGACGGCGAAGGCGACCAGCGCGGCGACGGCCGCCGTCGCCAGGGCGCGGCCTGTCCTGTACTGCCCGGTTCGTCTCATGATGCACCCGTGTCCCCGTATCCCCGTGGCCCCGGTACCAACCTGGCACGGGGGACACGGGCTCGCGACTCGGCGCGGGCCTCAGGCGGCCGGCGCGCCGTCCCCGTCGTGTGCGGCGAGTTCGGCGAGGGCGGCGGCGGCGAAGCCGTGGTCCTCGTCGGGAGCGGCCCCGCCCACGCCGACGGCGCCGATGGTCCGGCCCTCGCGACGGACGGGCAGCCCGCCGGCGATGAACAGCAGCGGCCGGTCGAGGGCGGTGGGCAGGGTGTGGAACGGCCCGTCGGGGCGGACGGCGTCGACCAGGTCGGCCGTGGGGGCGTTCAGCTGGAGGGAGGTGAAGGCCTTGCGGGTGCTGGTCTCGCCGGAGATCAGCACGGCCCGGTCGTCGCGGCGGAAGGCGAGCAGGTGGCCGCCCGCGTCGAGGACGGTGACGCTCACGGTGGCGCCGGCCGCTTCGGCGGCGGCCCGGGCGGCGGAGACGAGGAGCTCGGCGTCGTCGGTGGTCAGCGGGGCGACGGCAGTGCGGGGGCGGATGGCGGTGGACATGGCGGGGTTCTCCCGGGTTGGTGCGGTCGGGTGGCGGTGTGAGTGCGGAGGGTGTGCCGCGGATCGGCTGATCGGCTGATCGGCGGACGGGCGGGTCAGCGGCGGGCGGCGACGGCCTCTGGAGCCGCGGCGCCCCGGGCGGATGCGGAGGCGGCGGCGAGCCGCCCCGGGCGGAGGGCCGTCGGCCGCTCCAGCGCGCCGGAGACGAGGGCGAGGACCAGGGCGGAGCCGGCCATGGCGGCACCGACCCAGTTCGGGGCGGTCCAGCCGTACCCGGCGGCGATCACGATCCCGCCCAGCCAGGTGGCGAGCGCGTTGCCGAGGTTGAAGGCGCCGATGTTGACGGCGGAGGCCAGGGTGGGCGCACCGGCGGCCTGGTCGAGGACCCGCTTCTGCAGGGGAGGGACGGTCGCGAAACCGAGGGCTCCGATGAGGACGACGGTGACGGCGGCGCCGGCCTTGGAGTGGGCGGTGAGCGTGAAGAGGGCCAGGACGAGCGCCAGAGCGCCCAGGGAGGCGTACAGCATCGGCATCAGCGCCCGGTCGGCGAACCGTCCGCCGACGAAGTTGCCGGCGACCATGCCGAGACCGAAGAGGACGAGGATCCAGGTGACGGAGGAGTCGGCGAAGCCGGCGACCTCGGTCATCATCGGCGTGATGTAGGTGATGGCGGCGAAGACCCCGCCGAAGCCGAGGATGGTCATGGCCATCGCGAGCAGCACCTGGACGTTCTTGAAGGCGGCCAGTTCGTGGCGGATCCGGACGCCCTCGGGCCGGGGCGGTTCGGGGACCAGCCGGGCGATCCCGAGCAGCCCGAGGAGGCCGAGGGCGGCGACGAGCAGGAAGGTGGTGCGCCAGCCGAAGGTCTGGCCGACGAGGGTGCCGAGGGGAACGCCGACGACGTTGGCGACCGTCAGGCCCGTGAACATCATCGCGATCGCGCCGGCCTTCTTCTCGGGGGCGACGAGCTCCGCGGCGACGACCGCGCCGATGCCGAAGAAGGCGCCGTGGGCGAGGGAGGCGACGACCCGCCCGGCCAGCATGGCGCTGAAGACGGGGGCGAGTGCGGAGAGCACGTTGCCGGCCACGAACAGTCCCATGAGCAGCATCAGCATGCGTTTGCGGGGGATGCGCGTGCCCAGCACGGTCATCAGCGGCGCGCCGAATACGACGCCGAGGGCGTATCCGCTGGCGAGGTAGCCGGCGGTCGGGATGGAGACGCCGTAGTCGGCGGCGACCTCGGGGAGCAGACCCATGATCACGAACTCGGTGGTGCCGATCCCGAAGGCTCCGATGGCCAGGGCGAGCAGGGCGAGAGGCATGAGGGGAGGTGCCCTTCAGGGGTGGGGGTGGTGGTGGGCGCGGCAGCACCGCCAATGATTGCGATCGCCGACTGCCTGCGTACACATTAATTGCAGACGCGGGATACTTGCAAGCGCGGGCTATTGCGTCCGTCGCCTATCCTGGAGGTACCCGCGTACGGGGAACCGGCCCGGACCGGGGATCTGCAAGGAGGAGCCCATGACGGCCACGGACAGCGCGCTGACCGCCCTCGCCCAGGGCTGGTGCGCCCTCTCCCTGCTGCACGGGCGGATCGAGGCGCACATCGAGCGGGCCCTGCAGGCCGAGCACGGGCTGAGCGTGCGCGAGTACTCGCTGCTCGACGTCCTCAGCCGCCAGCACAACGGGCCGGGCGGCCACCTGCGCATGAACCAGGTCGCCGACGCGGTGGTCCTCAGCCAGAGCGCCACCACCCGGCTGGTCAGCAGGCTGGAGGACCGCGGGCTGCTGAGCCGCTACCTTTGCGACACCGACCGCCGCGGCATCTACACCGATGTGAGCGAGGCGGGCCTGGCCCTGCTGGCCGCTGCCCGGCCGACCAACGACACCGCGCTGCGCGAGGCCTTGGACGAGGCCGGGCTCAAGCCCGAGCTCGCCCCGCTGGTCGCCGCCGTGGAAAACATCCGGCCCGGCACGGGCACCCCCGCGGTTGGGGCATGATCGAGGGATGTCTGAACGGATCATTGCCGCCTGCGACGGGGCGGCGAAGGGCAATCCCGGGCCTGCCGGATGGGCGTGGGTCATCGCCGACGCCGAGGGCCGCCCGGAGCGGTGGGAGGCCGGCCCGCTGGGCCGGGCCACGAACAACGTGGGCGAACTGACGGCCCTGCAGCGGCTGCTCGAGGCGCTCGCCCCGGGGACGGCCGTCGAGGTGCGCATGGACTCGCAGTACGCGATGAAGGCCGTCACCCAGTGGCTCCCCGCCTGGAAGCGCAACGGGTGGAAGACCGCCGCGGGCAAGCCGGTGGCCAACCGGGAGCTGGTCGAGCGCATCGACGGGCTGCTGGCGGAGCGGGACGTGGAGTTCCGCTACGTCCCCGCGCACCGCACGGACGGCGACCGGCTGAACGCCATCGCCGACCAGGCCGCCAGCGACGCGGCCGTCTCCCAGGAGGCCGCCGGCACCGCGCTCGGCCACACCGACCCGCCCCTGCCGGACCCCGGCCGTGCCGCGCCCGCCCGGGGGACCGCCGGCACCCGGGCGAAGAAGGCGGCGTCCGGCCGCGGCCGCGCTTCCGTCAAGGCGAAGTTCCCCGGCAGCTGCCCCTGCGGGAAGCCGTACGCGTCCGGCGAGACCATCGCCAAGGTCGGCGCCCGCTGGGGGCACCTCGCCTGCGCCGGCGCCTCCGGCCCGGCCGACGCCGCGGACTGACCCGGCCGCGGCAGCGGTCGCGGCCAGGGCCCTCCGGCGCCCGGCGCTCCGCGGGAGGTGCCGCGAGGGGCCGGTGACCGTCTGCGGCCCGGTTGTGGCCGGTCGCACAGCCCCGCGCCCCTCCGGGGCGCTGCCGATCCGCGCTGCCGGACCGCGCTGCCGGACCACGCTGACGAACCGCGCTGCCGAACCGCGGCCGGCTTCGCCACGGCCGCTCAGCCCGTCCTGCTCGCGCTGGGGGTCGGGATACGCGACGGCGAGGACTGCAGCGGAGTCCCGGTTGCCGACGGCGCCCCCGGCGGATGCCCGGACCGCGACGGGGAGGCCGGGGGCGCCGACCGCGACCCCGACGGGCCCGGCGACGCACCGGGGGGCGGCGCCGTCCGGCTCCCCGGTGTCGCGGGCGGGGACGACGGCACCGCCGACGGGGCGGGGCTGCCGGACGGGCCCGGCCCGGGCCCGGGGGAACCCAGGTCGGGCGGGGAGGCAGGCGGCACCGGGCGGGCGGGCGGCGCATCCGGGGCCAGGACGGCGTATCCGGCCACGGCGGCGGCCGCCGCGGCCAGTCCCGCCAGCGGCACCGCCCAGCGCCGCGAACGCAGCCACGCCAGGGGCCCCGGCCGCCGCAGGTGCAGCCCGGGCGGAGCCGCGGGGCGCAGCTCGCGTACGGTGACCGAGGCCGCCCGGGCGTCGAGCGCGGCCCGCAGCCTGCGCTCGACCGGTCTTTCGCACGCGGCCCCGTCGGGGCGCTCTCCGTACGTCATACGCGTCCCTCCAGAATCCGTTCCAGCGCGTCCAGCGCGCGGCTCGCGTTCGACTTCACCGCGCCCCGGCTGATCCCGAGGGTGGTGGCGATCTCCGCCTCGCTCAGGTCGGCCCAGTAGCGCAGCACCAGGACCTGCCGGCGGCGCGGGGTGAGCCGGGCGAGCGCGGCGAGGACCTCCCGGTGGGCCTCGTCGAGGACCACGTGCTCCTCCGCGGACGGCAGGTCCCGCGCCGGGGGCGGGGTCCAGGCGCGGGCCGTGCGCCGGCGGCGCAGGACGGACCGGGAGGTGTTGACCACGGCGGTGCGCAGGTAGCCCAGGGCGTTGTCGACCTCGGCGATGTCCTCTCCGTGGCGGCGGTACAGGGCCGTGAACGCGTCCTGCACCACGTCCTCGGCGGTGGCGGGGTCGTCGACGAGCAGGAGGGCCAGGCGGACCATCGGCAGCCGGTGGGCGTGGTAGAGCTCGGAGACCGTCGGGCGCGGCGGACCCCACGCCGGATCCCCGTGGTCGGCCGGGGTGCTGTCGTGCAGGGACCCGCTCCGGTGGGCGGGCCCGGCTCCGTACGGCGATGCCGCGGCCGGCGGGGGCACGGCCGGGGCCGGGCGGGCGGCGGCCCCGGCGGGCCGCTCACGGCGCAGCGCCCTCGCCAGCAGGCCCCGCCACGCCCGGCCGAAGCCGGGCGCGGGGGGCCGTGCGAGGAGTACCGGTGGTGCGAGGTGGAGCACGGGCGTCCTCAGCCGTTGGCGCGACGCCGGACGGCGTACAGGGTCCCGCCGCCGGCGGCCAGGAGTACGGCCGCCCCGGCTCCCAGGGCGACGTTGGTCGCGGAGGACCCGGTCTGCGCGAGCTCACCGCCCGCCGGCGAGGGGGTAGCGGACGGCGTCCGGCCCGGCGGCACGCTCGGCACCGCGCTCGGGGCGGTGCTCGGCCCGGCCGTCGCAGGGACGCTGACCGAGGGCGTCGGCCGGCCGGCCGGGGCGGTGCTCGGCGGCGCGCTCGGCACGGCGCTCGGAGCCGTGCTGGGCACGGCGGTGGGCGGCACGCTCCGCGTGGCGGTCGGCGCGGGAGACGGCGTGGCCGAGGCCGCGTGCGCGGCCGTCACCGGCCCGGCGAGGGCGGCCGCGGCGGCGGCCACGACGGCGGCGGCCGCCGCCCTGTGCAGCGACGGACGGGCGGACATAGGAACGCGCTTGAGGTTGGTCACGGTGGTTCTCCACGGTCGGGTCGAGGACGTGGAACGACGCCCTTCACCCCCGCACGACGCGCGGCCCCCCGGGAGGTTGCCGCCCTGTGCGGAAAAATTTCCGCGGACCTCCGGCGCGGCGCCGACCCGGGTCCGGGACACGCCCGGCTTCACCCCGCCGACAGCGGGATCCGGCGGACGACCTCGAAGCTGAGATTGCCGTACGCGGTGAAGAAGGGCGCGGCCGCGAGCTCGGACGCCCCGCCCGCCTCCCGGGCCAGGACCTTGGAGCGGCGGGCCGTGCGGTCCAGGTCGGGCGCGTGTCGGCGGCCCAGCCGGACGGTGCGCACCACCCCGCCCGCGCGCACGTTCAGGAAGCAGTCCCACAGGCCCGGCGGGAGCGGCTCTCCCCCGGCCACGGTGGCGAGGTCGAGCTCCGCCTGGAACCCGGCCATGTCCAGCTCGGGATCGCGCCCGGCGAGCTCGGGGGCCGGGCACGGGGCGGCGGGCACCGCGTACTCGCGTCCCGTCCCGCGCTCGCGCAGGAGCAGTTCGCTGTCCATGCGGTCCGTGCCGAGGCTCTGGATGTAGGCGTGCCCGGCCAGCCGTACCCGGCAGCCCTGCCAGGTCATCGACTCCAGCCGGTGCTGGGCCTTCAACTGCCCCGTCACGTCGAAGAGGACGTCGGGCAGGCCCGCGGCCGGATCGCGGAAGAGGGGGTAGCAGCGGTACAGGCGGCCGTTCTCCACGATCTCCCGCGGCGCCTGCTCGTTCGCCGCGTCGTACTCCATCAGCTGCTCGAAGGCGGGGAGGGGGCCGCAGGCGAAGGCGTACAGCCGGATCCAGTCGATCCGCGGCAGCTCGCCGCCCATGTCGGGGGTCCAGTACGTCTCGACCAGCGTCCGCGCCCGCGTGTAGACCTCCGCCGTGTACGCGGGGTCGCCGTGGCGGGCGGCGACGGCCGGCCGCAGGGCCGTGCGCAGCAGGCTGCGGAAGTGGCGGCCGAGCATCCGCCGCCGGCCCACCGGGTCCTGCACGCGGTCGGCGACCAGCGCCATGACGCGTTCGATGTGGGCGACGGTCTCGTGGGCGGTGCGGGTGCGCGAGGTGAGGTTGCCGCCGTCGTCGCGGCGGCGCAGGTAGTAGCAGTCGTAGTCGCCGACCACGGATATCCTCCCGGCGGCAAGGAAGACGGAGGTGACGAAGATCTGGTCCTCGCCGTACCAGAGGTCCTCCGGGTAGCGCAGCCGGGCGTCCTCGATGGTCTTGCGGCGCATCAGCTTGGCCGAGTGCAGCGAGCGGTAGACCTCCGAGGTGTAGAGGTCGGCCTCCGGGGCGTGTTGGTGGGCCTTCTCGGAGACGGTCCGGCCGAGGCCGACCTGCCGGGCGAGGACGAGGTCGCTGCCCTGGGTGTCGGCCATGGCGAGCAGCCGCTGGAGGGCCTCCGGGCCCAGCATGTCGTCGGCGTCGGCGAAGAAGACGTACCGCCCGCGGGCCAGGTCGAGGGCGCGGTTGCGCGGTCCGCCGGGACCGCCGGAGTTCGGCTGGTGCACCACGCGGATCTGCGGGTGGCGTGCCGCGAAGCGGTCGAGCTCGGCACCGCTGCCGTCCGTCGACCCGTCGTCGACCGCGATGACCTCCAGGCGATCGCGCCCGAGCGTCTGCGCCATGACCGATTCGAGGCATTCGGTCAGGTACGGCATCGCGTTGTACACGGCGATGATCACGGACACGTCGGGCACGAACCGGTGGTACATGCCCTGAGCATAGGTTCGCCGCGCACTGCTCACGCAGCCGGGACCCGGCCGCGGCGGCGGCGCGCCAAGCGCTCGCGGGAGGTGCCGCGAGGGAGCGGCGACCGCCTGCGGCCCGGTGGTGGCCGGTCGCGCAGTTCCCCGCGCCCCTTCGGGGCGTTGCCGAACCCGCCGCGGCCGATCAGGAGCCGGCCGGGACGAGGACGACGGCCGTGCCGTACGCGCACACCTCCGTGCCCACGTCGGCGGCGTCGGTCACGTCGAACCGCATCATGAGCACGGCGTTCGCGCCGCGGGCCTTGGCCGCCTCGATGAGCCGTTCCATGGCCTGGCTGCGGGTCTCGACCAGGGTCTTGGTCAGGCCCTTCAGCTCGCCGCCGATCATCGACTTCAGGCCGGCGCCGATCTGGCTGCCCAGGTGGCGGGAGCGGACGGTGAGGCCGAAGACCTCCCCGACCACCCGCTCCACCCGGTACCCGGGGGCGTCGTTGGTCGTCACGACCAGGACTCCGGTCTGCTGGGCCCCGGGGCCGCCGGTGTAGTCGTCGATACCCATGGCACCCACTGTGGCGGTGCGTCCCCGGCCGCGCATCCGCAGCGCGGCCCACCGGGTGACCGAGTGCCGGTCGGAACACGCCTGCCGGTACGGACTGTTCCGCAGCGGGCCCCCCGTGACTACGCCCCCGGTTGTACGCGGGGGCCGTCCTGGGGTGTAGGCGGTTTTCACCCTGCGGACGGGTGAGCTGTGCGGCCCGGGCCGCGTACATTCGCCGTGCCGGCAGCGGCCGGCACCGGCCCCGGGCTCCGGGGCCCTGCGGCGAGGCCGTGCCCGTACGGGGGGCGGGCACGGCCCACGCGCACCAGAGCGATACATATTGGGCATTTCGGGCGAAATGACGGTGAGTCATCGGGGCGGCGCGATACGCCCTCGTCATAGTCGTCCCTGGCGACCGCCCGGTCGCCGCTCCGGACCGCGGCGCATCGCGGCCGGGCGGCTGCGCCTTCGCAGAGGAGCCTGTACATGCTGAAGCCCACCAGGACCGTCATCGCTCTCGCCGCCGGAAGCCTGGTGCTCGGCTTGGGCTGCGCGAGCGCCGCCGTCGCACACGCGGGCCACGGCGCCGACACGTCGTCGCACGACCTCCGCCTCGTCAAACCGGGGCACGGGTCGTCGGGGAAGCACAACGGCCGTCACTACACCGTCGGCAAGGTCGTCTCGCGCGGTTCGCTGAAGGTCAGGAGCCTGCCGACGGCCGACTCCCACTCCGTCGGCGAGGTCAGGTCGGGCCACAGGGTCGCGATCCAGTGCAAGGTCCGCGGCCAGAAGGTCGACGGCAACGACATCTGGTACCGCCTCCTGGTGCAGGAGCACGAGGAGTCCCAGGAGGACGAGAAGGAGCAGGGCGGCGAGGACAAGGACCGGCAGGACCAGCAGGACCAGCAGGACCAGCAGGACCAGCAGGACCAGCAGGACCAGCAGGACGAGCAGGAGCAGCCAGAGGAGGGGCAGGAGCAGCCAGAGGAGGGGCAGGAGCAGCCCGAGGAGGACCTCGCCGACGGGTCGGCCGGCGAGGAGGTGGCCGAGGAAGACCTCGTGGACGAGCTCGAAGAGGACTCCGACGAGGAGAAGGCCGTGTCCGCGAAGCGGAGCGGCAGCAAGGAGAACGCCAAGGCCTGGGTCTCCGCCCGCTACGTGAAGAACCTGGACCGGGTCGGGTCCTGCGACTGACCCGCCCACACCCCCGACTCCCCCGAATCCCCCGGACCTGCCGGTCCTGCGACCGCCCGGTCAGTCCTCCGGGCGTACGGCACGCGGCCCCACGCACTGCGCTCCGTACGCCCGGACCCGGGACCGCAGCTCCCGGTCCGCCGTGACGACGGTGCAGTCGCGGCCGCTGCCCGCGAGGGACGCCACCAGTTCCACGATCCGGTCGTCGCCGCTGCCGGGAGCCGAGTCCACCCGTACTCCGGGCACGGACCCGACCCCCCTGGCGGCGCCCTCGACGACGAGGACGACCTCCTCGCCCGCCACCGGGTCGCGCCCCGCCAGCCGGTCGCGCAGCCGCTCGGCCGCGCCCCGCCGGTCGCGCCACCAGCCGTCCGGGACGGACCCGACGACGTTGGCACCGTCCACGATCAGCACGCTCACGGTCCCAGTATGGCCGCCGGGCTAGAAGGCTCCGTAGTTGACCTGCCAGGTGGGCAGGCCCATCCGGCGCCAGACCGCGACGACCCGGTCCCGGTCGTCCAGCGACACCCGCACCGCGAACCGGTGCCGCACGTGCGCGTCGAACAGCTCGGCCTTCACGACGTCGTCACGGCGCGTGTCCCCGGCCGGTCGCATCCACAGCTCGTCGTACGGCACTCCGTGGCGGGCGAGCCACGCCTCGGTCTGCGGCCGGTGCTCCTCGCCGCGCCCGGACAGCAGCACGATGGTGTCGCCCTCGGCACGCCGGAAGGCGTCCAGCGCGTACCTGACCGGCTCGTTCAGCTCGTCGATCCCGCAGCGCGAGAAGTCGTACGGGCTGCGGTCGCCGGTCAGCGCGAGGGTGCCGTCGATGTCGCACATCACCGCCGGGGGCAGGGAGGGGTCGGCCACGTACGGCTGCACGGACGGCGTGTCGTTCAGCCATTCGGCGGTGAGCCGCCAGCCGCCCTTGCGCGCATTGGTGTGCTTGTCGGCGAGGATCCGGATGATCTCCTCGCCGACCGGCCGCGCGCGTTCGGCGTCGCGGCGCAGGCACTCCTCCACCGGCACGTGGGTGAAGTCGTGCACGACGAACGTGGCCCGGCCGGCGACGGCGGCCTTGAGCCGCTTGGGGATGTGCGAGGTCAGGTGGGTGTTGTCGACGACGACGTCGAAGCCGTCCTCGACGGCGGCGCTGACCGCCGCGTCCTGGACGGCCAGGACGGTCTGCTCGTGCCGGTACGAGCGGCCCCGCTCGGGGTCGGGCACGTCGAGCATCGCGCGCAGGTCGTCGAGGTTGACGCGGCGTATCCGGCCCGCGGCCCCGGACTGCAGGGCGCGCGCGGCGGTGGTCTTCCCCGACGCCGGCAATCCCGTCATGACGTGGACGACGGGCCGTACGGGCTCTTCGGGTCGTGCGGACACTGGTCAGTTATCCTCATCGGTCGTGAACGGGTCGGACGCCTGCGGCCGTACGTGGCGCCACATGACGAGCTCGGTCGGACGGTTGTCCAGACGCAGGAACACCGCCGCGCGGATCCCGCTGTCGGGCAGCGCCTTCGCGGCGCGCGCGAAGGCGCCCCGGTCGGAGGCGAGGTGCTCCAGCTGCGCGAAGGCCGCGTCGACGGCCTGCTCGCGGCGTGCGGCCTCCTCCTCGAGGCGGGCGATGACCTGGCGCACCCAGGCGTCGAACTCGTCGGGCACCTGCTCCAGCAGCGCGTCCAGCGGCTTGCCGCCGGAGGCCTCGATCTCGGCGCGGGTGCAGCCGAGTGCCTGCGCGACTTGCTTGGCGGGCAGGCCGGCGAACCGCTGGATGCCGTGACTGCGCCAGATGTCCCGTTCCGTGACACCGGTCAGCACCTTGTGCAGGCGTACGTATTCGGACAGCTTGGCCTTCGCGCGCACACCGGAGGCGAAGCGCAGCACGAAGCCCTCGGCGTCGGTTCCGGTGGCGGCGCGGCCGCCGGGCAGCGTGTTCGCCTCGGCGAGCGCGATCAGCTCGCCGATCGGCATGGCGGGCCACAGGGTGACGACCGATCCGATCCCCTCCCAGTGGCCGGCGGCCTCGGCGAGCGGGACCTCGGTGCCGTCGGGGCCGAACGCGGCGAGGAGCACCAGGTCCCGGCGGTCGCCGTAGTCGACGACGATACGATTCTGCGGGTACAGGATCTCGGCGAGATAGGTCGTGCCGGGCACGAGGGCCGAGGTGTCCCGGCCGTCGAGACGGCGCTGTGCCCACACCGCCTGCGTGCTGATGAACGACCCCTTGGACGCGACCCGCCAGGCGCCCGCGTAGTGGAAGACCACCGCGAGGCTGCCGTCGACCTTCTCGTACACCTCGAACGGCTCGTCGGGCAGGGCCGGGGCGTAGGGCTGTCCGGATTCGTGCTCTCCGACGTTGAAGAACTTCGGCAGCGGCAGCGCGACGACGGCACCGGTGGAGTCGTCGGCGACGAGTCCGCGGCAGCGGACGGTCACCCGGTTCCAGACCCGCTCGTACTGTGCCGTCCGGGTGTAGGTGTAGATGGACAGCGGCAGTTCGGGGTGTTTCTTGCGGCTGACGTGGCCGGCGTCGATGGCGTCGGCGAGCTGCTGCCGCGGCATCAGGTCGTCCAGCGTCAGGTAGGCCTGGTTGTGGCCCATGGGTCCCTCCCGTTTCGAGATGTCTCATTCTCGACGGTGGGAGGGACGGCCCGGTACCGAATTACCGCAGGTCGCGGCGGCGCAGGGTGCGGTTCCGCGCGGGTCAGCGGGATACGCAGAGTTCGTTGCCCTCCGGGTCGGCCAGGGTGGTCCAGACGAACGGGCCCTGCCGGCCGTCGTGCAGGAAGGCAGCACCCTTGGCGAGGAGGCGCTCGACGACCCCCTTCGGGTCGTCGGAACCGGTACGGACGTCGAGGTGGACGCGGTTCTTGACGGTCTTCGGCTCGGGAACGAACTGGAACAGGACGCGGGGGGCGCGGTCCGTGCCCTCGGGGTGGCGGATGGCGGTCCCCGCCTTCCAGACGAGCCTGCCGCGGTGGGTGGTGGTGTCGTCCTCGGTGGCGTGCCCCGCCGCGACGGTCTTGCGGATGAACTCCTCGTCGGTCGGCTCGACTTCCCAGCCGAGGGCTTCCGCCCACCAGTCCGCGAGGGCGTGCGGGGCGGCGCTGTCGATGGTCACCTGAAACGTATAGGCCATGCGGCGACCCTACCGAGGGGCACGGACAACGCCGTGGTTCCGCCCACGGCTGAACGCGGTGAAGCGCAGCGAACCCCGCCGCTGGAGGCCGACGGAGAGGATGCCGGGGCCATGACGGCGCCGCCCGCGGCCGGGGGCAGCTCCATGCAGCAGGTGAGGCCCGGCGGGGAGGGCAGGTGCTGCGTCCGCAGTCCGGCCGCCCGGGTCAGCCGTCCTGGGCCCGGGCGGCCGTGAGGGTGAGCATGGCACCCTCGGGATCGCGGACGGTGACCCAGCGCTCGGTGGCGCTGGAGACGATCGTCGACAGGGTGGTGCCGCCGGCAGCGATGGCCGCTTCGATGGCCTCGTCGAGGTCCGCGACGCGGAAGTAGACGTGCCAGCGGGGCCTGGATTCGGGGGCGTGCTTGGCGGCGTCGGGGCCGAGGCCGCCGTTCAGCCGGGCGACGGGTTCGCCGGCCTGACGCAGCACGACCTGGTCGTCCTCGTACGAGACCTCGCAGCAGCCGACGCGGCCGGTGGCCCACTCCAGGACCTCGCCGTAGAACATCGCAGCCTCGAAGGCGTCGCGGGTGCGCAGTTCCAGCCAGGCCGGCGCCCGGCCGCGGCCCACCCGCCATTCGGCGGAGACCCGGCCTTCCCAGATGCCGAAGACGGCGCCGTCCCGGTCGGCGGCGAGGGCTCCCCGGCCGCCGCCGGAGAAGGTGACGGGGCCGACCGCGACCGTGCCGCTGCGCTCGCGGATCCGGTCCGAGGCCACGTCGGCGTCGTCGACGGCGAAGTACGGCGTCCAGGTCGGTGCGACGGCCAGGTCGCCGGCCAGGGCCCCGATGCCGGCGACGGCGACGCCTTCCAGCTCGGCGATGGTGAACGCGTCGCCCAGGCGGTCGGGCCGGAACTTCCACCCGAGGACCGCGCCATAGAACTCCTGTGCCTGCTGCAGATCGCGGGCCATCAGGCTCACCCAGCACGGGGCGCCGAAGACCTCTCTCGTAGAAATCTCCACGACTCACGCTCCGTCCTTGTCCCGCCCCATCCTCGCGTCAGGGAAGGTGGCCCGCACGTCGGGCACTGTGCGGCAGCACGGAACGCCTCTCCGCGCGCCCGTCGGCGGTGGTACCACCATGATGCGCCTCGTACCCGGAGCACCGTGTCTGAATTGATCCGCATTGACCACTTTCTGTAGCGTTGCGGCTACTCGGGGCGGCTCGCCCGGCCCCTCCCCCATCCCCTCCCTGCGACGGCGAGGGCCCCGACAGGAGGTGCACCGGGTGCCGGCATCGACGCGGACGACAGGACGGAAGGCCAGGGCAGGGAGCCCGGCGGTACGCGGGGCGGAGTGGCTGGACGCGCGGCTGCCGCTGGCGGAGCTCACCCGGTCGGTGCTGCGCAAGGTCTTCCCCGACCACTGGTCGTTCCTCCTGGGGGAGATCGCCCTGTACAGCCTGGTGGTGCTGCTGCTGACCGGGGTGTACCTCACCTTCTTCTTCGACCCGTCGATGGCCGAGGAGGTCTACCGGGGCTCGTACGAGCCGCTGCAGGGCGTGCCGATGAGCCGGGCGTTCGACTCCACGCTGACGATCAGCTTCGACGTGCGGGGCGGCCTGCTGGTCCGCCAGGTGCACCACTGGGCGGCGATCGTGTTCGTCGCCGCGATCGGGGTGCACATGCTGCGCGTCTTCCTCACCGGCGCCTTCCGCCGACCGCGGGAGCTCAACTGGACGATCGGCGTCACGCTCTTCCTGCTGGCGCTGCTGGAGGGGTTCGCCGGCTACTCGCTCCCGGACGACCTGCTGTCGGGCACCGGTCTGCGGATCGCGCAGGGGATCATGCTGTCGGTTCCGGTCGTCGGCACGTACCTGAGCATGCTGGTCTTCGGCGGCCAGTTCCCCGGCGAGGACATCGTGCCCCGGCTGTACGCCCTGCACGTCCTGCTCGTCCCGGGCCTGCTGGTGGCCCTGGTGACCGTGCACGTGCTGCTGGTGTTCGTGCTGAAGCACACCCAGTGGCCAGGCCGCGGCAGGACCGCCCGCAACGCCGTCGGCCTGTCCTTCTTCCCGAACTACGTGGCCAAGTCCGGCGGGCTGTTCCTGGCCGTGGCCGGCGTGCTCGCGGTGCTCGGGGGCGCCGCGCAGGTCAATCCGATCTGGGTGTACGGCCCCTACCGGCCGGACCTGGTCTCCACGGGCTCCCAGCCGGACTGGTACATCGGGTTCCTGGAGGGGGCGCTGCGGCTGATGCCGGGCGTGGAGACCCGCCTCTGGGGCCACACGGTGAACTGGAACCCCCTGCTCACCGCGGTCGTCCTGCCGGGACTGCTGTTCGCGGTGCTGTACGCCTACCCCTTCTTCGAACGCTGGATCACGCCGGGGCCGGGCGAGCGGCACCTGTGCGACCGGCCGCGGGACCGGCCGGTGCGCACCGGGCTGGCGGTCGGGGCGCTGTCCTGCTACGCCGTGCTGCTCGTGGCGGGCGGCCAGGACATCGCGGCTTTCGTCTTCGACGTGCCGGTCGTGAGGGTGACCTGGGCGCTGCGGGTGGCGTTCTTCGCAGCGCCGGTGATCGCGTTCTGGACCACCCGGCGGCTGTGCCTGGCACTGCAGGCGCGGGAGGCCGCCGAGCTGGCCGGGGGCGCGGAATCGGGGCTGGTGGTCCAGGGGGTGGAGGGCGGCTTCCGCCCCCGCCACCGGCCGTTGTCGGCCGACGAACGGCGCGGCATCCTCGTACGGGAGCGGCCGCAGCCCCTTCCGTCGGCGGGCCCGCAGCCGGCGGCCGGTGCGGGGCGGCTGCGGGGCCCGGCGCGGCGCGTCCGGTCCGCGCTCTCCGCCTGGTACTACGCCGACCGGGTCCCCTACCCGGTGACCGCCGGGCAGCGCCGCGCGGTCGAGGACGTCCTGGCCGGACCGGACCGGCGGCCGCCTGCGGACGGGGGCTGAGGGACCCGGACCGGCTCCCGGCCCCGGGCCGCGTACCGCCCTGCTACTGCGGGTGGTCGAGGGTGCGGAAGGCGAAGCCGACCACCGCGGGCAGCAGGACGCCGAAACCGACCAGGCACAGCCACAGCCCCTGGACCACGCCCAGGCCGATCAGGGCGGTGCCCGCGGCCGCCGTGACCGGGAGGTAGGTGCGGCCCGGGAAGAACTCGCGCCGCCCGCCCGCCTCCCGGACCTCGGCCGTGGCCCGGTCCTCCGGGCGGGTCCCGCCGCGCCGGTACTGCCGCCACAGGAACGCGGCGACGAGGGCCGTCATGAGGAACGACACGGCCAGGGCCGCGGTTCCCGCCGGCTCCCCGGAGAACCAGGCGTAGACCGCCATGGTGACCGCGAAGAACAGGGCGGTGCCGGTGAACAGCCAGGCCTCACCTTTCACGGACCACCTCCGGGTGGTGCAGGTCGAAGGCCGGGGACTCGGAGCGGATCCGCGGCAGCGTGTGGAAGTTGTGCCGGGGCGGTGGACAGCTCGTCGCCCATTCGAGTGAGCGCCCCCAGCCCCAGGGGTCGTCGACGGTCACCCGCACACCGCGGGTCTGCGTCCGCCACACGTTGTAGAGGAAGGGCAGGGTGGACAGCCCCAGCAGGAAGGCCCCGATGGTGGAGACCGAGTTGAGGACGGTGAACCCGTCTCCGGCCAGGTAGTCGGCGTACCGGCGGGGCATGCCGGCCTCGCCGAGCCAGTGCTGGACGAGGAACGTGGTCTGGAAGCCGGTGAAGAGGGTCCAGAAGTGGATCCGGCCCAGCCGCTCGTCGAGCATCCGGCCGGTGAGCTTGGGCCACCAGAAGTAGAAGCCGGCGAAGGTTGCGAAGACGATCGTGCCGAACAGGACGTAGTGCAGGTGCGCTACGACGAAATAGCTGTCCGTCAGCTGGAAGTCCAGCGGCGGCGAGGCCACGAGGACGCCCGTCAGCCCGCCGAGGAGGAAGGTGACGAGGAAGCCGACCGACCACAGCATCGGCGTCTCGAAGGAGAGCGAGCCGCTCCACATGGTCCCGATCCAGTTGAAGAACTTCACTCCGGTCGGTACGGCGATCAGGAAGGACAGCAGGGCGAAGAACGGCAGCAGCACCGCGCCCGTCGCGAACATGTGGTGCGCCCACACCGTCGCCGACAGCCCGGTGATGGCGATCGTGGCGGCGATGAGGGAGCGGTAGCCGAACATGGGCTTGCGGCTGAAGACGGGCAGGATCTCGCTGACCACCCCGAAGAACGGCAGGGCCACGATGTAGACCTCCGGGTGGCCGAAGAACCAGAACAGGTGCTGCCACAGCAGGGCGCCCCCGTACGCCGCGTCGAAGACGTGCGCGCCGAACTTCCGGTCCGCTTCGAGGGCCAGCAGGGCGGCGGCGAGGACGGGGAAGGCCAGCAGCGCCAGGATCGAGGTGAACAGCACGTTCCAGGTGAAGATGGGCATGCGGAACAGGGTCATCCCGGGCGCGCGCAGGCAGATGATCGTGGTGATGAAGTTGACGGAGCCGAGGATGGTGCTCACCCCGGACACCACCAGCCCCATCACCCACAGGTCGGAGCCGGGGCCGGGCGCGTACACGGCCCCGTTGAGCGGGGCGTACGCGAACCAGCCGAACGCGGCCGCCCCTTGCTCCGTGAGGAACCCGGACACGACCATCAGGGCGCCGAAGAGGTACACCCAGTAGGTGAACGCGTTCAGCCGGGGGAACGCGACGTCGGGCGCGCCGATCTGCAGGGGCATGACCGCATTGGCGAAGCCGGTGAAGGTGGGGGTCGCGAACAGCAGCATCATCACCGTCCCGTGCACGGTGAACAGCTCGTTGTACTGCTGGTTCGAGAAGATCTGGTTGCCGGGGCGGGCGAGCTCGGCCCGCATCAGCAGGGCCAGGACCCCGCCGAACAGGAAGAAGGCGAAGGCCGTCACGAGGTAGAGGTTGCCGATCACCTTGTGATCGGTGGTCGACAGCCAGCGCAGCAGCGCCGCGCCCTGGCCGACGCGGCGTTCGGTGCGCTGCCCCGCCGCCGGCCGGGAGGACCCCTCGGACGCGGAGGGTGCGCCATGGGGTGAGGGGTCCACTGACGTCATCCGGCCTCCCGAGCCTCGCCGCCGCACCGCGGCCCGGCGGCCGCCGTACCGGTACCCCCTCTGCTACAGGCTGCGGGGGCGGAGCGGGGCGGCGGCGCGCCGCAAAGTGGCCCGGTCGGACCGGTCCGGCCGGGCCCTGCGGACGCCGGGTCAGTCCGCGGCGTCCTTGGTGGTGATGAGGTCGGTGAGGGCCCGGATCCCTCCGTCGGTGAAGGCGCGGCGCTGCCGGTCCGCAGGGGTGCCCTGCCGGAGCAGCCGGTGCAGGAGGGCGCTGACCTCCCGCAGGTCCCCGGCCTCCTCCAGGGCCGGGGTGATGTGCTGGATCAGCATGTACAGCACGTCGCCGGCGCTCTGCCGGCGCCCGTTCGGGTCGAGGAGGGTGCCGCTCAGCCCGTACCGGGCCGCGTGCCACAGGGAGGCCTGCAGCAGTTCGGGGGCGCAGTCGGGCGGCGGCGCGCCCGCCTTCTCCTCGTTGACGGCAGTGGTGATCAAAGCCCGGGCGATGCCGGCGAGCAGCACGGCGTCATCGGCCTCCAGCTGCACGTCCAGGCACCGGAGCTCGATCGTGGGGTAGCGCTCGGACAGCCGCGCCTGCCAGTACAGCTGGCCCCGGTCGGCGATCATCCCGGACTCCACGAGCGCGTCGATCCGCTGCTCGTAGTCCGCGAGCGAGTCGAAGTGCGGCGGCAGGCCGCTGACCGGCCAGCGGCCGAAGACGATGGTGCGCCAGCTCGCGAAGCCGGTGTCGCGCCCGTCCCACATGGGCGAGTTCGCGGACATCGCCAGCAGGGTCGGCAGCCAGACCCGCGCCCGGTTCATGGCCGCCACGCCGGTGTCCCGGTCGGGGATCGCGACGTGCACGTGCATCCCGTTGATCAGCTGTTCGTCGACCAGCCGGCCGGCTTCCTCACGCATCTTCAGGTAGCGCGTCTCCCGGGTGACCGGTACCGGCAAGCCGTCCCGGAGCGGCCAGGTGGCGGTCTTGGCGACCACGCACCCCTCCTGTTCGGCGGCCGCCGCCACCGCGTGCCGCAGCCGCAGCAGGTGGCCACCGACCTCCTCCAGGTCCGTGCAGACGGGAGTGGCGACCTCCACCTGCGCCTGGAGCAGCTCGTGCTGGACCTCACCCTCGTCCACCCAGGTCCCGAGGCCCGCCCGGGCCCGTACCTCCTCGGCGCAGGCCACCGGGAGGTGGGTGGCGGGGTCCAGCAGTACGTACTCTTCCTCAACCCCGACCGTGGTCATGTTCCGCCGAACTCCTCGCCGAAGTACCCGACTCGAACCCCGCGTCGAACTCCCTGTCGAACTCCTTGACGAACGCCCCGCAGAAGGCGTCCAGGTCCGCCGGTTTTCGGCTGGTGACCAGGGTGGCGGGAGCGGCGCGACAGACGTGGACCTCCTCGTCCACCCAGGTGCCCCCGGCATTGCGGATGTCGGTCGCCAGGCTCGGCCACGAGGTGAGTGTGCGCCCGCGTACGACATCGGCCTCCACCAGGGTCCAGGGCGCGTGGCAGATCGCCGCGACCGGTCTGGCCGCGTCGAAGAAGCGCCGCACGAACCGGACGGCCCCCTCGTGCAGGCGCAGGGCGTCCGGGTTGGCGAGGCCGCCGGGCAGGACGAGCGCGTCGAAGCCGTCCGCGGCCCCGGCCGCGTCGTCCCCGAGCACGTCGTCGACGTGGTGGCGGCCTGCCTTCTCCAGGTGCCGGAAGGCGCGGACCTCCCCCGGCTCCGTGGACACCAGCCGTGGATCCCAGCCGGCGTCGAGCACGGCTTTCCACGGCTCGATGAGCTCGATCTCCTCGACGCCCGCGGGCGCGGTCAGAAAGGCGATGCGCACCAGGCTCACTTCCTTCGGTCCGGGGCCCGGGCCGACCGGTCCCCAGGTGGGTACCGCGTCTGCCCGGTTGGACTCACCTCAAGCATGGCAGGAATGCCCGTCCGCGGAACTCCGGGAATCCGGGAAACCGGGCATCCGGCGTCCGGCCGCCTCCTTCGGGCGAATCCTCCGGCGGGTGCGTGCGCCGTCCGGCCCCGCGTGGCACCTCGTACGGCGACAGGCCCTTCGCCACCGGCAGAGGCGGTACACGCGTAGATGATCAGGCGATCCGCGGCGCGGCCGGACCGTCGCGCGGCGGGCCCGCGCGAGGACGGCCCGCGCTCCTCCATCCGGGTGGCGGCCCGCCGCACCCGCGCCCGCACCCGCGCCCGGTACGGGGCCGGGACCGGGACCGGTGCGGGCGCCGGTGTCCGCGGCCGCAGGCTGCCACCGGCCGGGGCGGGCGCGGGGGCGGTGTCGCCGCTGCTGCGGACGGCGGCCGCGCACGCCTGGCGGCTGCTGGTGGTCGGCGCGGCGGTGTACGCGGTCTTCGCGGTCCTGGGCCGCTTCCACGAGGTGGCCGTGGCCGTCTTCCTCGGCCTGGTCGGGGCCGCGCTGCTGCGACCGGTGGCGGACCTGCTGGACCGGTGGATGCCGCGCCCCCCGGCGGTGGCCCTCGCGATCACCGGGAGCGCCGTGCTCCTGATGGGCGTGCTCGTGGGCATCGGCGAGACGGTGGCCGTGCAGTGGCAGGCGCTGATCGCGGAGTTCCGGGTCGGCCTGGGCCGACTGCAGGTGTGGCTGGACCGGGCGCCGTTCGGGATGGCCCCCGGCGCGCTGACCGACCTGCGGGAGCGGATCGGCTCGTACCTCACCAGCCACCGCACTGCGCTGCTCAGCACGGCCTGGGACAGCGCGGGCCGGGTGGCGCACGCGCTGGCCGTGGGGGCGCTGGGGCTGTTCTGCGCCGTGTTCTTCATCGCGTCCGGCGAGCGGCAGTGGAACTGGCTGTGCGGCCAGCTCCCGCCGGGCGGGCGCGACCGGGCCCGGGTCGCCGGCCGGGCGGCGTGGCGGGCGTTCACCGGGTACACCCACGGGATCGTCCTCGTCGCCGCGACGAACGCCGTGCTCGTCGGGGTGGCGCTGTACGCGTTGGGGGTCCCGCTGGCGGTGCCGCTGGCCCTGCTGGAGTTCTTCCTCGCGTTCGTCCCGCTCATCGGGTCCCCCATCGCGCTTGCGGTCGCCGTGGTCGTCGCGCTGGCGTCCAAGGGGCCGCTGGTCGCCGCCCTCGTGGTCGCGCTGATCGTGGTCATCGGGCAGTTGGAAGGGCACGTGCTGCACCCGATGGTGATGAGCTGGGCGGTGCGGCTGCACCCGGTCGTGGTGGCGCTGTCGGTCGCGGCGGGGACCATCGCCGCGGGGCTGGTGGGCGCGGTGGTGGCCGTACCCCTGGTGTCGGTGCTGTGGGCGGTCCGGCTGGCGCTGCGGAACGAGGAATACCGGGCCTGATCCGGCGAGCCGACCGGCCCGGTCCGGCGGGCTGCTTTCGCGGCGGTCCCGCGCGGGTATATCCCTCAGGAAAGCTCACGAGACGGCCGGGTCGCACGGCGGTGCGGCGCGACCATCCGTCGGAGGAGCCGACATGCTCTACGCAGAGGTCACCGAAGGAATCCCGCAGGACACGCTGAGTGTGAGCACCGGCGAGGCCCGCGCTCTGTCGGAGACCCTTTTCCGCAGACTGCGGGCCCTTGAGGAAGGCACGGCCGAGTACTCCTACGTGCGCAACACCCTCGTGGAACTCAACCTCAGCCTGGTGAAGTACGCCGCGCGCCGCTTCCGCGGCCGCAGCGAGCCCATGGAGGACATCGTCCAGGTCGGGACGATCGGCCTGATCAAGGCCATCAACAGGTTCGACCCGGCGCGGGGCGTGGAGTTCACCACGTTCGCCCTGCCGACCATCACCGGGGAGATGAAGCGGTTCTTCCGCGACACCAGCTGGGCCGTCCGGGTGCCCCGGAGGCTGCAGGAGCTGCGGATCGGCGCCGCGAAGGCGCACGACGCCCTGGAGCAGGACCTCGGCCGCGAGCCGACCGACGGCGAGATCGCCGAGCACCTGAACGTGAGCGAAGAGGAGCTCGCCGAGGGGCAGAAGGCGGCGCACGCGTACTCGGCGCGCTCCCTGGACGCGCCGGCGCGGGAGGACGGCGAACGGCAGCCCGGATCCGACCGGCCCTCGCTGGGCGAGGAGGAGACGGCGTACGACCGCATCGAATGCCTGGAGTCCCTCAAGCCGGTGCTGGCGGCGCTGCCCGCGCGCGAGCGCACGCTGCTGTCGCTGCGGTTCGGGGACGAGCTGACCCAGTCCGAGATCGGCGAGCGGCTGGGGCTCTCCCAGATGCACGTCTCGCGGCTGCTCAGCCGGACGCTGGCCATGCTGCGGGCGAGCCTGCTCGACCTCGACGACGCGTGACCCGCTTCGGCCCGGTGTGCTTCGGTGCCCCGTGTGCTTCGGTGCGGCGGTCCGGCGGCGCTCCCGTCCGGCCGTCTAGTGCAGCTGCCTCGGGAGCGGTGAAGGCACCTCGGCCCAGACCGTCTTGCCGGTCCCGTCCGGGCGGGGCTCCCAGCCCCAGTCCCGCGCGAGCCGCTCCACCACCAGCAGGCCGTGCCCGCCGGGGAGGGCGGGGTCCGTGGCGGTGCGGCGGCGGGGGTGCTCGGGGCTCCCGTCGCCCACCTCCAGACGGAGCCGGTCCGGGGTGCGGCGGAGTACGAGTTCGCTGGGGCCGCCCGCGTGCACACAGGCGTTGCTCACCAGTTCGGAGACCATGAGCAGGACGTCCTCGGCGGCCTCGGCCCGGTCGGGGTCTTCATCGGCCGCCTCCTTGCCGTGCTGCCCGCCGGGGCCGTACTGCCGGTCCGCGGCCTGTCGGCCGTCGCCGGGCGGCCGGGCGATCCACTGCCAGGCGGTGAGAGCGTCCAGGGTGAAGTCGCGGCACCGGGCCACGACACCTCTGGCTCCGCTGCCGAGAGCCAGCCTGCGGATCTCCTCGCTCATGGCATGGTGCCCCGTTCCTTCCGGCCGTGCGACCTGCCGAAAGTCGCCTACCCCTCATGGGCCGAGAACATTCGCCGGGGCGGGCGGGTCGAGGGCACGGGCGCGGTGTCCTCCCGGGCCGGGGGCCGGGGCCCGGCGGGCGCCGGCAGGAGGGTGTCCAGCCGACGCAGCCCGGCTTTGCGCTGTACGAGGGACAGCCCCGCGACCGCCGCGCCGAGCACGAGCCATCCGGCGGGCCCGGCCGGCATGACCGCGCCGGTCAGCAGCAGCGGGCCGGCGGCCTTCTGCACCGACGGGGAGATCCCGGCCACCCCCAGGTACGAGGCCCTCGCGTTCCGCGGCGCGAGCGACACCGCGAGTTCCCATGAGCTCACGGAGCGCACCAGCTCCGCCGCGGTGACCAGCACCGATGCGGCCAGGAGGGCGAGCGAGGCGGTCCAGGCCCCGCGGGCGGGGGCGAGGGCGACGGCGGCGCAGCAGGCCAGCAGGAACAGCCCGTACCAGGCGGAGGCGCGCGCGGCCCGGCGCGGCTCCGCCACCCGGGCGGAGACGGTCAGCTGCAGGGCGACGACGAGCACGGTGTTGATCGCCAGGATGGCCGGGACGAGGGCGTGGGGTGCGTCGGTGCGGTGGACGAGCCACAGCGGCAGACCGATGGTGAGGATGGCGTCGTCGAGGTTCAGCGGGATGTCGAGGAGGACGAAGCGGAGGTAGCCGCCGTCCCGCCACGGGCTGCGCCCGCCGCCCGCGGGCGTGCTCTGCGCGGCCCCGCCCGCCCGGGCTCGGTCGGCCCCCGCCCCGTCCGCCCCGGTGTCTTCGCACCTCGGAGCCCCGGCTTGGGACGGCGCGGTGAGGCGGCCGTGGCCGTACGGCTCCCGGGTGCGCCACACCAGCACCGCGGCCGCCAGGAACGACACCGCGTTGCCGAGGATGAGGAACGCGTACGCCTCCCGGGTCCCGACAGCGAGGCCGAGGGCGGCGATGCCCGCTCCGACGGCGTAGCCGGCGTTCGCCGCGCTGCGCGAGAGGGCCTGGTAGGTGGCGCGCCGCTCGCCGGCGACGCGGGTGGCGAAGAGCATCTCCAGCGTCTTGGCGGCCCGGTCCCCGAGCTGGGTGAGGGCGACGACGAGCACCAGGGCGTCGAAGCGGGTGACCACGAGCAGGGCGCAGAGAGCCGCGAGGCGCACAAGATGGCAGGCGATCAGCAGCGGGCGCAGCCGGTAGCGGTCGGCGAGGTGTCCGGCGAGCGGTGATCCGGTGATGCCCGCGATCGCGCCGGCCCCGAGCATCAGGCCCAGCTGCCCGGCATCGAGCCCGACGACGAAGGTGAAGAACAGGACCGAGGACGCGGCCCACACTCCGGTGCCGGTCCGGTCCAGCAGCTGGCCGAACAACATGATCCGGGCGTCGCGGCCGCCGGGCGGCCGGCGCAGCTGTGCGATCAGGCCGCTTCCGGCTGCCTCTTCCCCTCTCGCGTGTCCCCCGCCGCGCCGCTTCATGCCGGGCCTCCCGAGTCCCCTGTGAAGGTATCTCGATGTCGAGATACCTTGGGGTAGCCTGCCGCAGCATCAATCTCGACGTCAAGATACTTAGCGCGGCGCTACGCTGGCGCCTGAGGCTTCAGCCGGCCGAAGGACCGGGGAACGAGGAGCGGGGAGCCGGGGGCCGTCGGCAGGGCGCCCGGGGGGAGCCGGGTCGGAACCGAGGGAGGAACCGTGACCGAGCGCAAGCCACCGGGCGTCAGCTTCGAGTCCTGGGTGGACCGGCAGATCCGCGAAGCCGCCGAGCGCGGCGCGTTCGACCGGCTGGAGGGCATGGGCAGACCGCTGGCCTCTGCCGACGCCCCCTACGACGAGATGTGGTGGGTCAAGGAGAAGCTGCACCGCGAAGGGTTCGCCGGCCTGCCACCGAGCCTCGCCCTGCGCAAGGAGGCCGAGGACGCGATGGAGGCGGTGCACGCGGCCCGCTCGGAGCGGCAGGTGCGCGCCGTCCTCGCGGAGATCAACGAGAAGATCCGCGCCGCGCTGCGCAGGCCTCCGCCCGGGCCGCCGCTGCGGCTGTCCGTCTTCGACGTCGACGAGGTCCTCGCCGCCTGGCGGGCGGGCCGCACCGGCTGACGCAGAGTCCCGCGGCAGCGGCGGCATTGGCGGCATCGGGGGCGCCGGTGCGGACGTACCTCGCAGGTACTCCCGGCCGACGGCCATAGACAGTGCTACAAATGGTCTCGTGGCCCGTCCTTGCAACCCGTGCCGGGGACATCGGTGCGGTCACTGAGCGGGAAGCGCCCGCGGAGCGTCGCCAGACAGGTATTCGTCCTTCAGGTGGCGATCGTGGTGCTGCTCGCCGCCGGCGCCGTGCTGGCCCTCGTCCTCCAGTCGCGCCACGACGTGGACCGGGAGGCCCGCGGCCGGTCCGTGGCCGTCGCCGAGACCTTCGCGCACTCCCCCGCGCTGCGCGAGGCACTGCGCTCCTCGGACCCGTCCAAGACCCTCCAGCCACTGGCGGAGCAGACGCGCAAGGCCGCCGGGGTCGACTTCATCGTCGCGATGGACACCAAGGGCATCCGGTACTCCCATCCGCTGCCCGACCGGATCGGCAAACGCTTCGTCGGAACGATCGAGCCCTCGTTGCAGGGCCGTGTCTACACCGAGAGCGTGGACGGCCCGCTCGGCAAGGAGATCCAGGCCGTGGTGCCCGTCTTCTCCGAGGGCGACAAGGGCAAGGTCGAGGCACTGGTGTCGGCCGGGCTCACCGTCGAGAACGTGACCGGCGTCGTCGACCGGCAGCTCCCCGTGATCCTCGGCACCAGCGCGGCCGGCCTGGCCCTCGGCACCGCAGGCGCCGCCCTGATCAGCCGGCGCCTGCGCCGCCAGACCCGCGGCCTCGGCCCGCTCGAGATGACCCGGATGTACGAGCACCACGACGCGGTGCTGCACTCCGTGCGCGAAGGGGTGCTGATCACGGACCGCGGCGGCCGGCTGCTCCTCGCGAACGACGAGGCGAAACGACTCCTCAGCCTGCCGCCGGACGCCGAGGGCCGGCACATCCGCGACCTCCCGGAACTCGACGGGCACCTGGCCGACCTGCTGCTCTCGGGCCGGGAGGCCACCGACGAGGTGATGGAGGCCGGAGAGCGGCTGCTGGTCATCAACCAGCGGCCGACCCGGCCCTCGGGCGGCAGGAACGAGGGCATGGCCGTCACCATCCGGGACTCCACCGAGATGCAGGTCCTCACCACCCGGGCCGAGGCCGCCCGCAGACGGCTCAGGCTGCTCTACGACGCCGGGGTCGGCGTCGGCACCACCCTCGACGTGGAGCGGACCGCCCAGGAGCTGGCCGACGTCGCCGTGCCCCGCTTCGCGGACTTCGTGACCGTCGACCTCGCAGAACCGGTCCTGCTCGGCGACGAGCCCACCGCAGCCGCCGTCGACCTGCGCCGCACCGGCGTGAGCGGCATCCGTGACGACGTGCCCCTGTACCCCCGCGGCCGGCGGATCGACTTCCTGCCCTCCACCCCGCAGGCGCGCGGCCTCAGCAGCGGCAAGGCCGAGGTGATCCGCGACCTGGCCGACGCCCCCGGCTGGCACGCGCAGGACCCGCCGCGCGCCCGGGCCATCGTCGAGGACGGGGTCCACTCCCTGATCACGGCGCCGCTCAAGGCCCGCGGCGTCGTCCTCGGCGTGGTCAACTTCTGGCGCTCCGAGAAGCCGGAGCCGTTCGACGAGGAGGACCTCTCCCTCGCCGAGGAGCTCGTCGCCCGAGCCGGGGTCAGCATCGACAACGCCCGCCGCTACACCCGCGAGCACGCCCTCGCCGTCGCCCTCCAGCACAGCCTGCTGCCGCGCGACCTGCCCGAGCAGAGCGCCGTCGAGGTCGCCCACTACTACCTGCCCGCGCAGTCCGGCGTGGGCGGCGACTGGTTCGACGTGATCCCGCTCTCCGGCGGCCGGGTCGCCCTCGTCGTCGGCGACGTCGTCGGCCACGGACTGCACGCGGCCGCTGCCATGGGCCGCCTGCGGACCGCCGTGCTGAACTTCTCCTCCCTCGACCTGCCGCCCGACGAACTGCTGGCCCGCCTCGACGACCTCGTGCAGTACACCGACCAGAACGGGGAGGGCGGCGGAGCCGAGGGCGGCCTGCTCGGCGCCACCTGCATGTACGCCGTATACGACGCCGTGGCCCAGCGCTGCACGGTGGCGCGCGCGGGCCACGTACCGCCGGCGGTGGTGTACCCGGACGGCCGGGTCGAGACGCCCGAGCTCCCCGCCGGGGCTCCCCTCGGGCTCGGCGGGTTCCCCTTCGAGGCGGCGGAGCTGGAGCTCCCGGAGGGCAGCCAGCTGGTGCTGTACACCGACGGGCTGATCGAGGACCGCGCCCGGGACATCGACGAGGGGCTCGACCTCCTGCGTTCCGCGCTCGCCCACGCCGACCGCAAGCCGGAGGAAACGGTGGCGGCGGTGCTGCAGGAACTGCTGCCGGTGCGCGCCCGGGACGACGTGGCCCTGCTGGTCGCGCGGACCTCGGTGCTGCCGACGGACCGGATCGCCGAGTGGGAGGTCCCGTTCGAGCCCAGCGCGGTCGCGACGCTGCGCGCGGTCGCCATGGAGAAGCTGGACGAGTGGGGGCTGTCGGAGCTGTCGTTCGGCACCGAACTGGTGCTCAGCGAGCTCATCACCAACGCGATCCGGCACGGCGCGGAACCGGTGCGCGTACGCCTGCTCCGCGACCGGGTGCTGACCTGCGAGGTCTTCGACGGAAGCAGCAGCTCACCGCGCCTGCACTACGCGACGACCACCGACGAGGGGGGCCGCGGGCTCTTCCTGGTGGCCCAGCTGAGCAGGCGCTGGGGGGCGCGGTACACGCCGGAGGGGAAGGTCATCTGGTCGGAGCAGCAGCTGCCGGACGACGGGGAGGACTGAACCGACCCGCTCCTGCCAGCGGGCTGTCACTGGCAACTGGCGTGCAGCAATCCGGATGCCCACCGCCGGACGGACGCGGAGTCGGTCCCCATGCCCCGGCTCCTGCCGGAACGCGGCCCGCAGCGCATCTTCGCCGCCTCCGACTCCGCCGGCGCCGCGGGCAGCGGGCAGCGGGACCCACCCGGCCGTGGGTTCGTGTTCTTCACACAAGCCGCGTACCCCTCCCCGCCCCGGTGGTGTTCGGGCTCGGTATCGCCGGCTTCGTCTCGCTCGCGGCAGAGGGGGGCCGGACACGGTCAGCTCGCGCCGTAGCGTGCGGCGATGCCGTCGAGGATGAGCTGGAGCCCCTCCTCGAACTGGGCGTCGAAGTCCTCGAAGAGGTGCGACCCGGC
The DNA here is from genome assembly GCF_013401435.1 of Streptomyces sp. BR123. Lineage (GTDB taxonomy): Bacteria > Actinomycetota > Actinomycetes > Streptomycetales > Streptomycetaceae > Streptomyces. Next base: position 44,185 of record NZ_JACBGN010000009.1, read on the forward strand.
GGCCGCGGCCAGCGGGTAGTCGGCCAGGCGCTCGCCGCGCTCGGCCACGTCGAAACCCTCCCGCCGCTCGCCCGGGACGGGGTGGACACCCTGCTCCTCCGTGACGAAGCCCAGGGTGTAGACGAAGACGGTCGCGAGGGCCCGGACGGCCTGAGGCAGGCCCAGTCCCGCCTCCTGCAGTGCCCGGAGGTGGGCCTCCACCTGCTCGCCGTGCCCGGTGCCGGTGAAACGGGAGCCGCTGAAGACGCGTGCGCCGTCGCGGTAGGACAGCAGCGTGCGCCGCAGGTGGCGGTTGCCGGCCAGCAGCATCGCGCGCCACTCGGGCCCTTCCGCCCCGGCCCCGTGTGACGGCAGCACGGCCGCCGGGTCGGCGGTCATGCGCCGGTGCATCTCGGTGGCCATCTCGTCGATGAGCTCTTGCTTGTTCTTGAAGTGCCAGTACAGCGCGGGGGCCTTCACATCCAGTTCGGCCGCGATGGCCCGCAGTGTGAGCTTCTCCAGCCCCGTCTCGTTCAGCAGGCGCAGGGCGGCCTCGGCGACGGTCACGCGGCTCAGCGGTGGGACGCGGGGCGGCGTGCGGTCGGGCTTGGGGGTCATCGCCCGCCTCTCTCCTGTGGTCGCACGGACGCGCGGCGTCCGGATCATCGGGGTTGACAGCTTAACAACGTTAAGGGCATCCTCGTGCCACCACCTCCTTAACAACGTTAAGGAGGCTGGAGACGGGGAATGTGCGGCGGGTACGCGATGCGCCCGCCCGACGAACGGGGATGACGATGAGCGCACGCACGGACGAGATCGGGACTGTCGGCGTGACGGATGTGCTGGTGGTGGGCGCGGGCCCGACCGGCCTGGCCCTGGCCTGCTGTCTGGCGCGGCGGGGTGTGCGCCCGCTGGTGGTGGAGCGGGCGGCGGGGCTGTTCCCGGGCTCGCGCGGCAAGGGGATCCAGCCGCGGACGCTGGAGGTATTCGACGACCTGGGCGTGCTGGAGGAGGTGCTGCGCCGGGGCGGCGCGGCCCCGGTCGGCATGGCGTGGAAGGACGGCGTGCGGCTGGGCGAGCACACCATGTTCGACGAGGCCGCGCCCACCGAGGAGGCCCCCTACACCGGCCCCTGGATACTGCCGCAGTGGCGCACGCAGGAGATCCTGCTGGCCCGCCTGCGGGAACTGGGCGGTGAGGTGCGGTTCGGCACGGAGCTCACGGCTCTCACACAGGACGCCGACGGCGCCGATGCCCTCCTCTCGTCGGACGGCGGGCCGGCCGTGGCGGTACGCGCGCGGTACGCGGTCGGCGCCGACGGCGGCCGGTCCACGGTCCGCCGGCTCCTCGGCATCAGGATGTCCGGCGAACGCGTCGACCCCACGCCGCTGGTCGTGGCCGATGTGGTCGTCGACCACCTGGACCGCGACAACTGGCACCTGTTCCCTCCCGCCGAGGACGGCAGCCGGGGCTTCGCCGCCCTGTGCCCGCTGCCGCACACGCAGGAGTTCCAGTTCGTCGGCCAGTACCGCGAAGTGCGCCCCGACCTCTCCTCCGACGACGTCCGCGCCCTGGTGGCCGAGCTCACCCACGTCCCGGCCGCGGACGTCCGAGAAGTCCGCTGGGCCTCGGACTTCACGGTGAACGCGGCCCTCGCCGACCGGTTCCGGGAAGGGCGGGTCTTCCTGGCCGGCGACGCCGCGCACATCCACTCCCCCGCCGGCGGCCAAGGCCTCAACACCAGCGTCCAGGACGCCTACAACCTGGGCTGGAAGCTCGCCGCCGTGCTGTGCGACGGCGCCCCCGAAGCCCTGCTGGACACATACGAGGAGGAGCGCCTGCCCCAGGCGGCCGCCGTGCTGGGACTGTCCACGCGCATCCACCGCGGCGAGGCGCGCCGCGGGGCCGCCACCCGCCAGCTCGGCATCCACCACCGGGATTCGTCGCTCTCCCGCGAGACCCGCTCCGGCCTGCCGGAGGACGCCCTCACCGCGGGCGACCGCGCCCCAGACGGCCGACGCGACGGGCTGCGGCTGTTCGACCTCTTCCGTGGACCGCACTTCACCCTGCTCGCCGTCGACACCGACCTGCCGGAGCAGCTGCCGCCGCTGCCGCAGCTGCGCACCGCCCGCATAGGCGCCTACGAGGGCTACGGCCGCGGCCTGTTCCTCGTCCGCCCCGACGGCTACACGGCCTGGGCCGGGTCCTCCGCTTCCGAAGCAGCCGATCTGGCGGACTGGTCGGCCCTGGTCACGGGCCCGGCGGCCGGCCGCATACCGACAGCCGGCCGAACCCGCCGCCGGGAGCCCGGGCCGGAGTGCGTACGCTCGCCTCTTCAGACCACAGGAGGGGACATACATGCAGGTCAGGTCCAGACGACAGGTGCTCGTGGCGATCGGGGCGGCCGCGGTGGCGCCGGCGACCGCCGGATGCCTGCCGATGGGAAGGTCGGGCAGGCGTGAGACCGGGCCGATCGGGCCCGTGGCGCAGGCACTCGGCTCGGACGGGACCACCATCGTGGTCGGTGACCCGTCGGCGAAGCTCACCGTCAAGCTCTTCGAGGACCCGAGCTGCCCGGCCTGCGCCGATTTCGAGACCACCGGCACCGGGCCCCGCCTGCTCCGGATGGCGGCAGCAGGCGAGGTCCGGCTGCAGTTCGCCCTGGGCTCGTTCCTCGGCTCCGGGTCCAAGCGGGCCGTCAACGCCCTGCGCGCGGCTCTGGACAAGGGCAAGTTCGTCAACCTGCACCAAGCGGTCTACGACGGACAGGCCTCGGCCAAGCGGCGCGGCGGCTTCAGCACGGACGGCCTGCTCGACCTGGCCGCCACGGTCGAGGGGCTGCGCGACGGCGACTTCGACGACGCAGTGCGCACAGCACGGCACCGCGAGTTCGTCGAAGCCGCCGACCGGACGCTCGGCGCGTCCTGGGTCCGCGGAACCCCCTCGATGGAGGTCAACGGACTGCCCGTGAAGGAGGACGACCGCGACGTCATGGACGACAGCGCGGCCCTCCGCCGCTACCTGAAAGCCGCGGCGGAGCGCCGGCCGCGCCACTGAGCGGCGGTGCGGGGCGGCGGGCGGGGCGCGGGCTCAGGTGTGGCTGTTCTTCGAGTAGTAGTGCTCGATGATCTGGATGGACGCCATGTCGTCCTGGTGCTGGCCGCGCTCGAACTCGGGCGCGTCCTTGACCTCTGCCCGTGTGACGGACAGGTGGACGGTCTTGTTCTCCTCGTCCACCCTGCTGACGACCGAGGCAGGCACCAGGACATGGTGTCCGAAGATCCACGGGCCGGTGTCCACCACCATGTACTGCCGCCCGACGTACTCGCTGTGCCGATCGATCTTGCCGATGGTCCCGTCGGAGGCCTCGACCTTGTATCCGATGAGGTCGGCCATGTCAGCGGCCATACGTCCTCACCTCTCCTGTGGGCTCGGGGCGTCCCGTCTACCCACTATGCACGGCGCCACACGGGGCCGGCGACGGGCGCGGCCCCACCGGGGCCGGCGGGGCCGCGGCGCGGTGTGCGGGAGGAGCGGGCGGGGTCAGGTGCGGAAGGGGCCCGTCACCTCGTAGGTGATGCCGCCGGAGGAGCTGCCGCTGGTGCCGCGCTGGCTGGAGAAGTACAGCCGGTTGCCGGCGGGCGAGAAGGCGGGACCGGTGATCTCGGAGGACGACTGCCCGGTGATCCGCAGGAACGGCGCGACGACGTCGTCCGGGGTGATCACGCAGATTTCCATGGTGCCGCCGTCCTCGGCGACGTACAGGTCGCCGAACGAGGACCCGGTGACGTTGTCGACGCCGGTGAGCGGGGCACTGCCGCCGACCACGAGCGAGTCGTCGTAGGCCAGCTCGTAGGTGTTGCCGGCGAGATTGAGCTGCCAGACGCGGTTGTCTCCCTTGGTGGTGAACCAGACCGTGTCGTTGGCGTAGTGGCAGCCCTCGCCCCCGTTGAAGCGCTTGGCGCCGGACACCTGGTTGCGGGTGGTGGTGGGCGAGCCGTCCGGGTCCGGCACGTTCTGCCAGCTGAAGGAGCCAGAGGTGCCGGAGCCGGCGACCAGGACCTGGAGGGTGCCGGAGGAGAGGTTGCCCCAGGTGGTGGGGAGGAAGCGGTAGAAGCAGCCGTCCGACTCGTCCTCGGTCAGGTAGACCGCCTGCCGGCCCGGGTCGGCCGCGGCCGCCTCGTGCTTGAACCGGCCCATCGCGGGCCGCCGGACGGCGGCGTTCACGCCCCACGGGTCCGTCTCGTAGACATAGCCGAGGCTGACTTCCTCGCAGGAGAGCCAGGTGTTCCACGGCGTCTTGCCGCCCGCGCAGTTCTGGCGGGTGCCGGAGAGGATCCGGTACGCGGAGGTGATGGTGCCGGACGAGTTGAAACGGACCGCGCTCGCCCCGCCGGACGGGTTGATCTCCGAGTTGGACACGTAGATCCAGCCCGTGCCGTCGGAGTAGCACGCGCCGCCGTCAGGCGCGTTGTGCCACGTGTAGGAGGTGCCGGAGACGGTCTGGCCGGAGCGGGCGATGACGCGGCTGCTGAAGCCGCCGGGCAGCATGATCCCGTTCGCGTCGGCCGGGCCGAGCGCCCCGTAGGGGCCGGGGCCGGGCTGGGCGGGGACGGCGTAGGCGGCGCCGCGCATGAGCGTGCCGCCGAAGGCAGCGGCGGAGGTGCCGACAACAGCGCCGCGCAGGAAGGTACGACGTTCCACGGTCACTCCTCGGAGATGGGGAGAGCAGGGGAGAACGGGGGGAAGCGCTGAGGAAACTAGGGGCTGGGTGTGGCGTCCGCACCAACGCCGGGTGTCGCGGGGACGGCTGCTGCCGGGCCCCGGGGCAACCGGGCGCCGGGAGCGTACCGCCGGCCCCTTGAGGTGTCCCGCCCCGCGTCCTTGGTCATCGACGGCGCGTGCGGCAGGCCCGAGCGGGACACGCGCGAGTGACTTCTCGCACGAACATACGAGCACCCCGGCGCCCGGATTCCGCTTGCCCCCAAAATCGAACAGGTGGCCTAATTCAGGCATGGTGCGAACCGAATTCCCCGATGACCTCCTCCTCACCCAGATCAGGGTGATCCGGGCCTACGCCACCCTCGCCCGGCAGCCGCGGGGAGGCACCGCCCCGCTGCGGCGCGCCCTGATCCACGAGCTACGCCTCCTGTACGCCCATCCGTACTGGACCGACGCCGCCCACTCGTACGCCGACCTGGTCGAACTACGCCGCCTGGCCCGCGCGCGAGCCTGGGTGGAAGCCGCATGACCACCGCACAGGCGGCCCTTCTCCGCACTCGGAGCGCAGGCACGGCGCGTCGTCTCGGTCCGGCCGCCGCTCCCGGTCCGCCCGTGCGTCGTCAGGTGAGTGAGCCCTCCCCCGAGGCCGGCGCACCCCGCCTGGCAACCACTCCCGCACGAGCGGGCAGGAGCGGCGCCGCGTTCACCTCGTTCACGGCCGCACAGGAATCGAGGCGTTGCTTCCTTGCAAGCCCTCAGCCGCCGGTCGCCGAGAAGTGCTGGTAGTCGCGGTGGGACCAGCGGCCGCCCCAGCGCCAGCCGACCTCCGCGAAGGCCCGCGTGATGACGTCGCCGGGGCGGATCATGCCCGGCGCGGTGCGGTCGCGGCGGAGGTAGGGCCGGCTTGCGGGCGGGTGAGCGGTGCCGAAGCGGTCCACATAGGGGTTCTCCACGGGATTGATGTCGACGGCGTCTCCGTAGGTGTGCCGGGAGAGCCGGGAGGCGTCCCCGGTGACCCGGCGGCAGTTGAAGGCGGAGGTGTTGTCGTCGGCCATCGACTTCGCGTCGTCCCCGCCGTACGCCGAGACGGGCCGCATCCGGCGGATCGGGAACCGGGCCCGGAAGGCCTCGCCGAAGACGTGGAGCAGCGGGCGGACCACGCGTTCGTGGACGACGATCTCCCCCCGGTGGACCTTGCCGTCGAAGCCCCAGTGGTTCATCCGGATCAGTCGCAGCCGGTCGGGACCGACCGGGCAGCCGGGGCGGTGGGTGGCGCCGAGCGCGGCCGACGGGACGCCCGTCACCTGGGCGGCCAGGTCCCGGCTCTGGGCCTCCGCGCGCAGGCCGGGCTGCGGGAGCGACACGGTCCGCGTGCAGGACGGGGCGGCGGCGCCGAGCACGACGACCACGGCGACGGCGAGGGGGGCGAGGCGCACCGGCCCACGGTAGACGGGCCGGGCCCGCCGCCCCGCACGCCACGCGGGCCACGCGTCGCTCCCCCGGCTCCCGCAGGGAGGTCCTCTTGCGGGAGGGCCGCCGAGCCGGTTGGGTGATGCGGATCACCAAGGCGAGCGGGAAGGCGGCCACGGATGGCGGAAACCACCCAGACCGGCACCGGAGCGGGCGAGAACCAGGCGCCGCGCAAGCCGAGTTGGCGGTCCATCGGCCCGGGGATGGTCGTGGCGGCCACCGGTGTCGGCGCGGGGGACCTCGTCGCCACCCTCATCGCGGGCAGCAAGTTCGGCTACACCCTGCTGTGGGCGGCGGTGATCGGCTGCCTGGTCAAGATCTCCCTCGCCGAAGCCGCCGGCCGCTGGCACCTCGCCACCGGCCGCACCCTGTTCGACGGCTGGCGCAGCCTCGGGCCCTGGACCAGCGTCTACTTCGCGGGGTACGTCGTCGTCTGGGGGTTCGTCTACGGCGCGGCCGCGATGTCGTCCAGCGCGCTCCCGCTGGCCGCCCTGTTCCCGGGCGTGATGGACCTGAAGGTGTGGGCGGTGCTGTGCGGCCTGTCCGGGCTGGTGTTCGTATGGTTCAACCGGTATGCCGTCTTCGAGAAGGTCATGACGGGCCTCGTCGGAGTGATGTTCGCGGTGACCGTGTACCTCGCGATCCGGGTCACGCCCCACCTCGGCTCGGCACTCACCGGTCTCGCGCCGGTCCTGCCGGACGGTTCGCTGGTCTACACGCTCGGCCTGATCGGCGGCGTGGGCGGGACGATCACGCTCGCCGCGTACGGCTACTGGGTCAACGCGAAGGGTTGGACGGACACCGGCTGGATGCGGGTGATGCGGCTCGACAACCGCATCGCCTATCTCACCACCGGCGTCTTCGTGGTGGCCATGCTGTTCGTCGGGGCCGAGCTGCTGTACGCGTCGGGGGTGGCGCTCGCGAAGGGCGACAAGGGGCTGCTCGACCTGAGCGGCGTCCTGGAGGAGCGCTACGGTGCGGCGACCGCCAAGCTGTTCCTGGTGGGATTCTTCGCCACGTCCTATACCTCGCTGATCGGCGTCTGGCACGGCGTCAGCCTGATGTTCGCCGACTTCGCCGCCAAGTACCGGCCCTCGCTCGTCCCGGCGGGGACGGGCCCCGAGCGGTCGCTGCCCTTCCGGGCCTACCTGCTCTGGCTCACGTTCCCGCCCATCGGCCTGCTCTTCCTGGACCAGCCCTTCGGGCTCGTCATCGTGTACGGGGTGGTGGGCGCGCTCTTCATGCCGTTCCTGGCGCTGACCCTGCTCTGGCTGCTCAACTCCGCACGCACGCCTGCTGCCTGGCGCAACGGGATGCTGAGCAACGCGATGCTGGGGGCCGCCGGGCTGCTGTTCGTGGTGCTGTGCGTACAGCAGCTGTGGGACCTGGCCGGGTGACCGCCCCGGCGGCACGCGTGCCCCGGAGCGGCCGCCACTCGAACCGCCGCCTCCGGACGGGAGTCCCGAGGCGGCGACGCGGGTCCGCGGGGGCTGCTGTCCGGTGTGTCAGACGACGCCGGGTATCTGCCGGGCCTTGAACGCGTCGCGCACGGCGTTCGCGGCGCTCGTGCCGTACATGCGCTGCGCCGTCGCGATCGTCGTCAGGGCCGCGTCCCGGAAGCCGGTGTCCGGGCGGAAGCCGAACTGCGCGTTCACGATGATCCGGTCGGCGGTCCGCGCCCCGAGCGCCCCGCGGATGTCGGACAGCGCCCGGGACCATATCTCCCCGTCCGCGTGGACCTCGCCGACCCGGTCGGCGTACACCTTGCCGCTGTCGGTGCGCCGCAGGCAGTGCGGGGCGGAGGTGTAGGCGACCGCGTCCCAGTCGGCGACGCACGCCGGGTCGGCGCCGCCCGGCCAGCCGTACTTCGCGGCGGCGTGCGAGCCGACCGCGACGGCCAGGTAGTCCCCGAAGGCCTCGCCGATCGCGCCCGCCTCCGGCGAGGTGCCGAACCCCGGCACCTGGGCGTGGTGCACCGCGTGCCCGTACTCGTGGACGATGACCTCGGCGTCCTCGGCGTCGTCCACACCGCCCTTGCCGAAGCGGATTTCGGCCTTCTTGTCGGTGAAGAAGGAGTTGTCGGCACCCCACTGGTTGATGCGGACGGGCTGCGGCCGGTCGTTGGCCCCGGGCAACTCGCTGCCGAAGCCCAGGCCCTGGAGGTACTCCTGCGCCTCGTTGACCCAGAAGTACGCCATGACCTGCTCGAAGCGGTCGTCGTTCCGGTCGTACGCGCCCGCGTCCGCGATTCGGGCCGAGGCGCCGGTGTCCGAGCGCACGTACGCCCACTTCCCGGACAGCGATCCGCTGCCGTCCAGGTTCCGCAGCGCCGCGAGGGTGTACGCGGACTCGGGCACGGCGGCGGCCCCGTCCTTGCCGTCGGTCAGGGTCCGGTCGCCGGTGGACTGGACGGGGTTGACCATGAAGATCCGGGCCGGCGGCAGCCCGGCCTGGCCGGCGCCCGCCTCCGGCGGCAGGGCCGCAGCGGGCTCGGCGAGGCCGAAGAGTGCCACGGTGGCGGTGGCCGCGGCGACGAGGCCGCGGTGTGTACGGCGGGCCATGAAGGTCCTCCCGTGCTGGAGCGGTGTGGGGTGCGGCCGAGATCCTCGCGCACGCCCCCGTTTGACCAGGCCCGGGAACGGGTTCCAGGCCCGGATTCTCGACCAGGTCGCCCGCCCGCCGCGGGCGCCGGTCAGGGGGACGACGGCTTGCCGGCGCTCACAATGCCGTCGAGTTGGGCCTGGATCCACATCCGCTCGGCGTCCTCGGACCGCGGGCCGGTGGTCTCGACGACCGCCCAGCCCTTGTCGCCCTCGGGGGCGGCGAGGGCGACCAGGTGGTGGTCGCGCCTCCCCGTGATCATGACGGCGAGCAGGGAAAGGTACTCGCGCTGCAGTTCGGGGGCGAGTTCGCCCCCGCCGGGCACCTCGACGACGGTCCGGTGGGGGCTCTCACCGAGCAGGGCGCAGGTGGCCTGGACGGCACGGATGACCACTTCGAACCGCTCCCCGCTCAGGCGGGCCCGCACCCCTTCCAGATAGGCGCCCAGGACGTCGGCTTCGGGGCCGCCGTCATCCGGTTCGGCCGGACGGTCCTCGACCACGTTCCCCCACCCCTCCCGCACTGCCATGCCCACCGGCAGTCTAGGCAGAACCCCCTGTCCCCGAGGCGCTCTTCGACCACTTGCCCGCTCCCCCGCAGCATCCCGGCCAACCGGGCCCGGTGGTACGCGCCCGGGTCCGCGGCCGCCGTCGACTATGCCAACCACATATTATGTACGAATAGACGGCACGGGTTTTCGGGACCAATTCATACTGTTCGATCGTCTGACATTGACAGCGCCGTCCCTCCTGGGGGTTAATTGCCCTTCAGATGGCCGGAACCGTTCGACATATGATCGATTCTTCCCCACAAACATCACACATCCCCATGAAAGTTTCGCAGTAAATGGGGAACGCTCCAGGTCGCAGTGCTCATGTTTCACAGTGACCGAGCACCGACGGACGAGACTTCTTCATGGGGGGACCAAATGGCCAGGCTCACAGATTTCACCGTCCCGGATTTCCATCTGCCTTTCGGGAACGCGAAGCACCCGCACGCAGCGCGCGCCAATGCGGAAGCGACGGCCTGGACGGTGGGGCACGAACTGGTGACCGATGCCGTGGACCAGTTCGCGGGGATCGGATTCGGCCACCTCGCGGGCCGGGTCAGCGGCGAGGTGGCGTACGAGACGGTCGTCCTCCTCGCCGAGTGGATGGCCTGGTCCTTCGTCCTGGACGACCAGCACGACCACCTCATCAGGAACGGCGAGCTCGCCGCATGGCGGCCCGTCGCGGGCGCCATCGGCGACTACCTGCGCACGGGCCGGATCAACAGCGCGGCGGCGGAGGGAAACCCGCTCGTGCGCGGCTTCACCGAGCTGTGCGACCGGATCCTCGCCGGACTGTCCGAACCGGCCACGGCCCGCTTCCAGGCCCATTTCCGGCTCGTGCTGCGCTCGTTGGACCAGGAGGCGTGCAACCGGCGGGCCGGCGTCCGCCCGACGGTCGAGGACCACGTCCTCCTGCGCCGGCACAGCTCCCAACTGCTGCCCATGATGGACATGGTGGAGGCGGGGCTGGGCATCGACGTGCCGCAGCACGTCCACGACCTGCCCGAGTTCCGGGCGGTGGTCGCGAGCACCCTGGACATCATCGGTTGGGAGAACGACATGTTCTCGCTGCCGAAGGAGCACTCCTGCGGGGACACCAACAACCTCGTCACCCTCGTCGCCACCCGGGACCGGTGCTCGCTCGCCGACGCGCTGCGGACGGTGGAGGGCGACATCCACGCCCGCATAGAGGAATACCTGGACTGCAAGGGGCGCCTGTTCCGGCTCCTGGACGCCGGCGACGGAACCGACCCGGCCCTGCGCGAGGCGGTCTCCCGATGCGTACGCAGTTATGAAGACTGGATGATCGGTGCGGATCTGTGGCAGCGTTACGAGTGCACGCGGTACAGCGACGAAAGGTTCGCGGCCGGGCTGGAGTCCGCGTACACCCGCCCGGACCTGGTATCGGTGGCATGACGAGGGGGTCCGCCCGTGGCACGCGTGGAACAAGGGGGCCCCGCGGCCGGTGCCCTCGTGGCGCCGGGGCGATTACCGCTCCTCGGTCACGCCCTGCCCCTGTGGCGGGAGCCGATCGCCTTCCTGACGTCGCTGCGGAACCACGGCGAGGTCGTACGGATCGACATCGGCACCTGGCCGGTCCACGTCCTGACCACCCCTGAGCACGTCCACTCCGTACTGGTCCGGCAGGCACAGCGGTTCGGCCGCGGGCGGATCTTCGACCGGCTCCGCCCCGTGTTCGGCAACGGGATCGTGACGACCGACGGCGACTTCCACCGCACCCAGCGGCGGATGATCCAGCCGGCGTTCCACCGGAACCACATCACCGGGTACGCCGAGGCGATGTGCCGGCAGGCCGAGGCGATGTCCTCGTCGTGGACGGCCGGGCACGAGGTCTCGATCGTCACCGAGACCCGCCGCTACGCGATGTCCTCGGTCGCCGAGATGGTCTTCTCGGGGGAGCTGAGCCGCCCCGCCGTCGCCGAGGTGCACCGCTCCCTGCCGGTCGTCCTGGAGGGCATGCTGCTGCGCGCGGTCATGCCCAAGTCCCTGGACCGGCTGCCGATTCCGCTCAACCGGCGCTTCGACACGGCCGCGGAGCGCCTGCGCGGGATCATCGACGAGGTGATCGGGCAGTACCGGGGCCGGGACGCGGAGGGCCGCCACGACCTGCTCTCGATGCTGCTGTCGAGCACGGACCCGGAGACGGGCCGGACGATGGATCCCGAGCAGGTGCGGGACGAGGTGATCGCCATCATGCTCGCCGGTACGGAGACCTCCGCAACCACCCTGGCCTGGATGTTCCACGAGATCGGCCGCCACCCGGAGGTCGCGGAGCGCCTGCACGCCGAGGTGGACGCGGTGGTGGGCACGCGTCCCGTCCGCCCCTCGGACCTCGGCGGGCTGACGTACACGCACCACGTCTTCCAGGAGGCACTGCGGCTGCACTCGCCGCTGCTGTTCACCCGGCGCGCCCTGGTCCCGATCACCCTCGGCGGCGTGTCCGTCCCGGCAGGGGCCGAGCTGGCCTACAGCCCGTACGCCCTGCACCGGGACCCGTCGCTGTTCCGCGACCCGGAGGTCTTCGATCCGGACCGCTGGCGGCGGGACGAGGGGGAACGACCGCGCGCCCACCGGTACATCCCGTTCGGTGCGGGCCAGCACAAGTGCATCGGGGACTCGTTCGCGGTGGCGGAGATACTCGCCGCGGTGGCGAGCGTGGCCACCCGGTGGCACCTGGAGCCCGCCCCGGGGGTCGCCGTACGGGAGGTTCCGGCAGGGATCCCGCAGCCGAGCGAACTGCCCATGATTCCGGTCGCCCGCCGCTGACCCCGTGCGACCCTCTCGACCCGACCGCGCCGGGACCACCGGCGCGGTCCGGTCGTCCGCGTTCTCCTGGCGGTCGCTTCCCGCCATTTCTCGATCAATCCACCGCGAGTAAGCACGCGGAGGGTACAGCATTGCACTCGCACGGGTGGCGGGATACGGAGAATGCAACGTGATTCGGCAACGTCTCGTCCCCAGGGCCATACACTCGGCCGCACGCGCAGGAGGGGGCAGGAATGTCGTATGCCATGGAACCCAGAGGAGGGGCGCAGAAGCCCCTGCTGGAGCGGGAGTCCGAATTGCTGGCGATCCGACGCGCAGTGGATGATGTGCGCGGCGTATCCGACCAGGGTCCGGGCGGGGCCACCCGCCGTGGGGGTGTGCTGACCTTCGCGGGATCGGCCGGCATAGGCAAGACCACGCTGCTGGGCGAGGCCCGCCGGTACGCCGTGGAGCACGACTGCACCGTGCTGTTCGCACGCGGCGGCGAACAGGAGCGGCAGGTGCCGTTCCACGTGATGCGGCAGTTCATCCAGCCGGTGTTCGCGGCCATGGCCGAGGACGAGCGGCGGAAGGCGCTCGGCAACTGGCGCTCCATCGTCGCCCCGGCGCTCGGTCTGGCCGCGGCCCGGAAGGGCCCGACGGCGCCGGACCCGCAGGGTGTGCGCGACGGCCTGGACTGGATCGTCACCCAGCTGACGGTGCGCAGCGCGCCGGTCGTGCTCATCCTCGACGACGCGCACTGGGCGGACGCGGAGTCCCTGGCGTGGCTGACCACGTTCGCGTCCCGCGCCGAGGAACTGTCCATGCTGATCATGGTGGCCTGCCGTCCGGACGAGATCCCCACGGATGCCGGCGGCCTGAGCACCCTGATGGGTCGGCGCGGGACCCGGCCGCACGAACTGGCCCCCCTCACGACGGGCGCAGTGGCGCAGATCGTCCGGGACGCCCTCGGAGAGAACGCCGACGACGTGTTCTGCCGCGAGTGCTGGGCGATCACCGGCGGCAACCCCTTCGAGGTCGTCGAGTTGGCGATGAAGGGCCGCGACCGGGGGCTGAAGCCGCACCAGGACAACATCTCGCAGCTGCGGGATCTGGCCTCCGCCGTCAGGGGCAGCGGTCTCATCGAGCGCCTGGAGCAGCTCGGGACGTCGACCGTCCGGTTCGCCTGGGCCGCGGCGGTACTGGGCACCGCGATCCCGACCGGCATCGTCTGCCGTGTCGCGGCGCTCGGCGAGGCGCAGGCCGCCGATGCCATCGAGCAGTTGCGTGCCGCCCGCATCCTGACGGTCCTGACCAGCCTGCAGCGCAAGGAGGTCGTGGAGTTCTTCCACCCCCTCGTCGCCACCGCCGTCTACCGGTCGATCCCGCCCGGGGTGCGCGTCGCCATGCACGGCATGGCCGCGCAGGCCCTCATCGACGACGGGCACGGCACGACCGCCGCCGCCCGCCATCTGCTGGAGATGCACCCGGAGGGCGACCCGTGGGTGGTGCAGCAGCTGCGCCAGGCCGCGCGCGACAGCTTCTCCGCAGGTGCGCCCGACGCCGCGCGACGCTACCTGGCCCGGGCGCTGCGTGAACCGCCCGAGGCCGAGGACCGGGCCGAGGTGCTGTTCGAACTCGGTTCGGCGAACCTCCTGCACGACCCCGTGACGACCATCAACCAGCTCCGGACGGCGCTGGAGGAGCCGCAGATCGCCCAGGGCCTCCGGGAGTCGATCACGTACCGGCTCGCGCAGGCGCTGGCGCACACGGGCCGGCTGGCGGACGCCGCCGAGCTGCTGGCCGAGGAGGCCCGGCACGCCACGAGTTCCCGCACCCGGCTGCGCATGCAGGCCGAGCAGTTCAAGTGGAACGCGGTCCGGGTCGACGAGGAGAACTCGCCCGCCAGGTCACGGCTCCTCGCCCAGTTCGCCAAGCGGCTGGCCGGCCGCGGCCTGGCCGAGCGGCACATCCTGGGCATGCGCGCCTGGGACGCCGCCATGCGCGGCGAGCCCGTCGCGACCTCCCTCGAGTTCGCGGAGCAGGCGCTCGACGGCGGCATGAGCTGGACCGACCAGGACTTCGGCTTCGAGGTGCCCGCCGTCATCGCGGTCACCCTCATGTACTGCGACCAGCCGGGCCGCGCCGAGGAGCTGTTCAACGAGGGCATCCTCGACTTCGAGTCGAAGGGGTGGCGCGGCGCGCACCTGTCGTTCGTGTACACGCTCCTCGGCTACGTCCGGTACCGGCGCGGTCGGCTCGCCGAGGCCGAGGACTTCGTCCGCAACGGCCTGGAGATCGCCAACCGCATCGGGCACGACATCCCGGCGCAGTGGTACGCCATCGGCACCCTCATCGAGACGCTGCTGGCCCGCGGCCACCTCGCCCAGGCCGAGAAGGTCGCCCGCACCTACCGGCTGGCGGAAGGGTTCCCGCGCGCCATCGTCTATCCCGACCCGCAGGCGGTGTGGGGCCGGCTCCTGCTGGCCCAGGGCCGGATCGAGGAGGCCGAGCAGCAGCTGGCCGCCGCGGGCCGGCGCCTCGACCTGCGCGGCACACGGAACCCGTCGTGGAGTCCTTGGCAGCTCGACCTGGCCCTCGCCCAGGCGACGTACAACCCGGAGCTGGCGCGGGCCACGGCGGCCGAGGCCGTGGCCCGGGCCCGCGCGTTCGGCGCGTCCAGTGTGATCGGCCAGGCGCTGCGCGTCGCGGCGGCGACCACGGACCCGGTGCAGGCGACGGTCCTGCTGCAGGATGCGGTCTCCCACCTGGAACAGTCCCCGGCCGCGTACGAGTTCGCGCACGCGCTCATCGACCACGGCACGGCGCTGCAGACCATCGGCGATCCGCACCGGGCGGCCGAGCAGTTGTACCGGGGCATGGAGAGCGCCGTGGCCTGCGGTGCGGACGCCCTCGCCGACCGGGCCCGCACCCAGCTCGCGTCGGCCGGTCTGCGTCCGCGCCGGCTGCACTCCTCCGAGAAGGACACGCTGACGGTCGCGGAGCACGCGGCGGCCCGGCACGCCGCCCTCGGCCTCGACAACGCGGCCATTGCCAAGGAGCTGCGCATCGAGGCTCCCGCGGTCTCGGAGCTGCTGTCTGCGGTCTTCACCAAGCTGGGCACCAACCGGGTCGGGCTCCGCCGGGCGCTCGGCGTGTGACGGCCGCCCGGCAACACCCCCGAACGCTCCCGCCCGGGTCCCTCTTCCGGGCGGGAGCGTTACGGTGCACGGAAGGGGAGGACGCCTCCGTACGGCGCGGGCGGAGCAGGCGGCGCCGGCACGTGGTGGGTCGGGTGGTCATCGTCACCCCCCGGTGCCTTGGCGGCGATCTCGGGGAGGGTCCAGCCGGCCTGGCCGGCGCCCCACAGGCCGATCCGTCGCCCGTCGACGTCGGGCCGCTGCCCGGCCCGGGCGATGGCGTCCGCGGCCTCGGCGGCCCGGTCGTCCATGGTCTGGTCGAGCCAGTCACCGGGTGCGCCGCCCACGCCCGGCTTGTTCCAGGACCGCGAGGTGTACCCGGCGCGGGCGAAGGACTCGCAGAGCGGTTGGCAGAAGGTGTCGTGGGTGGCGTCGACGGGCCCGTCCCGGGGGCGGCTGCGGCTGTTCCGCCTCTACGAGGGCGTGGCAACCACGGCCGCCGAGCCCGGCGGCTGACCCCGGCTGCGGCCGGCCGGGCAGCGCCCCGGGTGGCCGACACGATCGGCCGCATGTCGCCCGAGGGAGGACCGCCGTGGCAGCCTGTCCGCCGGGTCCGCGGCGGCTACCTTCGGCGCACATGAGTGTCGACGACAACGGCGGCAAGCCGCCCACGGTCACACGGCGCGGGCTGGTACGGGCCGGGCTGGGCGGCGCCGCCCTCCTGGGGACCGGGCTGCTCTGCTTCGCTTCGACTGCATCGGGCAGGCGCCCCGGGCCCGGCGCGGGCGGACCCCGGCCCGACGGGCCCGAGCCCGCGTGGCGGGAACTCGCGGCGGGGAACCTGCGCTGGCGCACCCTCCACGAGCAGCACCCCGACGAGAGCCGCACCGTACGGCGGGTCCTGATGGACGGGCAACACCCGTTCGCCGTGGTCCTGGGCTGCGTCGACTCCCGGGTGCCGCCCGAGCTGGTGTTCGACCAGGGGCTGGGCGATCTGCTGACGGTGCGATCGGCGGGCCAGGTCCTGGACGAGGCCGTCCTGGGCAGCATCGCGTACGGCGTACTGGAACTGGACATTCCGCTGGTCGTCGTCCTCGGCCACCAGGGGTGCGGGGCGGTCGCGGCCGCGGTGGACGCGGACGCCACCCACGCCCCGCTGCCGGTCCACATCCGCTACCTCGCCGACCGGATCCGCCCCGCGGTGGATCCGCGCCTGCCCAGGCACGCCCGGGCGGACGCGGCCGTCACCGCGAACGTGCGCCGGGTACGGGCGAGTCTGGCCGCCGAACCGGACCTCGTGGGCCGGGTCGCGTCGGGCCGCCTGGCCGTGGTCGGGGCCCGGTACGAGCTCGGCAGCCAGCAGGTGACCCGCCTCGGGTGAAGGGCAGTCGGGGAGTGACACGGGAGCAGCACTCCACGCTGTACGGCGTGAGGACGGAAACCTCCCCCGACCCCCGACCCC